>SKIJ01000054.1 GCA_007116495.1 Cryomorphaceae bacterium | reverse complement strand
GGTATGACTTCGTCGGCACCCAAACGAATGCTGTCTTCAATCTCGCTGACAAACCGTGTGCGTACAATAACGTGAATCTGTTGATTGTACTGACGAATATTGGTGATGATTTGTCTAGTCGACTGGGGATCCGAAATGGCCACGACAACAACTTTTGATTTTTCGACGTTAACGTGGTCAAGAATGTGTTGATGGGCGGCATCACCGTAAAAAATAGGTATGCCATTATTCGACTCCCGTTTAACCGTTTCTGGATTCATTTCAATCACTACGTAGGGGATTTGCGCAAATTGTGCAGCACGACTCACATTTTTACCATTTATACCGTATCCAATGATGATGATGTGGTCTTCAAGAGGTGTTTCATTTTCGTCGTTTTGATTTGTTCCTTTAGAGCGACGAATGGCTTCGGCTTGCTTTGGTAAACCGGTACGGTCAAACAGGCGGCATATTTCATCGCGTTTGTTGAGTACAAGCGGAGTAAGTCCCATACTCAGTATGCTCATTGCCAAAAAATACTGGTATGTTATGTCGTCGATCAGTTCGTAGTTGATGCCCACTTTGGCCAAAATAAAGGAGAACTCGCCAACTTGAAAAAGCGAAAGTCCTGTGAGTATGGCAGTGCGCACAGGAAACTTAAGTAAATATACACCAAAGGCAACTACAGTTGTTTTTAAAAAGAATACACCTAATGTAAGCAGAATAATCCAGTGGATGTTATTGAAGAAGAATGTCAAATCTACAAGCATACCAATGGATATAAAGAAGATGCTGATGAACACTTCTCGAAAAGGAATGGCTTGCGCAATTGCTTGATGGCTGTATTCTGATTCGGAAATGATGAGGCCGGCCAAAAAAGCACCTAGTGCCAGCGACAACCCCAATTCTGCACTAATTCCCGCTACCGCAAAGCAGGTTACAAGTATGACAAGAATGAACAGTTCCTGACTACGCGTTTTGGCTACTTCAAATAGGATGCGAGGAAACACGTAACGCGCAAGCAAGAGAACCGCAAATAAAAACACCACGACTTTAACCAATAGAACACCCAACTCAAACCAGGGGTTTTGCGCTTGGCCTGCGAGGATGGGTGCAAATAGCATCATTGGAACCACGATGATGTCTTGGAAAATGAGGATGGACAAGGCCATCTTTCCTTGTGGGGAGTGGATTTCACCTTTTTCCTGTAGAAGTTTGAGAACAATAGCCGTGGAACTCAGCGCAACGAGAAACCCGGCAAATAATGCATTTTGTGACGGTTTGCCAAGCAGTAAAAAAACCGTAGTGACGATGGCGATGGTAATCCCGACCTGCAGTCCACCACCAATAAATACGCTTTTGCGCATGGCAGCTAAGCTCTTAAGAGAAAACTCCAAACCAATGATGAAAAGCAAAAATATAACGCCCACTTCGGCAAGTGTTTCAACACCGTTAGATGCTTGTACAAGCTTCAACCCTGCCGGGCCAAAGGCAATTCCGGTAATCAAAAACCCTATGATGGTTGGCGCATTAAAACGCTTAAACACCAAGCTTACAACTGCGGCGAGGCCCAATATGACAACGATGTCATTGAGGAAAGAAAAGTCGGGATGATCCATGTTTATTATTTACAACGCTTAATGCCTGATTTTGCTTTTTGGTGTAGACCTTCCACAAATGGGTAATCGGAGAAGGAAAGTGCTTGTTTGTAGTACTCTGTTGCTCTTTTGCAATCGTCTAAATGCTCGTTAATGCTCCCTGCTTGTATCAATGCATTGCCGCGTTCAAATGTTTCCAAATTGTTGAAAAAGGCAATGCTTTGATCAAGACGTTTGAGTGCTTCTTGGTTTTGATTCAGGTTTTGATGACATCTGCCCAAACGGTAAAAATATTCACCGCGTTCGCGATCGTTCTTGCAGATGTCGTTGGCGCGTTGTGAGGTCAAATGACGAATGCACTTTGAAAACGCACCACGGTCATAGAGCAGGCGGGCATCAAGTAAGTGTTTGTTGAGATCAAATTGCGCTTCGTATACCGCCAGTTGGTCTGCCCCCGTAAGCGTGTTGTTGCGATTGTTGCATTTGATGGCTTCTCTGTGATGTTTTGCCAACGCGTGGTTGTCTAATAGTGTATAATGCCACCACAAATAGCGATGTGCTGAAGCAACAAAAAAGTCACCCTCTGTTTGGTCTATAAATGCATTTAGTAGGTCTGCGGCGTTGGTTTTGTTCACCGTTACCGCAATCCGGCCGTGGGTATAGGTGAGGTAGGGGAATACAGATGCATTGGGGTGGTATTGGTGTTTTTCCATCAAATCGTATGCTTGTTGTGCCTTGCTGTTGTCAAATAACAGCTTCGCTTCAATGGCCACCGTAATGGGAGACTGTAATGGGTTTAGTCCTATGTTTTCAAGGTTGACGTGGTTTTGATTGTTCAACTGCACTTGGGTGGTAACGTATGCCAATCCGGTAAGAATGGAGAGGTGCTTCCAATCGACTTCGCTTTTGGTTTGCGCATAACACGCTTTTAATCGTTCAATGCCTTCATCCAAATCGCCACTGAACCCTACCCAAGATAAATACTGTTGTAGATGCGCCGGTAAACTACCCAAGCCACATTCAATGATGCCCCAGTGAAGTTCAGCAGGAAGGTAACCGGAGTACTTATTGAGGTTGGATTTTGCCTTCCTATAGCCTCTCCAAAAGTCCAGTGCAGCAGCAATGCGATTTCCGTGTTTGGCCTTCAAACTGGCCGATAGTATGTAGAGTTCAGCAATTGCAGTTTTAGAAAACGAATCGTCTTCTTTTTGCAGTTTCGAAATAACATTTGACAATTCACCGGTGGTTTGCTTGTATTGCGTTTCCTCATCGCTGATGTACCCTCGCAAAAATGTAGCAATTCCTTTAATGTGCTCTCTTTCATTTTTTTGTAGTGCCACACTTTCTGCTTCGTTTAAACGCAGTTGCCACGCATATTCATAAGCCGTAACATAGTTTTGTGAGGGTGGCACCGCAATTACACACTGCGCAAAAAGTAAAAAGGACAACCCTATAGTTGTCCTTTTTAGTGAATATGTGCTAAGCAATCGCATTTGCGCTTATCCCTTGGCCATGATGGCATCAATTTTTTCTACTTCTTCGCGAGCAAGTTCGGCATCAACTAAAAATCGACCGGAATGCTCATCGGTGATGATGCGCTTGCGAGCAGCCACTTCAACCTGACGCTGTGGAGGAATGGTAAAGAACGATCCTGCAGAAGCTCCGCGCTCGATGGGTACAACCGCCAAACCGTTTTTGGCACGATTGCGAATGCGCTTGTAGGCGTCGAGAAGTCGTTGTTCAATTTTCTTTTCAAACTCTACACTCTTTTTTTCTAAGAGTTCTTCTTCTTTCTTGGTTTCGTTGAGGATACTGTCTAATTCAGACTTTTTAAACTCCAAGTGCGATTTGCGTTCGTCGAGGCGTGCTTTAGCAGCATCAAGAACCTCTTGTTTGGCATCGATACGCGCACCAAACTCGCGAATGCGTTTTTCGGCCAGTTGGATTTCCAATTGTTGAAATTCGATTTCTTTGCTCAGCGCTTCAAATTCGCGGTTATTGCGAACATTCTTTTGCTGTTCTTCGTATTTGTTGATTTTTTCTTTGCACTCAGCAATGAGGTTCTCCTTTGATGTGATATCTTGACGGATATCCTCTAATTCAGCCTCTGTTTTTTCGTATCGTGTTTCTAAGCCTGCAATTTCGTCTTCAAGATCTTCAACCTCTAGAGGCAGCTCACCGCGAACAGATCTTAGTTCGTCTATTTTGGAATGAATGATTTGTAAATCGTAAAGGGCACGCAGTTTATCTTCGGTGGTGACTTCTTTAGCCATAATTAGTGGATGTTTACAGGATTTGTTTTTACTTTCGATAAAAGTGTGGCAAAAGTAGGCATTTTTTTGTTTACAAACTGCATCAAATGTTCAGGAGTAAACTGCTCACTCTCGTAATGTCCAATGTCCACAATCATAAATGATTGCGTAGATTCAAAGAACGAATGATACGTAATGTCTCCCGTAATGAACGCATCGGCACTGGCGCGTTTTGCGCGATTAATGAGAAAACTACCCGAGCCACCGCAGAACGCAACGCGATGTATTGTTGTCGGACCATTAGACGTGTAGCGAATGGCATCGCAGCGGAATGCTTTTTTGATATGATCTAAGAACTCGTTTTTAGCCATTGGGGAGGGGAGCTCACCAATCATTCCGGAGCCTACGTTGGGATTGACATTCTGCAACGGCACGACGTCGTAGGCAACTTCCTCGTAAGGATGCGCAGCTATCATGCTGTTAACAATGTTGCGGACGTTAAAATCTGGAGCAATGACTTCAACTTTCTGTTCAGCTTCTGTATGTCGTTGGTCGATGTTGCCTACAAACGGTTTAGCCTCATCATTGGGTTTAAATGTTCCGCTGCCGGAGAAGCTAAAGCTGCATTCGCTGTAATTTCCTATTGCTCCGGCTCCGGCATTGAACATTGCATTCATTACGTCTTTGGCGTGATCATAAGGAACGTGTACGGCAATTTTGTTCAGCTGGGATTTGCCGGTTTGCAAAATGCGTGGAGACTTAACACCTAATAAATCAGCTATTTTTTTGTTTACACCGGTATGAATGTTGTCTAAATTGGTATGAATGGCGTAAATGGCTATATCGAAGCGAATGGCCATAGCAACACACTGCTCAACGAGGGTTTGATCGGTAAGTTGCTTTAGCGATTTAAAAATCAACGGGTGATGAGCAACGATTATGTTGCATTGATTATTCCGAGCTTCCTCAATGACTTCAGGGGTAATGTCTAATGAAAATAGAATTTTTTCGACCTGTGTACTCGGGTTGCCAATTTGAAGACCGCTGTTGTCGTAACCTTCTTGTAGTGACTTTGGAGCCCATTCTTCCAATCCGGCGACGAGATCTGCAATCGTTGTCATTACTTGTGTGGGTTATGTTCTTCTACAGAGTCGTTATCTGCTTTTTCCGGTTGCTCTTTTACAGCAAATATGTAATTTGCCCGAGATAAATTATCATCTTCCAGTTTTTCAATATCCTTTTGCATGACACAACTGATGCTAACAACCTTCCACTTGCTTTTTTCTTGAGCGATGTAGTTGTAAATACCTTGAAACTCTTTAGAGTGGTATTCGCCGTGGATGTGAAGAAACGTGTTTTTCTTTTTGGTATTGTTGAGAATGTACATGGCCATGGTTGCATCTTTTATCGCTTGAGCAGCGGCAAGATATTTTGTTCCGTGACCGCCAACTTGATCGGCAATTTCGGCGTAAATCGGTAAGTCTTCGTCAAATGTGAAGGGAAGTTTAGGCAGTAGCTTTTGCGTAGCTTTTTCAAATTCGAGCAGCTTATCCGGACCTTCGTAATATACCACAGACGCGTAGCGCCGCGGTATATTGGTCGCAACAAAGGGAAGGTTATTGTTGCGCGCTACATCAATAAATGCCTGGTAATCTCTCGAAAAGTTTGGCCATAATCTTCCGTCATTGATGAATTGTTTGTCTGTAATTAAACCGGAAACATATTCATTAACAATGATTTGCTGGTCAAACTCCCACATTTCGCCACCAAGAATGAGGCGATCGCCACGCGTTTCAAACAGTTTTTGAGCTAGTTTTTGTTCCATGTTGTGGGTAGCGGCAACACCATGGAGCTCGCCAAAGAGTATGATTTGAGCATCTTGAATGTCATCAATTAATGCGTCAAATTCAACTTTTTCACCGTCTTTATCAAATAGTTGGGTGAACTCACCTTGGTCTTGTGCTGTGGAAACAGCACCAATGAATAAAAATAAACCAAATAACAGGTGTTTATACGACATATATCTATTTTATACTTTTGAATGATTAAACACTTTTTGTATGTGAGGAAAGCGATATTCAAAACCTGTAGAGGCGATTTTTTGATTAGAAGCACGAACGCCTTTTAGAAGAATATTAGCACGCTCACCAAGTACAAGTTTTAATAAAAACTGCGGGATGTTAGGAAGGAAAAAGGGCTTATCCATAGCAGTTGCAAGCTCCATCATAAAATCACCGTTGGTTTCTGGGTTAGCAGCTACGGTATTGTAGACGCCGGATACATGTTCGTTATTTATACTGAAATATATAAACTCTGCAACATCGGTAGCGTGAATCCATGACATGTACTGATCACCTTTTCCAAATGGACTTCCAACCCAGTACTTGGTTGCCTTTGCCATTAAAGGAAATGCGCCACCGCGACTTGATAAGACGACGCCGATTCTCATGGTAACCAATCTATCGCAATATGCAGATAACTCTAAAGTAGCTTTTTCCCATTTAACAACAACATCGGCTAAAAAGTCATCATCAGGGGTTTGATCTTCATCAACCCATTCATCGCCTAAATCTGGATAAATTCCCGTAGCAGATGCTGTTATAATTAGAGGTATTTTTTTTACCGATGTCAATGATTCTTTGAGTAGATTGGTGCTCTGCAATCGACTTTGAAGTATGGACTCTTTACCACTTTTAGTCCATGGTTGGTTAACGGTACTTCCGGCTAAGTGAACAATGACGTCAACGTCATCAAAAGCAGCAGCGTCGATTTCTCCGTTGGCCGGATTCCAATAAAAGGTGTTGTCTGACGTGTTACTAAGTTTTTTTCGCGTTGAGAGAAGACGGTAATTGTATCCTTTTTTTTTGAGTAAGGACCTTAATGTTGAACCTATAAGACCCGTGCCTCCGGTGATTAGAACTGTTTTCATGTGTGTGCGTTAGTCTAGGAGTATAACTATTGAACTTGTGCTACGCCAAAAAGCTGCTTTGTCTTTTATTAAAAGTGCTTTTACGAATTTGTCTTCCATTTCCCATTCGTAAGAATCAGCAGGGTGAGTGGTGAGGAGCTCAGCTTTTTTTGATTCAACAACAAGGCGTTCTAAGTTTCGTTTATCTGTTTCGGTAAACGACGATTTATCTAAATCACTGTTAAGTGTTTTAACTCTGCCAATGCCAATAAAACCACCTGTTTTATCAACGATATTTTTATCTTCTAAGGTCTTGTAATCGCCCATAATGTAATAGGCGCGATTGAGTTCGTTTTCTTTTTGAGTAAGTTCGCGTTCTTTTTTCTCGCGCAATACATCCATTTGGCCTTGTATCTCTGCGATACGAAAGTTGCTCTTTTCTAGATTTTGGCGTAGAACAACGATGGATGAGTCTTTTTGCGCTATCTCGTAGGTCAAATTATCAATAACCTTTTTGAGCTTACTGTTTTGACCACCGAGCGTTTGAATCGTTTTGTTCATGCGCTCAATTGTTGATTTACTTTCCTCCATTTTTAAGCTTATGGCCTGAAGGTCGTCCATGACCTCATTTTCAACATTGCGCATTTTCTCTTTACTCGAAGATGACATTTCTTCGATGTTTATTTCACGCTCCCTTATTTCAGAGAGATTTTTTTGAATGAGAAGCATGGTTTCACCAAACTCGTCTATGAGTGCATCTTGTTCAATGGATTTGTTTTGCAAATTCTCTAACTCAACTTTTAGCTGTTCGTTTTCTTCGCTGTAGTTCTCACAAGAAATGGTTGCAATAATAAAAATGGGAATGATAAATAATTTTTTCATAAAACGATTTTTTTTGGCTTGTAATTGTTTATTTAGCTATGCTATCATCTAAAATTAAGCGTTAGATATTGCGACAAATATACAGTAGCTTGCATAAATAAGTTTCAACATTGTTCCAAAAACAAAGCCGATGAACGTTGCCCACGCACTTTTAACCCCTTGTTTCCATACGCGTCCTGCTAAAAGCTCACCAACAAAAGCACCGATGAACGGACCTATTATCAGTCCGAGGGGTGGAAAAAAGAACAACCCGATCATCATTCCTACAATTGACAAAATCGTAGATATTCGATGCGCACCGTATCGCTTGGTGAAATACGATGGGATGATGAAGTCGATGATGGTGATTACAACGGCAGCAATACCGAGTATCCACATCCATTTTCCTTCAATGTTAATTCGGTCGGATAGCTGCGTGAATACGATACCAAGAAAGGCGACCGGTGGGCCCGGTATTATAGGTAATACCGAACCCACTATGCCGCCAACAAGAAATAACCCACCGAGGATTATCCAAATTATATCCATCATTAGTAACGCAAAATTGCGGTTAGTGGTGATTTGACATTTACGGCTCCATTGGAGAAGAAATCAACAAGCCCACCATTAATAATGGTGCGTTCTGCAATTTCATCGATGATGTCATCGTAATCGTCAGGCGTTTCAGCTTTGTCTAATAGTTCTATGTTACCATTATTGACACGCGCTGCCTGATGAGCGTCTTCATTGACAATTAAATGCTGAATACGACCTTGGTTTGCTAGTTTGTAGGCATCTGTAATCAGTGTTGTTGTATGTTCCGGTTTGGCATTGCCAAGGACGTCTTCAATGCGTTTTATTTTTCTCGAGGTAAGATTGTTTCCAACCTCTTTCCATATATCTCCCAGCCATTTTGACGCATTTCCTGCATCACGAGAACCGTCTAACTCAGCAATAATATGTTCGCCCCACTGGGTTTTTTTGGTAAAGTAATCGCGAATTCTGCGAACCCCAACGATCACGATTGGGAGTGCATCCAATTTCATTAACGCGCTCAACTGCTCGTCCACCTCTCTGAAAAACTCTTCAGTGTATCGGTCTTCGGTATCGGAAAAACTTTTTTCCAACGAGTCGGCGTGCGTTCTTGGATTTTCCATGGGAAACCCTTCGATTTCAGCTAAGTCGCCAAACCGATCTTCATTAGCTTCAAATACATCGACTGTTTCCTTAGACAGAACCACTACGTAATAACGGAGACTCTTGTTGATGTTAACCATCAAGTCACGCGTGGCAAAATTTTTATCGACTACAACTCGGTTTGGAAGCTCAAACGGGAAACGCTTGATCATACCTACATTCTCGCCAAGGAAGATGCCCATTCCATCGAGATTATTTTGGTGATCTATAAGACCGGAAAATTTATCAAAACGCTCCATCCAAAGCAGAGCATCTTTTTTATCCATTTCGTTTTCCAAACGTGTCTTTAACTCTGCCCGTAAATTCTTTAAAACGATGGGGTCTTGCGTTACACCAGGCGCTGTTCTATGGGTTTTAAACGTCACTGTAATGCTTGGATAAGACGCTTTTTTGATGAGGTCTTCGACAAATGATATATTCATATTTTTATTGATTTAAATGATGGAGCAAATTATGTTAAATATTTGGGTTTTCAAAATTCATTTTTATCGAATGCTGTTAAGGAGCACTCATTTAACATTACATTTGCGCCATGCGATATAGAAAATCACACTTTACACGCACACAAAATGCATGGGCCTTTTACGATTGGGCTAACTCCGTGTATTCCTTGGTCATTGCAACTGCAGTATTTCCAATCTACTTTGAATCGGTTACACCCGATGAGATATCCTTTTTGGGGTTGTCTCTGTCTAATACGTCACTCTACTCGTATTCGTTATCGGCGTCGTTTTTTATTGTTGCATTGATGTCGCCTCTTTTATCCGGTTTAGCCGATCATACGGGAAATAAGAAGGGGTTTATGATGTTTTTTTGCTATTTGGGCGCATTATCTTGTATTGCTTTGGCTTTTTTCTCGGGCGAAAGCTCTCTTTGGTTGGCCATTGTTGCCAGTATGATGGCCAGTATTGGCTTCTGGGGGAGCATCGTATTTTACAACGCTTTTTTACCGGAGATTGCCTCGGCAGATCAACACGATGCGTTGAGTGCAAAAGGCTTTTCTTGGGGGTATATTGGTGGTGCATTACTGTTGATATTTAACTTGATACTTATTGAGTTCCCCGCATCCTTTGGTTTGAGTAACGCCGGTTTGGCGTCTCAAGTAAGTTTCGCTACAGTAGGAATATGGTGGCTGCTTTTTGCTCAGGTTACGTTTTTGTATCTGCCGAGTAGAAAAGGGGAAAGGGTAAGTGCTAAAGGATATCTTTGGACGGGTTATCAAAGGCTACATCGCGTGTGGAGTATGGTGAGAAAAGCACCGCACTTAAAGTGGTTTTTATTTGCTTTTTTCGCATTTAGTATGGGCGTGCAAACGGTAATTTTAATGGCTAGTTTATATGGAAGTAAGCAATTAGGTCTGGCTGCGGATAAGTTGATTTTGACCATTCTCATCATTCAATTTGTGGCCATTGCAGGTGCGTATTTATTTGCGTATTTATCCAAAACACTTGGGAATATTCAGGCATTGATGATTGCCGTTGTGGTATGGATGTTTGTTTGTCTTTCAGCTTACGCTATGAATCCGGATAACCCATCGGTGTTGTATCAGTTTTTTGCACTCGGTGGGGTGGTTGGTTTGGTTATGGGGGGGATTCAATCTCTCGCGCGATCGTCGTACAGCAAAATGATTCCGGAAACGGTAAATACCGCCAGTTTTTTTAGTTTTTTTGACGTCACCGAAAAGATTGCTATTGTTTCCGGTACACTGTTTTTTGGGCTTACCGTACAGATTTACGACGGCGATATGGGACGAGCAGCATTGGTTTTAGGGGTGTTCTTTTTGATATCGCTGCTCCTGCTGTCATACTTGAGGTTTGTTGTCAAACCACACCACAGATTTACGGAACTCTCAGGATTGCGATATAGTTATAAAAGGAATTCTTAGCAATGTAGCTTGCTTTTTTAAGCCTGCACTCAAACTTTATAGTTGAGCCATTTTGACTTTACAGACAAGCACTACTCAATCACTGAATGCGAATAAGGGGAGATCTTGCGGTATCCGAACGATTTAAATCGCGATCAAGCAACAAAAACTCACAAAGAATGGTATCACCCGGTGCCAATGCTGAGGCTGAAATGTCGTAAAAAATTGTTCCTTCCAGTGATTTGTTTTGTCCTTCAGGTGTAAGATTGGGAATGCGACCACTAAACCCGATTGATGTGTCGGGGTTGGCTGCTGTCTGCACACCATTTCGAACAGTATAAACCCAAACCCAAAGATTGTTGAAGTATTTGCTGCCCGGATTAAATGGTTCAAGGGAGTCTTCTAGTTCTAAACCAATATTACCGTCTCGGTCGTTGAAGTAAAGTTCCATTTCAATGATGCGTGAATCTTGTTCTACCTTAAATTCGTGGCCGCGATATTCCAAAAAGGGAATGTCGGAAAAATTGTTGTCATCCTCACACGAGGACAACACACAACCGAAAAGCACGAAAAACACAATACGACGCATGATGTCTAGTTTGTTCAACAAAGATACGATTTTTTTAATTAATTCAGAAGAGGCATTTAATAATGTTGCACGTACTCTTTTTGATCATCACGTTAAATATAACGCTACATATAAAACGTTTGTTGAACTCTACAGCCCACAAGCTTCACCTGTGCACTGGAGTGAAATACCCTGCATACCCGTATCCTTTTTTAAAACCCATGAGTTGTACACCCATGATCAACCACCGGAGGTAATCTTTACGAGTTCGGGAACAACAGGTACTCAAACATCTCAACACTGGGTGGCACACCTTCGCGATTACCACAGTATTTGCGTGAAGGGTTTTGAACGTGCCTTTGGACGTATTCAAGACCATGCTTTTTGCTGCTTATTGCCTTCTTACTTGGAACGATCAGGGTCGTCGCTGATTGAGATGTGTCAATTTTTTATTCGTTGTGGTGGCGGTGGCGGTTTTTACCTCAACGAATTTCAAAAACTTATGGACGATATTCAGCACCACAAAACCAAAGGGAAAAAGGTGATGTTGATTGGAGTAAGTTTTGCTTTGTTGGACCTTGTCGAACAACAACCAAATAAAGATGTGTTTAAAGATGTTGTGGTTATGGAAACCGGCGGAATGAAGGGTAGGCGTAAGGAGATTACGAGAATGGAACTGCACCACACTCTTTCAGAAGGATTGGGTGTTGACGCCGTTACGTCAGAGTACGGCATGACAGAGCTTATGAGTCAGGCTTATGCCTTGACATCTGGCGTTTTTGAGCCACCACCTTGGATGCGGTTAACCGCTCGCCACGTTCACGACCCTAGAGACATTAGGCCAGCCGGACGACCGGGGTTGCTCAATATTTATGACTTGGCCAACTGGAACAGCATGCCGTTTATAGCGGTAGACGATATAGGAGTTGTTCACAGCGACGGGAACTTTGAGGTTTTAGGCCGCTATGATGCTGCCGACGTTCGCGGTTGTAATCTCATGGTTTTGTAACGGTTTGTGTAATGCGTGAAAATAACCCCAAACTAATTGCTCTGACACCTAATTACTTGGTAGTAGACAAGCCAAGGGGCTTACCGGTTGATATGGGGCACACCGAGTTACCTTCGTTGAGTAAGTGGGTAACAAAACATCTTCAACAACAGAATGAACGCATCAATAAATGGGGTGTGCATCCCGTTCATTTCATTGATAGAAGTGTTGGGGGACTGGTTTTATTCGCGAGAAAAAAATCGATGTTTGTGGAATTGCAACGACAATTTCTTCATAGGAAAGTAGAAAAAATCTACCTTGCACAAACCGAAACCCCACTGCCTGAGAATAATCATCGCATTTCCCTTTTCCATCAACGCAGTGACGATGGGAAGCGGGCGCTCATTTTTTCTGAAATGAAAAAAGGAACAAAACCCGTTGACCTAAGGTACGAATTGATGGAAAACGGTTGGTATATGATAAAACTTGGCACCGGGAAATATCACCAAATTCGGTCTATGTTGGCTTTTTTGTACGCGCCCATTAAAGGAGATACACTTTACAATGGGGCAAACATTCCTCCTGATGCCATTGAGCTGTACGCCTATAAACTCACATTTACAGATCCTGAATATAATCGCAGAATAACGTTTGTGTCGCGTATGTTACCAGCATAAAAAAAGCCACGAATTATTCGTGGCTTATAAAAACGTTTGACGTCTTGTTAGTAGGTTATTCTACATGAACTGAAACAGAAGCGCCAAAATTAGCTCCAAATTTTTTGGTTTGCTCATAATCATGTGGCTCTGCGTGACCTTGATTTTCGGTTAGAGGGTCCCATTCGCCACCGGGGCCACTGACCCAATCGTTAACATTTACCGAGAAAATCATTCGTTTATTGGTGCCACTCGCGGTTACGCTAAGGGTCTCGTTAAACTGTGTTTCTTTCTCAACTAGCATATCATCGGTTCCTGGATGAATGCTGAGAGGTATATTAAACCGCGTGGTGTCTGAAGCGGGAGCAAAGTTTCCGTATGTATTAACACGTCCTTCAACAATAATAAACCTGTAGAATAGATTCCAGTTCCAATGTGTAGCTTGAAAAGCACTCAATGGATGCTCTCTTGGAAAGTCAGTAGGAAACATCCTGTTTGTAGCTGAATCGAGACCAATGAGGTAACGCATAGCCACGTAGTCGCCTTCTGGTATGTCCAATACGTGTTTATTTGTGCCTTGGTCGCGAACATCAAGCAACAAAACATTCGGCTCTGCGTCTATCCAGTCGCCGTTGGTATTTTGGAATTCAAAATTGGATACGTAAAAACGCGTTTCCAGTATGCGAAAGTCATAGTCGTTGTTAATCGAAAACAAATCACCGCGTTCAACGTCATTGCCGTCTGCAAATATTCTCATGTCAAGCACGGTACTTCCTGTTGGTGCTGCTGGTGGATTTACGTTACCATTGTCGTCGTCGTCACTACTGCACGCAAAACCGGCAGTTATTAAGATACTTACTGTAAGAAATTGGTATATGAATTTTGATGCGTTCATGATATTGCAGTTTTAGTTAGCGTAAAAAGTATGACCCGTCGAGTGTGTCGCGTACATCGGTGGCCAAGTCAAAAATAGCCGGGAAATTTTGCGTAGATCCCATAGACGGGAAGGCGAGAAGTGGATAAATGTTAAAAATCTCATCCAAGTCCCAATCTAAGATATAAACAATTTCCGAAGCAACGTTGATGGTATAATTTGCTTCGGTTCTCATTTCGAGGAAATGATCACCACCGATCAGCATGGTAAAGGGCATCGTCGTGTCTGGGTGACCGAAAAGTGTATCGTAAACTTCACCGCGTATGCGACACATTAAAAACCCAATGGTATCGTTGTTCCAAAGCTGGTTCAATTCCAAAAATTCTGGAACTTCGCCCATTATTCCCAGCGAAGCCAATAAACTATCACCCTCGAATACTCTTGTTAAACTGTCGTTGACACCGATATCAAAATACACTTGACCATTATAAGAGCCCTGAGGTAATTTACCAATTTTTGTAGACTTGTCGTCCATAGTAAAAAACGCATGATTTTCAACATCCATCCATAAGGTATCTTCTAAATCAGTGGATATGTATCGAAAATTCGTTACCATAAATTGTACTTCTTCAATGGTAAATCCTTCACCGTGGATATTAAAGTAAACGCTGTCACGATTAATCACTCGGTCCTCGATATATGCATTGTAGCGAACCACGACGTTGCGCTTATCTCGTGCATCATCGCCCCCAACGTTTATTTTGTCGGATATGTCATCTTCGGTACAGCTCACGAATGAAAGAGAGATAGCCAGCGTGATGACCCAGCTGAAGAGAAATACGTTTTTCATGCGACTTTACTTGATAGTTATGATGATTTCTGTTTTATTAATCCTTTTCAAACACAAAGATACAACACTCATTAATATATGAATAGTAATTATGGTTACAAATGTGTGTAAGGTCTATATGATTTATTTATCGGCTAATTTATCATCAGGAACTTGTTCAATAGCCTCCATGATTTTTTTAAGAAGGTCGTTAGGGTGATCGTCTTTTGTGAATAGAAGTGGCTCCTTAAACCGCATGGACAGTTCTACTCCGCGTTTCTTTACCAACAATCCCTTGCGGTCAAACGCTCGTCGAAACCCATCTACCACAACCGGTATTACGATCGGATTATTATTGCGAATGAGTTGTGCTGTGCCGCGTCTTCCCATGGCGTATGGCCTTGTAGTGCCCTGAGGAAAGGTGATGACCCATCCGGAATTCAGTGCTGTCTCGATTTTTTTGATGTCTCTCGGGTCAACACCGCGATTGATTTCTTTACCGGCTTCGCGCCAACTTCTTTTGATGGATACACTGCCCACGTAAGCAAATAGTTTGGGGAGTATCCCGGACTTCATCGTCTCCTGCGCCGCGATGAAATATAGGTTTAAGGGAGGATTAAGCAAAAACCAAATGAAGTTGATGCGGTTAAATACCCCCCATTTAGCACATCCGAAAACGTGGTACATACATGCTACATCAGCGAAATATGTTTGGTGATTACTAACAAACAGTACGCGGTTCTTAGGTAAACCTTTGAGGATTTCAGCACCCTCTATTTTGGTTTTGTTTACCCAGTTAAACCGATACCATGTAATGAGTCCAAAATAAAAAATGATGACTCGCTTTATGATTAAGCTATTACCAAAAGCATCGTGTGTCTTAAATGGAAGTCGCATGTGCGTTTTTTGTGTGACGGCAAAAGTAGTGAATCAAAACCAAACGGTTTTTTAAGACTGCATATAAGGTTTATGTGCTTTTTTTACGATGTGCTTTTATTAAAACCGGTTCTGTAGATTTCCAATAACTCATTTATGATCATTGCAGTAGCTCCCCAAATGATGTTGTTATCAACGTCAAATGCAGGACATTCTATGGTTTTGTTTCTAACATTTATGGACTTAATGCTTCGATTTTTTTCGTCGTTTAACGCGTCTATGCTAACTGTAAAGAGTCGATCTACTTCTTGGGGGTTTCCTTTAAATTGAGGCTTGCCGTCGTACCACGCCACAAAAGGGTGAACTAAAAAATTACTGGGTGGTATGTACAGTGTGCTCAATCTACCCAAAATGTCTATTGCCTCGCGTTTAGCTCCAACTTCTTCGATGCACTCACGAATGGCTGTGTCGGAAAAGGAACTGTCGTTTTGTTCTTTCTTTCCTCCAGGGAAACTGATTTGTTTACTGTGTACGCCGTTGTAAGCTACTCTTTGCATGAGCAGTGTGTGGGGTGTTTTGTCATTATTGTCAAATAACAAAATAAGAACAGCAGCTTCTTTTGGTTTTAGTTGTGACAGCGTTTTTTGATCTGGGACAAGCCTCTCCGGAGGTGAAAACTTACGGTGAGCATTGTCTCCCGGGAGATTGACATTCAATAGATTATTCCAAAAGTGTTTTGTGTTGAAACACATATTTTTGTTGAATTTGATGGTTGGTTTTTTCAAATGAGTCTACTGCAGACATTGTTTGTGTCTTTGCTGATAATACAGTATTTTTGAACCTCGACAAAGTAACCTTTTTATGCTCCCAAACCCAAATGTTCGTATTTGAAATTGGTGTTAAATGAAGCAGTATACAATTGACACATGCGCCCAACAAAATGTTTTGTAGCATTGATTTAATATTTACTTTGCTAATGCATCGAACATTTTAGCCAAGTAACGTCAACAATTTACAATCATTACTATGCTTGACTTAATTCTGATTAATTTTACACGTTTTAATAAAATACAATAGTCAACACCATCATGATAAAGCATATTTAAATCACGTCACTTTGGAGCAACTGTTTTTTAAATATTTAAATTAATCAAATCTATGACCATTACACAGTTAGAATACGTCGTAGCTGTAGATGATTTCCGTCACTTTGGCAAAGCAGCATCACATTGTGGCGTTTCCCAACCAACGTTAAGCATGCAAATCAATAAGTTGGAAGAAGAGTGGGGCGTACGGCTGTTCGATAGAACACAAAAGCCCATATCGCCTACAAAAACTGGAAAGCAAGTTATAGAGCAAGCACGCATTGTTCTCCGAGAATCGCATCGAATGGCGGATGTCATAGAGCTGTCTAAAGGTGCATTTCAGGGGCAGTTTCGCATTGGCGTTATACCAACAATAAGTCCTTATTTGTTACATCGAATAATTGCACCATTTCAGCGACTTTACCCTGAAGTAAAGTGTGTTTTTCAAGAGGCTACAACCGAGACTCTCACGCGGATGCTTCGCGAAGACCGCCTCGATGTAGCAATATTAGCAACTCCTTTAGATGAGTCAGGTATGGACGAAGATCCTTTGTATTACGAACCTTTTTTGGCGTACGTGCACCCCAACCATCGGTTGTCTAAGGATGCATTCATTCTCAACTCAGAACTCAATATTGAAGATGTTTTACTGCTTTCTGAGGGGCATTGCTTTAGAAATTCCGTGTTGAATCTATGCCAACACGATGACGAGGGTATCAATACTCATTTGTCATTGGAAAGTGGAAGCTTTGAAACGCTTATACGTCTAGTAAAGCAAGGCTTTGGTATGACACTCGTACCTCACTTAGCTGTAACAGAGATGAATGATCAAGATAAAAAATGGATACGTCCAATAGCTGAACCTCGTCCCGTTAGAGAAGTTGGCTTAATGTATCTGCATGGACAGTTAAAGTCGCACCTTATTAAAGCACTTAAAAGGGTTATTCAATCCAGTGTACCTGAAAGTATGCTCAGTAAAGACGGAATAGTACTGTCTCCAAAGAAGAAGTGATATCATGTTCTCAAAAACAAAAAAGGGACGTGGAGAACCACGTCCCTACAGGACTTTCAACCGAGATTAAAGCATCTATAGGTTGCTACTAATTGCATTATTTAGTCTTCTTCTGCCGAAAAACTACCATTAATATTAATGTTTACAGTTTCTTGGGGATCACTATATTCAAAATCCACATCAAACGTTCCGTTGATAACGTCATTGTTGACGGATGTGATCGTAACACTACCGCCATCACCGAAGAAGAAGAAGTTTCCATTACTTGCAGAAGCATTCGTTTCGTTATCGTCTTGTCCCATACCGGTGCCAATAACTGTATATGTTCTCTCGGTGACCGGGGGATTAAACAAGAACGTAATGAATGGCCATTCATTAAACGAAACAAATAACGTTATTGCCAAATCACCATCTACGGTTTCGTAGTATGCTATGCCTTCAATTTCCTCTTCTAAATCTCCACTTACGGTTGCTTGAAATGTGCCAATATTTGCGCCATTTGAGCTGCCGTTGTTATCTCCATTTCCATTGTCATCATCGTCGCTGCATGAAGGCGTAAGGAATACCATGAGGGGCATTAATAAACGTAAAACTGTTTTTTTCATATCAAAAATGTAAAGGTTAAACAATTTGGCAAATCTAAGGGATTTTATTGTTTTGTGGAGAGGTGTAGATGATTTCAAAATTATAATCTCATAATCAATATTTTAAATATTTTTTTTCGTTTAAAAAAAGAATAATACCTCAAAGACTTGGCAAATTGCCTTTTAATAATTTTTAACTATTCTAAATAGCCGCTAGCAGCCTAAATGATATGTTTGATTACTAATTTTGTCGGCCAAAAATCAAACGTCCCTATGTCAAAAGACTTAAAGATTACGAAGGGTGTAAACATCCCGCTTAAAGGAAAAGCGGAGCAATTGATTGGCAATGCTGATCGTTCAAAGGTGTTTGCCATCAAGCCCACTGATTTCACCGGTTTATTTCCCAAACTGCACGTTAAAGAGGGTGCTGAGGTTAAAGCGGGTGATCCGTTGATTTATTCCAAAGATGATAATCGCATTCAGTGGGTAAGCCCGGTTAGTGGTGAAGTAGTGGAAATAGAACGTGGCGAAAAACGCAAAATGTTATCGGTAAAAGTCTTGGCCGATAAAGACATTTCCTATCGCGAGTTTCCCGTTGAGAATCCTTCAGATTTGGCTAGGGAAGCCATTGTTAAACGTCTTTTAGATTCTGGTTGCTGGCCATTTATTCGCCAGCGTCCATATGGAGTGATTGCCTCACCCGACGATACGCCAAAGTCCATTTTTATTTCATGTGTAAATACAGCTCCCATTTCTGCCGATCAAGACTTCGTTGTTCACGGTCTGGAAAATGAGTTTCAAACAGGCTTGAACGCAATTAAAAAACTCACGGAAGGAAGCGTGCATCTTACCGTTACGGGTATGAGTAAGCCTTCTGATGTATTTGCAAAAATCAAGGGTGTAGAAATTCACAAGGTATCAGGGCCTCATCCAGCTGGAAATGTAGGTGTGCATATTCACCATATCGATCCGGTTCTCAACAACAAAGAGAAGGTATGGTACTTGGAACCACAAGACGTTATCATTATTGGTCGCTTATTCTTAGAGGGAAAGTATAACCCAACACGTGTTGTTGCGGTTACGGGACCAATGGTCAAAAACCCTCGTTATCATAAATTGCTTATAGGATCCCAAATCACTCCAGTCATTGAAGGTCAGTTAGATAGTGATAACAATCGTTACATAAGCGGTGATGTACTTACTGGATCAAGGATTGATAAAGATGGATTTCTTGGTTTTTACGACGAAGAAATCACTGTATTGGAGGAAGGTAATGAACCGGAAATTTTTGGCTGGATTAAGCCAGGAGGTAATAAGTTTAGTATCTCAAGATCGTTATTCACTTGGTTGAGACCTCAACGTCAGTTGCCATTAGATACAAGTATGCACGGAGAAGAACGCGCATTTGTTGTTACTGGCGAATACGAACGTGTATTCCCATTTGATATTTATCCGGTTCAATTGTTAAAATCAATCATGATTGAAGATGTTGAAACCATGGAAAAGTTAGGGATTTTTGAACTAGCCGAGGAAGATATGGCTCTTTGTGAGGTCGTATGTACGTCAAAAATACCTGTTCAAGAAACCTTGAGAAAAGGATTGGATTTGGCCAAACAAGAATTGGGATAATCTGTTATATTCACGGAAGATAAAAACGAACGATTTATGAAGCTTTTACACAATGTTATCGACAAGTTTGAACCAAACTTTGAAAAGGGAGGAAAGTTTGAAAAACTTTGGCCTCTCTTTGATGGGTTCAAAACGTTTGCAATGGTGCCCGGACACACTGCTCATTCGGGTGCGCATATTCGTGATGGGATAGACCTAAAACGAACAATGTTTACGGTAATTGTAGCGCTTATTCCAGCACTCATTTTTGGGATGTGGAATGTAGGTTATCAACATTATTTGGCCTTAGGGCTTGCAGGTGAGATGTCATTCATCGACAACATTCTCTTTGGTGCCATTAAAGTGCTTCCAATGGTAGTTGTTTCCTACGGGGTTGGCTTGGCTATTGAATTTGCGTTTTGCATCTACAAAGGTCATCAAATTAATGAAGGTTATTTGGTAACAGGTATGCTTATACCACTTATTATGCCTGTTGATTTGCCACTTTGGATGTTGGCCATCTCTGTTGTTTTTGCCGTTGTTATTGGTAAAGAGGTGTTTGGTGGAACAGGTATGAACATTTTAAATCCAGCATTAACGGCTCGTGTATTTGCATTTTTTGCATATCCCACGTACATGTCTGGCGATAAAGTTTGGATCAATACATCAACTCGTGAAGGTCAATCTGTAGTTGATGGTTATTCAGGTGCCACTGCATTAGGTGATCTCGCAACTTCTGGCTCTACACAATACAGCGCCATGGATATGTTTTTGGGTTTAATCCCCGGTAGTGTTGGAGAAACATCTGTTGTGATGATTCTCATTGGCGCGTTTATCTTAATTTTAGCCGGTATTGGTTCTTGGCAAATTATGCTTTCCGGTGTTATTGGTGCGCTGGCCATGGGTGGAATTTTCAATCTATTTGCAGAATATGCGCTTTCACCCGAACAACAAGCGTTTATGGCAGTACCTGCTTGGCAACAGCTAATTATGGGTGGTTTTGCTTTTGGTATTGTTTTTATGGCAACAGATCCTGTTTCTGCCGCACAAACAGCAAAAGGAAAAATCATTTACGGTTTCTTGGTCGGTTTCTTTGCCATCATGATTCGCGTTTTTAATCCTGCATACCCGGAAGGCATTATGCTTGCCATTTTGCTTCTTAACGTATTTGCTCCTCTAATCGATCACTATGTCGTAGAAGGAAACATCAAGCGTCGTATGAAACGCGCTGCTCAATTACAAACCGTAAACGCCTAAGCCATGAATACAAGTAGTAATTCGTATACGTTTATCTTTTCAGCCGTTATGGTTGTAGTAGTTGCTGCTCTTTTATCACTTGCAGCAACATCTTTACAGCCCATGCAAGCTGAAAACGTCCGCCAAGAAAGTTGGCAGAATATTTTAAAGTCCATCAACGTCGATGTCAGTCGCGCTGAATCTGAAGAAGCGTACAATAATCTCATCACAGAAGAATTGGTAATTCAAAACGGTCAAATTGTAGATGGTATGAATCCGCTTGAGATTGTCATAGCTGATGAAGTCAAAAAGCCCTTGGAAGAGCGAAAAAACCCTCTGTATATAGCTGAAAAAGACGGAGAAACGTTCTACGTTATTCCTTTGAGAGGTGGTGGACTTTGGGGACCTATATGGGGATTTATTTCATTAAAGAAAGACGCGTCTACAATATATGGTGCTAACTTTGACCATAAGTCGGAAACGCCGGGCTTAGGGGCAGAGATCAACACAGCAATGTTTTATGATCAGTTTCAAAATAAGAACATTTTGGATGAATCTGGAGAGTTCAAGTCCGTAACCGTAAAAAAAGGTGGTGGATCCGGTCAGCATGAGGTTGATGGAATATCTGGAGGTACTGTTACATCTGATGGTGTAACGGACATGTTAAAAAATTGCTTGGCAGGCTATGTAGACTATCTAAAGGCCCGTTCAAGCAGCCACGATGAAGATCTTCCTGTAGAAGAACTAGAAATTGATGATCCCATCGAAGATGAAGATGTCGATGTTGCTTCTAATGAAGTCATTGAGAACGACGTTGTTTAATTGATAAACTAATCCTTACCATGAGTACAGAAACGATAGAAAAAAAGAAAGAGTCAGAACCACTCTTTTCCAAAAAAAACAGAAAGCTATTAAAAGATCCCCTAAACGATGATAACCCAATTACGGTTCAGGTTTTGGGTATTTGTTCAGCGCTAGCAATTACTGTTCAATTAAAGCCTGCTGTGGTTATGTCGCTCAGTGTGGTTTTTGTTATGGCTGCGGGTAATATCATTATTTCGCTGTTGCGCAATATGATTCCTCAACGTGTCCGAATTATCGTTATGCTTACAGTTATTGCTGCACTCGTAATTCTCGTAGATCAAGTTTTAAAAGCTTATCTATTTGACGTAAGCAAACAATTATCCGTTTTTATTGGTCTTATCATAACCAATTGCATCATTATGGGTCGCTTTGAAGCCTTTGCGATGGGTAATGGTGTGTGGAAGTCATTTTTAGATGGTGTGGGTAACGCTGCCGGATATGGGGTTATCCTTATCTTAGTTTCTGTATTCCGTGAATTTTTCGGTACCGGAACGCTTTGGGGTTATAGCCTTATCCCGGACTCGTGGTATATGGCCAACGGCGGATTCTACTCCGACAACGGTATGATGTTGCTTCCACCTATGGCACTCATTACAGTTGCTCTTATTATTTGGGTACAACGTGCCAATAACCGCAAACTAATTGAAGAAAACTAAATCGTCATGCAAGAATTAGTCAATATATTCGTTCGTGCCATATTCATTGAAAATATGGTGTTTGCCTACTTTTTAGGTATGTGTTCTTATTTGGCCGTTTCACAAACCGTAAAGACATCTTTAGGATTGGGTGCTGCCGTAATTTTTGTACTTGGTATTACTGTGCCGATTAACTATTTGCTCGAAAACTTTGTGCTTGCAGAGGGTGCACTAACATGGTTAGGACCACAGTATGCAAATGTTGATTTAAGCTTTTTAACCTTCATCATGTTCATTGCAGTAATTGCATCCATGGTACAATTGGTAGAAATGGTTGTTGAAAAGTTTTCTCCAGCACTTTACAGTTCTTTAGGAATCTTTTTACCCCTTATTGCTGTTAACTGTTCCATTTTAGGTGGTTCACTATTTATGCAGGAGCGTTCTTATGGTAATATCACTGAGGCATCCGTCTTTGGTTTAGGAAGTGGTGTTGGATTTTTTATTGCAATTGTAGCTCTTGCTGCGATTCGTGAGAAAATTCGTTATTCAAACGTTCCGGGTCCAATGCGTGGATTAGGCATTACCTTCGTCATAACCGGTTTGATGGGAATCGCCTTTATGAGCTTTATGGGAATTAAGTTGTAAATTTTTAATTAGAATCTATGATCTTCTTATCTTCGACAACCGTAATCGTTACGAGTATCGTTGTCTTTTTAACTATAATTTTTACCCTAGTTGGTGTCTTACTTTTTGTAAAAGGTAAATTAGCGCCTAGTGGTCCTGTCAAATTATCCATTAATGGTGAGGAAGTAGAAGTTACTTCAGGTGATACGTTGTTGACAACGTTATCAAACCAGAAAATCTTTCTTCCCTCTGCGTGTGGTGGTGGTGGTACCTGCGCTATGTGTAAATGTCAAATTCCTGAAGGTGGCGGTGGAATTTTACCAACCGAAGAGGGATACTTTACACGTAAAGAAATCCAAGATAATTGGCGTTTAAGTTGTCAGGTCAAGGTGAAAAATGACATGACAGTAAAAGTGCCTGAAGAGATTTTTGGCATTAAAAAATGGGAGTGTGAAGTTGTTTCTAACTACAATGTATCTACCTTCATCAAGGAGTTTGTTGTGAAATTACCTGATGGCGAAAATCTTGATTTCCAAGCTGGTGGTTACATTCAAGTTGACGTACCACCCATCGAGGTCGATTTTAAGAACTTCGACATTTCACCTCACCCAGTTGACCCTGCAGGAAAGGATAAGTTTAAATCTGATTGGGATAAGTTCAATCTTTGGGATTTGAAGATGAAGAATGACGAACCCATCTTCCGTGCATATTCAATGGCCAACCACCCTGCGGAAGGTAACATAATTATGCTGAATATTCGTATTGCTACACCACCTTGGGATAGAGCAAAGAATACTTGGATGGACGTAAATCCTGGTATTTGTTCTTCGTTTGTCTTTGACCGGAAGCCTGGTGATAAGGTAACCATTTCTGGTCCATACGGTGAATTCTTTATCAAAGACACAGATAACGAAATGGTTTATATTGGTGGTGGAGCTGGTATGGCACCTTTACGTGCGCACATCTTCCACTTGTTCCAAACGCTGAAGACCGACCGTAAAGTTTCTTACTGGTACGGTGGTAGAAGTAAACGTGAACTATTTTACGTTGATCATTTCCGTAAAATTGAAAAAGAGTTTCCAAATTTCCGCTTTTATGTCGTGCTGAGTGAGCCATTGGAGGAAGATAATTGGAAAGAAGCTAAAGATCTAGACGATCGTGATGCCGATGGTTTCCTAGGTTTTGTTCACCAAGCGTTCATCGATAACTACTTAGTTAAACACGATGAACCTGAGGAAATAGAATTTTATTTCTGTGGTCCTCCATTAATGAATGCAGCCGTAATCAAAATGGTTGACGATTGGGGAGTACCTGCTGAAAATGTTTCTTTTGATGACTTTGGCGAATAATAATCATTCACCACAAAAAAAAGCCGGTTCAAACGAACCGGCTTTTTTATGGAATAAATTTTATTTGCTATCAATGTCATAGGTGAGAATCACTTCGCCATTTTTATTGAAGTACGTGACTGTTAATTTTCGTTTTGTTCGTTTTCCTTCAAAAGATAGTGTCGCAAAATTTCGTTCTTGAATGAGTGATCCTTCTACGCGGTATTTGTTTTCTTCTGTTACATTTTTATTTGGTCCGGATGTAAGCGGGGATATGGTGAAATCAAATACATCATTACCACTAGGTAACGTCATTTTACTGATTTCGCTGTGATGGCGATCCCCGGTAAGGAAAATTACATTTTTTAGGTTTTCTTCAGAAAGACGATCCAATAAATATTGACGCTCCTCGGCGTAAACAGCATGAGTTTCGTATACGGCTGCAGAATTGAGCACCTGACCACCAACAGCAACTATTTTAAACGGTGCTTTACTGTAAACCAGCATTTGAATGAGCCATTCAATTTGTTCCTTTCCTAAAATTTGGTTGGTCCCTCCTTTTGTTTTTTCCATGCGGTAGTAGCGATTATCTAAAAGAAAAAAGTGAACATCGTTGTATTGAAAAGCACTCACTGCGCCTTTATTGCCAAAAAAACCCAGTCGAGGATTTGGCCAGAAAAGCTCGAATACTTCGAGTGCAGTTTCTCGATGAATAAACGCTCCGCCTGCGTCATTGGGGCCAAAATCATGATCGTCCCAAATGGCAAAATTATTACACGAGGCCATAAGTTCTTGAAGTTCCGGCAGCGCTCGATCGTGTGTGTAACGCTCTATGTACCCGCTTTTACTGGTATAATCTGATGGTCTGAGATATACATTATCGCCTAACCATAACATTGCATCAGGAGATTTTGCGTGAATTGAGTTGAATATTTCGTACCCACCTCCGTAGGTGTTTCCCGGGCGGTCTGATCTGCTTTCGTTTATGTATGAACAGCTTCCGGCTGCCATTGTGAAGTTGGGAGGATCGCTTCGAAACATCCAATGAGACTGTGTTGTAAAGCTCGTTTCGTAAGGTATTTCGATTGGCTTTTCGTCAAAATAAAGCGTGTACTCGTATCGCGTTCCGGCTTCTAAACCATCAGCAATGAGCTTAGCAGTATGCGCGTTTTCTTTTTTTATGTAAACCTCATTGCTGCGTTGGGTTTTATTACCATCACTGTAGGTCATGTAGACAAACCCCTCACGTTGTCCTTGAATCCAAATAATGGCCTCACGCATTTCTGCATATCCGAGTACCGGGCCGGAAATCAATACCTCCGACTTTTTCCATTGTGCTGAGAGAGGTTGTAAGAATAAAACAAATAACGAGAGCACTAAAGGCAAATGTAACAAAGTACGTTTCATAATTTTTTTATTGCAAATTACAATATCAAGTTTACTAAATCAATAATTGGATGTGAAATTATTAGTTGTCTTTTTATTACTACAAATGCAACTGGAGAAAACTTTAATTTTTAATAATGCTCTGTGTAGCTTATCTTAGTTTTTTTAAAAATAACAAAGTATGCATTTAGATCATAGTGAAATTACATTGCTATACAATAGCAAACACCCTAGAGATAAACAAGTCGTACCATACGCAATGACCATCTGTTCTAAAATTAACAAACAAGATGTGAGCAGCATGGACATTTCCGCCACTCTTTTTGAATATATGGTTAATGCACTTAATTGTGACGCAAAGGAGTTGATTAATAAAGCTGATCCGGAATACCAAGAGAAACATCGCGGACATGAATATAAACCCAAGATGTGGTTTAAAGCAATAAAGAGTAACCCTAACCTTCTTAAAGCACCAATTGCACTATACAAAAACAAGGTAGTTGTGTGCCGAAACCCGTCAGATGTACTAAAGCTGCGTTAGGTTTTTTGTTTCTTTTTGCGCGCAGCAGGGAAAAGAACATTATTTAAAATCAGGCGATACCCCGGAGACGTGGGGTGTAACGATAGGTCTGTGGGAGGGTCACCTACGCGGTGTTGATAATCTTCCGGGTCGTGCCCTCCGTAGAAGCTAAAAAAGCCCTTGCCCACTTCTCCGTGAATGTAACGTGCTTCACCTGCCGACTTATTTTCCCCGAGTATAATTACTGAGGGTTTAATCAAGGATTTGCGAAATGCTGTTGTTTGCCCCATAAAACCCTTTATCACGCGTGTGTGATTTTGAGTAAGCATGGCAGGTACAACATCCCACTTAGCGGAAAATTCAAATAGGCCGAAATAATCGTTTTCGGCCTTAACGCTGCGAGTGTTAGTTACGTCGATGTCGCTGTATTCGTATTCCATTGGATTGGTTACCAATGTGAAGTTTTTAAATGCAAACGTGCGCGAAAAGTTCAACTTACTATTATAGTTCGGGTCGGCAGGATCGCCATCAAACATAGACTCACAGATGTCAATTCCTTCTGCAGCTAAGGCAATATCGTAGGTATCTGTTGCAGAACACATAGCGAATGTGAATCCTCCCCCTAGGGTGAATTCTTTTATCTTTTTCACAACGGCAAGTTTCATTTGACTTACTTTATTAAAGCCCAACTCTGCTGCCATTCGTTCTAAGTCCTTTTTTTGCTTAATGTACCAAGGGGCATTCCTGTACGCCGCATAAAATTTCCCGTATTGCCCGGTGAAGTCTTCGTGGTGTAAATGAAGCCAATCGTAACCGGCTAATTCGTCACCGAGCACTTCTTCGTCGTAAATGATATCATACGGAATTTCAGCGTAGGTTAATACCAATGTAACGGCATCATCCCAAGGTGCCATGTGAGGAGGGGAGTAAACGGCAATTTTAGGAACTTTTTCAAGCTTAACGGCTTCCATGTTTTTGTCAGGACGCGCAATGTCATCCAATATGCTCGCTGCTTCACTGGATGATATAACTGAAAAGTCAACCCCGCGAATGCGGCATTCGCGTTCAACTTCCGCATTGTAGTCGGTCATAAAGCTACCACCGCGATAGTTGAGTAACCAAAACACGTCTTGTTGTTTTTCCAATACCCAGTAAGCAATGCCGTACGCTTTGAGATGTTGCCGTTGTCCGCCTTTATCCATGGGAATGAGCAATTGACGTGCGTTGATGCTGCCTGCAAATAAAAAGAGTATGATTAAGCCGCTAAAACATCGGGTCATCACCCACCGGAAGCCCACCGGAATTAAAGTCATTATCGTCATCACCATAGTTGTCTTCGTTAATTTTTGATTGAAGTATCATTTCACCGCCACTGTCATCCAGATCACTGAATTTCGCTAAGGCTCCTTGGAAACGAAGCCGAACATCTTCCAAACTACCGTTACGGTGCTTGGCGATTACCAGTTCAGCTTGACCTTCACACGGAGAGCCATCTTCCCAATCAACCAACCCGTAATATTCCGGTCGGTAGATAAACGAAACAATGTCTGCATCTTGTTCAATTGCGCCTGACTCTCTTAAGTCTGATAGCTGTGGGCGCTTACTCGAGTTTCCTCTGCTTTCAACTGAGCGATTAACCTGAGAAAGCGCAATGACCGGTACGTTCAATTCTTTGGCAATTCCCTTTAACGAACGACTGATCATACTGATTTCTTGTTCGCGATTACCAACTGATTTTTGTCCCCCGGCGGTCATTAGTTGCAAATAATCCACAACAATAATTCCAATGTTGTACTGTGACGCTAAACGACGACACTTTGCGCGCAAATCGAATACTGAAATGGCTGGAGTGTCGTCAATATACAAAGGTGCTTTTTCAAGTTTTTGCACTTTAGTGACCAATTGCTGCCATTCACTTTCCGATAAATTACCCTTGCGTAACTTTTCGGATGATAAGCCTGTTTCACTGGAAATCAAACGCTTAATAAGTTGAACCGAAGACATCTCGAGAGAGAAAAATGCAACCGGTATGTTAAAGTCGATGGCAATGTTTCGCGACATTGACAGTGTAAGCGCAGTTTTACCCATACCCGGACGAGCAGCAATGATGATGAGGTCTGACTTTTGCCATCCCCCCGTCACTTTATCAACTGCGGTAAAGCCTGAGGGTACGCCGCTTAACCCCTCACGTTTACTCATTTCTTCAATTTCTTTGATGGCGGCTTTTACGAGATCGGCTGATGTATCGTAATTTTTCTTGAGTGTACCGTTGGCAATTTCGTATAAATTCTGTTCTGCAGAATCAAGTAAGTCCAATACATCGGTTTCCTCGCTAAACGCACTACTGATGATGTCTCCAGATACTCTAATCAGTTCGCGTTGGATAAATTTTTCAACAACGACTCGGGCGTGAAACTCAATATGAGCTGCCGATGCCACACGTTGACTTAGGTGAATGAGAAAATATTCACCACCAACTTCTTTCAGTTTGCCATTTTTCTTTAAGTAATCTGCAACCGTAAAGATGTCTATGGGTTGGGAGTCGGCAAAAAGCTCTTTGATTGCTTCAAAAATAAGTGCGTGCGATTCGCGGTAAAAGGCGTGAGGTTCAAGAATTTCAATGACTTCATTAATGGCGTTCTTATCAATTAATAAAGCGCCAATGACGGCCTCTTCCATGTCGAGTGCTTGGGGGGGGACTCTTCCCTCAGAAAGCGTAACAATTTGCTCGTTGCTTCGTTTATTAGTTGGTTTCTTTGTTTCAGCTGCAGAATCCATTCAGTGCAAGGTTTTGAATATTAGTTTTGTACTTTCGCGTTAGAGGATTGAACGAACGCACATAAAGCAATGGTAAAGGTCGTGAAAATATTTGTTTTGAGCATGCTTTTTTGGCAATGTGGAAAAAAAAACACCAGCTTTCCGGAGGTGGTTATCCAACAGCCAAATAGTGGGCAAATCGTTACTTTTGGCGATGACTTACTGGTTCGAGCTGCTCTTTCACACGAGAACCTAGAGCGATTTCGTTTGGCTATTGTCGACGAAAATCGTCTGGCAAGTTTTCTCACAGCAGAAGGCAACATTACTGGTCCTGAATACACCGTGGAACGCATCGTAAGTTTTGATAACCCAAATATGGCTTCGGGCAATTATCTCGTGCGGGTTTCAGCGTTCACCTCAGATGATAACAGCAGTTATGAAGTACCCATAACCTACGTTAAAAAACCCATGGAAACCGCAGGTTTTTTAACGGTTACTGATTTGGGGAATACGTTCAGCGCCCAACTGCATCGCTACAATGAGTCAATGATTAATCTAGGCCCTTGGGTAGGTCAGGGGATACGTGCTACGGTCATCTCTGACGTTGAACAAGCTGTATTGGCTCCACAACAATCTGGTGTTGCTCGCGTTATTGACACCAAAACGGGTAATGTGCTGCAAACCGTAAATGATGACACCCAAGGACAGTTTCCGTTTTTTATGAGTTTGAGCAGCACCAATCGTCGCTTTACCTTGGGTAATTATCTAGGTTTTGTGCAAACCCGTGATGCAAGCCAACAATTGGTTCATAACTTTAGCCTTCCTACAGATTATTACGCTACGTTTACGGCAGAAGGCCATGATTTTATGTTGGTCAACGTGGTGCATCCAACCAATGATTTTAACGCTTGGCGTGTTTACAATCCACGAACTGCTGCCAATATGGGAGAGCGTTTTACCCAAGATCAAATTCTAGCCGCATTTCCCGCCGATGCAAACCGATGGTGGGTATTTTATAAAGATGGCACGACCAGTAGAATGGCGCGATGGACTCCGGAGGGTGCACTCGACGTTCGTGTTGGCTCATTTTCTGGCGACCTTATTTCTGTTCAACGTTTGTCGGAACATCGTTTTTTTGTGTTAACGCTAAGCGGTATAACCGAGGTTGATGTTCGTCAGTCAGGAACCATTCCAAGAAGCGAATATGGAACCGGTCAATGGTTTGATTATAATCCTTTAGCTGATCGCATTCTTGTGGCTGATGGATTGCAGATTCGAGAATATGATGTTGCTTCCTCAACATTGCTTCAACAATACACATTGGACAACGATGCTGATTATGTGGGTTACATTTACGACAAGCCTTTTTAAAGGGGCGTTCGTATGTTTTTGGTAAGTGTAATACAATCAATTGATATCAAATATAATATACCAAAACATATTGAGTGCTGATTACGTATAGATGACGTGCAAGCCCAACGTCGTGTTTGCTATACATTCAATCCATCATACTAAACGTTTACCGGCGAGGTAATTTGTAGCTTTGTACCAACAAATTGATTAAAATGGAAACGAAAAACACCATACATATACCGGTAGAAGGAATGAGTTGTGCATCTTGCGCTATGTCGATAGAGAACATGCTAAAACACATCCCCAATATTGAAAATGCTCGAGTAAATTACGCCAATCATACCGCCACTGTTGAATACAACGGTGACTCTGCAGACTTAGAGCTATGGCGTAAAGAAATTAGTAAATTGGGGTTTGATCTCGACGTAGACGCGCTTCAAAAAAAAAATCCTTAGATAGAGCAAACGACGTTTACGACCGGTTGAAAATTAGAACAATCGGTGCTTTGGCTGGAGCTTTTCCTGTTTTTATAATCGGTATGTTTTTTATGCCGGAGTCGGGTAGTGGACCAAACTTGAGACTCTGGGTTTCTTTTGTGCTCACGGCTGTGGTGATGTTTTATTTCGGTCGCCATTTCTTTGTGAATGCGTATAAACGTGCTATTCACGGTACAGCAAATATGGATACTCTAGTGGCATTGAGTACTTCTGTTGCGTTTTTATATTCGACAGTTTCGATGTTCTTTCCGAGTTTTTTCCAACAGTATGGGTTAGATGCCTACATCTATTTCGAGGCATCTGCAGTAATCATAGCATTCATCTCCCTTGGTAAATTTATTGAATTCCGCGCCCAGCGTCAGTCGGGTGAGGCCATTCAAAAACTCGTAGGATTGCAGCCGTCTACGGCGCTTCTCGTTACCGATGAGGGAACTAAGGATGTGGAAATATCCACGTTAACTCCCGGTAATCAGGTAAGGGTAAAGCCCGGAGAAAAAATACCGGTTGATGGGACTCTTTTGGAAGGCAGCAGTCACGTAGACGAAAGCACCATTAACGGCGAACCACTTCCCGGAATCAAACAACCGGGTGATAAGGTTTTTGCCGGTACCATAAATCAAAAAGGAACATTTGTATTAGAGGTTACCGGAGCTGGTGAAGAGACTGTGTTGGCACAAATCATTAGTACCGTTCAGCAGGCTCAAGGATCAAAGGCACCCATCCAACACGTAGTGGATAAAATTGCGTCTGTATTTGTTCCCGTGGTGATGTTAGTCGCCGTTCTCACCATTTTAATATGGTATTTTGTAGGCGGTACCGAGTCACTATCACTGGGCATAGTAGCGGCCATTTCTGTACTAGTTATCGCGTGTCCTTGTGCGCTTGGCTTGGCAACGCCTACTGCAATTATTGTAGGAATAGGAAAGGGTGCCGAAAAGCATGTATTGGTAAAAGAAGCTGCTGCATTGCAAGCTGCTGCTAAAGTGAATACTGTTGTTTTGGATAAAACGGGAACCATTACCGAAGGGCGTCCAAAGGTGTTGAATGATTTGTGGCACAAAGATGCGCCCAAAGATGTTCTCTATGCTATGGAGGATATGTCTGAGCACCCTCTGGCTTCAGCTGTTACACTGCATTTAGGCGAAGAAAAAAAGCTAATAGAGGTATCTCATTTTAGTTCAGTTACAGGAAAAGGGGTGACGGCATCGTCTGGCGATACAGATTACATGGTTGGTAGTATGCGTTTTTTAAGTGAATACGATGCTGAACTCTCAACTGAGTGGCGCAAAGCCTACAATGAATGGTCTGAGAAGGGGCATACTGTTATATTCTTCTTTACCGCAAAAGAAGTATTGGGAATGCTGGCCATTGGCGATGCCATTCGCGCATCTTCTGCTTCGGCAATTGAGCATCTTAAATCACAGGGAATAGACATTTACATGCTTACCGGCGATCAGCAGCAAACAGCCGAGGCGGTGGGGAAACGCGTGGGCATAAAGCATATTCACTCGTCAATGATGCCTTCCGATAAGGCTGCCTTTGTGAAGCATTTACGTGAAAAGGAGGGGCGTATTGTAGCTATGGTAGGCGATGGTATAAACGATGCTGAGGCCATGGCAAATGCCAATGTAAGCATTGCAATGAGCAGCGGAACAGACGTGGCAATGGACGTGGCTGATATGACGCTTATGCGTGCGGACTTACAAAGTATAGCAGATGCCATCAAAGTAGGTACATTTACAGTTCGCGGACTACGCCAGAATTTATTCTGGGCGTTTATCTATAATGTTGTAGGCATTCCCATCGCAGCAGGCGTTTTGTATCCCGCATTTGGATTTATGCTCAACCCTATGATTGCCGGAGCAGCAATGGCGGGTAGTTCTGTCTCCGTAGTCGCTAATAGCTTGCGTATGAAATACAAAACAATTTAAAAATAAACGCTAAATTCTTAATTTCAGGTAGTTTGTAAGTTTTAACAATAAACCTTTTAGGCTGTTCGCTTGAGACTTTATGTAATATGTTGAGGCTTGTTTGTGATCTCCACGGCGTTGAGACACTCGCGCCATTTCGTAGTACTTTCTGTAAAGTGCTTTTTCTTTTGTGTGCGCGTCAATGTTGTAAACATCAATAACATTTTTGATGCTTTGGAGATGTTTTTCCAAGTGTTGACTCATTCCCTCTGCATGTATGCGGTAATTTGTAAGTCTTTGGTTTATCTGAATGGGTAGTATGTTAGCACGCATCAATCTGATCCATAAGTCAATATCTTCGGCGCCGTGCATGTTTCGGTTTTCGCAAAACGGGAATGTTTGCGCAATTTTCGTTTTAAGCATAGTGGCTGAAGGAAGAAATGGGTTGCCGTTTAGAAGCATGTCGCTTACGGAAGTGCAAATCCGCCAAAATCGTTTTCGGAAGCTCTTTTTTCCATCCCATTCCCATGCGGCCCATGTCAGCCATTTAGCACCACTTTGATGATGTTTACTTATGTGCGATAATGTGTCGGGGTTGTATGTATCATCGGCGTCGAGCCAAGCAATATATTCTCCGGTAACTTCAGGCAGTGCCGCATTACGCGCTGCTCCTAATCCCTTGTTTCCCTGAGAGATGTGGATCCAGTTTAGATTTGGGTGTTGCTCTGTAAATTGTTTTACTACCCGTTCACTGTGGTCTGTGCTTCCATCGTTTACGCATATGATTTGGTGTGGAGGTTGCGATTGCGCCACAACGCTTTTTAAGGTATCTAAAACAATGTGAGCTGCATTGAAGTATGGAATGACAATAGAAACGGTCATTTTTTCTGAATGTTAGGGGAAAAGTACTTTCCCGGAAACAACGCGTTGCGAATGCGTTTTCCTAAATTGAGTAGCCCTGTAATGTACAAAACGTACCACCCTGTAGCGTAGACAATATGCCATGTAATGCGAAGCCATAAGGCAGTGTAGAGATTAGAAAACGCACGGTATAACTTAGCATTCTCGCGCCAAAAGCCATTTCTAAACCAGTGTTGATGCGCAATTCCTCCAATCCACCATTCGGCTACTTGCTTTTTTGCCTGCACTACTTCATCGTGGCTTACTGGAGTTTGCTGTTCGATAAACGACTGAATGGCGAGCATTTCCGGATAGGCGTGAACGGCTCGTCGGGCTTTGTGGCGTTGCGTGTTATCATGGGTGCGAAAATAGTTGAGGACATCAGCTTTGAATCCAAACTTGCCCTGCACCAATACCCGTGCATAAAGAAGCCAATCGCCATTGAGTTTAAAATGGGTAGGCGCTCCACCGGCATTTAGGTATGCATCCCTGCGCATTAATACTGCTGAGGCGTTGGGAATGGTGTTGTTTTTTATTAAATATTGGACGCACTCTTGTGTGCCATCAGCGATGAAGTCTTTTTCCCAGCGGTTGGTGTTGTACAAAAAGCGGTAGTTTTCAGCAAAAGAGTGAAGGTGGTTGCCGTTGGAGTCGATGAGCATGGACTGAGAAAAAGCCAAAACCATTTGATCATCTGATTCCAATAAGGGTACGAGCTTTTCTAAAAAATGTTCATCCGCTATGTCGTCGCTTTCTGCAATCCAAATGTATTTTCCGCTGGCCAATTCAACGCCTTTATTCCACTGCGCAAACGGCGATCCGCTATTGATGCGATTGGGAAACAAACGCGCACGCTCATCTTTGCACGCTTTTAATAGATCCAGACTATTATCAGTAGAGGCATCGTCGAGTAGAATCAGCTCAAAATCATCAAATGTTTGGTTGATGATGGAGTCCAATCGCTTTGTCAAGTATGGCGCGTGATTGTAGTTGGGAACTATGACAGATACGAGAGGCATGGTGAAAGGTGTTTACTTACTTAGGTGTTTGCTAATGATGCCTTTGATATCCGGTTTAAAGTAGTTTTTGCCCTTTAATACTTTGCCATCTTCCCGGTATATGGGCTTGCCGTTTTCATCTAATTTTGACATGTTGGAGCGTTGTATTTCTTCAAAAACATCTTCAATGATGTCTTGCAGTCCGTGTTTGAGAATGGTGCCGCAAAGTATGTACATCATATCGCCAAGAGCATCTGCAATCTCTACCAAATCTCCATTTCGAGCGGCCTCCAAGTATTCCTCGTTTTCTTCACGCATAAGTGTATATCGCAAAAGGGCAGTTTCGGTACCTACCTCAGCATTAGGATGCTCTTCGTTTCCGATGCCGAAAGTTTCGTGAAATTTGGCTACGTGATCAATTTGTTTGCGCATGTTACGTGTATTGATTTGTAAATTTGTGCAATGGTTGTACGCAATCGACCAAACAAAGATTGCGCATGCAAGGTTACAAATAAAAAGAATATGATTGATAACGACATTATCGGGACTGGCCATTGGATTTTTGCCGGTGTATCCATTTTAGCATTTATTATTTTCTTAGTGTGGAGCTACCGCAAAGATAAAATTGTGCATAAACGTTCTTACAAAGGAAGTTCATTTTTTCTCCTTTTTCTTCTTATAGGATTCTTTTTATTGTTTATTTTTAAACGCATTTTTTAATCACTGAATACGTATGATCACATATACAATAGACGAACTTAAAAAAATTTTCCCATCGTTTGGTTTGCCTCTTTTAAAGGAGTTATCTGAGGAGGCTACGTTTATGGACGTAGAGAAGGGAGATGTTGTTTCCCAGCCAAGCTCATATGTGCGTAACGGGATGATGCTGGTAAGTGGTTTGTTAAAAGTTTACCGTATGGGCGAGGGAGGTGAAAACTTTTTTGTTTACTACCTCAATGCCGGAGAAGTGTGCTCCATGTCCGTTTCTTGTGGGCTCTATGATCGTCAGTTTAATGTAAAAGCCATTGCGGAAGAAGATTCCACGCTCATATCCGTTGCACCCGAATATTTACGCAAATGGATGACAACTTACCCAGAGTGGGTAGAATACATCATAAGCAGTTATCGTTTGCGGTTTGAAAAACTACTGGATGTATTGGACCAAGTATCGTTCTTTAAGTTAGATGAACGATTGGTACACTATTTACAGAAAAGGCGAGAAAAGAGTGACGATCGCTTTGTTATTAGTGCTTCCCATCAAGAAATAGCCAACGATCTCAACAGTACCAGAGAGGTAATTTCGCGATTGCTGAAAACCATGGAGAATGAGGGTGTTTTAGAAACGGGCAGAGGTAAAATAACCCTACTGGCACAATTTGACGAAGCGTATGGCTAAACCATTATCTGTTTTTTTATTTGCGATTGTCTCTTTTCTGGGATTTGCCCAACAAGAAACACCCGATTTTTTTGTCGATGTAGAATACGAATCCGTTATTTACAGTACAGCACTTAATTGGGATTTGAAGGAGGTAAATTTGTATGCTGACTTATATCTACCGGAGCGAATGAGCAACGACAACCGACCATTGGTTATCATGGTTCCCGATGCTTATTTTACACCTGGGGACTCTTCGGCAGACGCCTGGGATGAAATGGCGCGTTACATTGCTGCCTGTGGTTTTGTGGTTGTTAATATTGAGTACAGGCAAGGTATAGATCCCGATTTGTCTAAGCCTTTATCTGATGAGTTTGTTAAGGCCATTTCTCGCGCAATAAAAGATGTTTATAGTGCGGTGGCATATTTTAGAGATGAGGCAATCAATGGCGCCAATATATATAATATTGATCCCGAAAGGGTACTGCTTTTGGGTTACTCAACCGGAGCCATTGCAGCCCTTCACGCGGCTAAATATTACGCAGATGACCGCGCCTCCACAGAGCGTTTGATTCGACTTATAAATCAGGTTGGAGGATGGAAACACAACATCAAAAAGGAAGAACTACGGAACTCCATCCGTGGAGCTGTTTCTATTGCAGGGGGTGTTTTAGATTTGGATATGTACACACCGCAAGATCGCACACCTGTATTGTTATTTCAAGCTGCAGATGACAGCATCATCCCCGGTTTAGAAGGCGATATGATCATCAGTGGACTTCCATTGGGAATGGTTTACGGTTCAGAGTCCATTCATCGCCAAATGAGTGCAAAGCAAAAACGTGTTGAACGCATTGTATACGAAGATGTAGACCACACCTTTAATGACTTTGAAACATTTCAAGAAATGACACCTTTGATTGTGGAGTTCTTAATTGAATCGCTAAACCGTTTGCCATCCGGTAAAAACTACGATCGTCCGCAAGGAGGAATCATCACGCAAGAAAGCCAACTTCAGCGAAGTGTTCTAAAGATTCATTTACCCGACGATTGGGGTGAGCCGGTAGGGCTTAAAGTTATTAATGGCAGCAACGAACTGATTTTTCAGCAAACGGAGGTATTTGATAACGATATTATAGCCATTGCCGATTGGTTGGCCGGAACGTACACGTTTAAGTTTACCTACGGAGGCCGGCTAAAAGTCATTTCTTATACAATCAACAAATAACCATAACTAATCGCAAAATTCATCGATATTGAGTAGGTTTGCGGTTCATCAAAACACCACACATGCGCTTATCTGACAGAATAAATAACCTATCTGAAAGCCAGACCATTGCCATGGCTAAAAAAAGTCGTGAACTGAAGGCTCAGGGGGTTGATATCATAAGTTTGAGTTTAGGAGAGCCTGACTTTACGACACCAACATTTATAAAGGAAGCTGCAAAGCAAGCCATCGACAACGATTTTTCTTACTACGCACCGGTACCCGGTTACGCAGATTTACGTGAAGCCATTGTAAAGAAGTTAAAACGCGATAATAATCTCACCTATCACGCTGACCAAATAGTGGTTAGTACCGGGGCAAAGCAATCCATTATCAATGCCATTATGTGTTTGATTAATCCCGGTGATGAGGTGCTTATCCCGGCTCCTTACTGGGTTAGCTACGTTGCCATGGTCGAGTTGGCAGGCGGAAAACCGGTGATCATACCAACATCGGTAGAGCATGATTTTAAATTAAGTCCCGAACAACTGGAGAAGGCAATCACCCCTAAAAGCAAGTTGATTCTCTATAGTTCACCCTGTAATCCATCCGGAAGCATTTATGCATATGAGGAGTTATCTGCTTTGGCAGAGGTCATTAAGCGTCATGATGACTTATTTGTAATCTCTGACGAAATCTATGAGCTTATTACCTACAATGGAAAAGTTGCCAGTATTGCATCTGTGGATGGAATGAAAGATCGCACAGCAATCATCAATGGATTGTCTAAGGGCTTTGCAATGACAGGTTGGCGATTGGGCTATATGGCAGCTCCAAAACCTTTGGCGTCAGCATGCGACAAAATGCAAGGGCAGTTTACCTCGGCAACATCCAGTATTACCCAACGTGCTGCCATTACTGCTATGGACGCTGACCCCGGTGCATTGGAATATATGCGTTCGGCCTTTGAACGCCGACGCAACTTGGTCATAAATGGACTTAAAACCATACCCGGACTTAAAGTGAATGAACCTCAGGGTGCGTTTTATGCTTTTCCTGATGTCTCAGCTTATTTTGGTAAAGCAATAAATGGCAATCGCATAAATGACGCCAACGACCTGAGCCTCTATCTACTTGAAAAGGCTAACGTTTCCACCGTAACCGGAGATGCGTTTGGCTCACCAAATTGCATCCGCTTGTCGTACGCTACATCAGAAGAAATACTAACTGTAGCTTTAGAGCGTCTTTCGGCTGCTTTTAATGCACTTTGGAATGGAGAATAACCTTGATCGTAAAAATGTACTTGGTTGGTTTTCCGTATTCGAACAAGCCATAGAGGACTATCACGTAAACGACAATGTTGATCAACCCATAAACAACCCCTTTGATGAAGGAGAGTTGGCTAATTTGTTGTACCACAAGTGTTGGATCGACACCGTGCAATGGCATTTGGAAGATATTGTTCGCGATCCGGACATCGCTGCAGATTACGGGATGGAGATTAAGCGCCGCATTGATCGCTCAAACCAAAAACGTACAGATATGGTAGAGCGTTTAGACGATGAATTTATCCGCACACTTGACTTGCCCGTAAAGCAACCGGCTTCGGCCTCACTAAATACTGAGAGTTTGGCTTGGGCCATCGATCGCTTGTCAATATTAGCATTGAAAATTTATCACATGAATGTGGAGGTGAAGCGAAGCGATAAAACCTCCATGCTTACTGCCAAATACGACTTGCTGTTGACACAAAAAGAGGATTTGATCTCATCCATAGCGCAGCTAATGGAAGACGTTGTAGCAGGTAAGCGATATTATAAGGTTTACCGCCAAGTTAAAATGTACAACGACCCATCACTCAATCCAGTGCTTTACGCAAAGTCACCTAAATCGTAGTGTATTGATGAGCAAACGCCACATCCTTGTGATACGACTTTCAGCACTTGGTGATGTGGCAATGCTTTACCCTGTAATTTACAATGTATTGGAAGGAAGTAAAGACGTACGCATTACACTGCTTACGCGTCCGCAAATGGCACCAATCTTTGCTCACCTTTCAAGGGTAAATGTTGTGTCGGTTGATACAAACGGCAAGCATAAAGGGCTGTTGGGAATATTGCGACTCTATCGTTCGCTTTCCTCACTGGGCATCACAGCAGTCGTTGACGTTCACAATGTTCTTCGCTCAAGGTTGTTGGGACATTTATTTCGTTTACGTGGCATCCCTGTTCACGTTCTGGATAAGCAACGTGAGGAAAGGAATATGTTGGTGCGAAAAAACAATAAAAAAAGAAGGGTTTTGATTCCTGTTGTGGAGCGATACCGAAACGTATTTATGCGAGCAGGGGTAGAGATATTATCCACCGATGCACCTCCCATACATCCGCGATCAGAAACACCTCACGGTGTTGGTTTTGCACCATTTGCAGGTTTTTTGCAAAAGGAGTTGCCCTGGACTACTGTTGCATCAACCGTGAAGAAGCTCAGTCAAGAAGGCTTTGCAGTCTATTTATTTTCAGCGCCCGGCAAACAGCGCGAACAGCTAAAGACCTTAACGGATTTTCCAAATGTATCCGTGGTTTCTCTATCAGGAGGATTAAAAGAGGAATTGGCATTTATGGCATCCCTAAAGATAATGATTAGTATGGATAGTGCCAACGGTCATTTGGCTTCGTTGGTCAACTGTCCGGTTATTTCCATTTGGGGTGCAACGCATAGAGATGCAGGGTTTGCAGCCCAAAAGGTTGTACACCATATCGAGATATCAACGAAAGAACTGCCATGTAGACCTTGTTCTGCATTTGGAAGTGCTCCGTGTCACCGCGGTGATTTGGCTTGTTTAAATCGCATTGAGGTTGACGCGATTGTTCGGGCGGTAAACCAAGCTGTTTTATAAAAAAAAACCGCTGTAATATTTATTACAGCGGTTTTACGGTTATACGTTGAAACGATTACTTCTTGTCATCGTCGTTTACTTCTTCGTATTCAACATCGGTTACATCGTCAGGATTCCCACCTTCGGCACCACCGGCATTGGAGTCACCACCAGGTTGTTGACCCGCTTCTTGCTGCGCTTTGTAAAGGTCTTCAGATGCGTTTTTCCATGCTTCGTTAACCTTTTCGGTAGCGGCATCAATCTCTGCTAAGTCTTGCTTGCTATGGGCTTCCTTAAGTTCGTTGATGGCGGCTTCCACTGCTGATTTTTTATCTTCGGGAAGCTTGTCACCAAACTCTTTAAGTTGTTTTTCACTTTGGAAAATCATGCCGTCGGCAGCGTTGAGTTTATCAATGCGTTCTTTTGCTTGCTTATCGGATTCTGCGTTAGCTTCCGCTTCTTGCTTCATCTTTTCGATTTCCTCTTTTGAAAGACCGGAAGAAGCTTCGATGCGAATGCTTTGTTCTTTTCCGGTATTTTGGTCTTTTGCCGATACATTGAGGATACCGTTGGCATCGATGTCAAATGTAACTTCAATTTTTGGCACACCACGTGGTGCAGGCGGAATGCCATCTAAGTGGAATCGACCAATGGTTTTGTTATCGCCTGCCATAGAACGCTCACCTTGAAGGACGTGAATTTCAACTGAAGGTTGATTGTCAGCAGCGGTAGAAAACGTTTCGCTCTTCTTGGTAGGGATGGTTGTATTGGCTTCGATGAGCTTGGTAAACACACCTCCCATTGTTTCAATGCCAAGTGATAGTGGGGTAACATCTAATAGAAGAACATCTTTTACATCACCGGTTAGAACACCACCCTGAATGGAAGCTCCTAATGCTACAACTTCGTCGGGGTTAACACCTTTTGAGGGATCTTTTCCAAAGAAGTCTTTAACGGCTTGCTGTATGGCTGGGATACGGGTTGTACCACCAACAAGAATGATTTCATCAATATCACCTGCGCTCAGTCCAGCCTTGTCTAGTGCGGTGCGGCAGGGTTCGATGGTGCGCTTGATAAGGTCGTCAGCCAAGCTTTCAAATTTTGCACGGCTGAGCGTTTTTACTAAGTGCTTAGGACCACTTGCAGTGGCTGTAACGTAAGGCAAGTTGATTTCGGTGCTATTACCTGAAGACAACTCAATTTTTGCTTTTTCTGCAGCGTCTTTCAATCGCTGAAGTGCCATGGCATCTTTACGCAGATCGATGTCTTCTTCTTTTTGGAACTCGTCAGCTAACCAATCGATTATCATTTGGTCAAAATCGTCACCACCTAAGTGTGTATCACCATCGGTAGAGAGAACTTCAAATACGCCGTCACCCAGTTCGAGTATGGATACGTCGTGAGTACCACCACCACAGTCAAAAACAGCGACTTTCATGTCTTTACCTCGCTTATCGATTCCGTAAGCCAATGCAGCAGCAGTAGGTTCGTTGATGATTCGACGAACGTTTAGACCAGCAATTTCTCCAGCTTCCTTGGTCGCTTGACGCTCGGAATCATTAAAGTATGCAGGCACTGTGATTACCGCTTCAGATACGGTTTGGCCGAGATAGTCTTCCGCGGTTTTCTTCATTTTTTGAAGAATCATTGCAGAAATCTCCTGGGGTGTGTATTTACGTCCGTCGATGTCGACACGTGGTGTATCATTTTCACCTTCTACAACGTTGTAAGGTACACGCGAAACTTCATTTTTGCTTCCACTGTAAGATGTACCCATAAAGCGCTTGATGGAGAAGATTGTTTTCTCGGGGTTGGTGATTGCTTGGCGTTTTGCGGGATCACCAATTTTGCGTTCACCACCTTCCACAAATGCAACGATCGATGGAGTGGTGCGTTTTCCTTCACTGTTTGGGATAACAACCGGCTCATTACCTTCCATTACGGCTACACAGGAGTTGGTTGTACCCAAGTCAATACCAATTATTTTGCTCATGATATGGATTTTACTGTTTTAAATTTTTTTTGAGACCTGCTATGTTCAATCCGTATGCCATCTACATTTCAATGACGGAATTGCGGTTTGTTGTCAGAAAATTTTATATAAGCTGACAAATTAGCACTTTTTATTGCGTTATTTGTGATAATTGTGACGAAAGTGTATGCCACTAGTGATGCCATTGAGCGCATCGAAGCTACTGGACTTTAAAGACAGATACTTGCCTAACGCTTTTCTGTATCCTTTAAAAACCGTTTGACGTCTTTATTACAAAAACGATTTAAGGCATCGCCATCTGTGGAGGTGAGACGGTTGTAATTCACTTCGAGATAGCGCGAATTGAGATGTGCTTGGTACTCTCGCGCTTTTGTGGTGTATGTTTCCCAAAGTGTGATGGCACGTTTTTCAGATTTTTGGACTTCAGACTGCACTTCGCCGGGAATGTGCTGTCTTGCCAAAAGAGATTTTACCACATCATCGCGATTTCGCGTTAGGTGAATAACCTTAGCCTCGGGAAAATAATGCAACCAATGCGATAACGTAAAGGTATTTCTAGGGTCTTTCCATCCCCATTGAGTATTTCCTTTAAGTACCCGCCACCAAAGCTGACGACGCTTGTGTTCCTGAAAATGGATTTTGAGGAGTTCACGTTTTTCGATGGTTGGCCAATCGGATTGCTTTGGCACACAAGGCTGGTCCCAACGGCAACCGGCATTACTCATGGCCTGTTGGTTTAAACTCAAAAAATGCATCGCCTCTTGATTGTGATCTTTAATGGCACCCATAAAAATACCAGCGCGATGCATTGCCATAGATAGCCATGATGAGCCTGTACGATGGCAACCAATAACAATAAAGGGACGATCAAATGATCGCATTAATTTTCTTTAGTCTCGTCTTCGTTATTATCTGTTGTAGGTATTTCGGTGTCTTTCGGTATTGTTGAGTCCTCAGTTTCTGCATCGTCGGTATCTTCAAAATTGGATTCGCCTAATAGGTTGTCATCCCAGCTACCTACGGAAAGTGGAACCCATGCTTTGAGTCGCTCTTTATGTGGTGTAAAGTAATGCCCGAGATATTCTATCGCATAGCCTTCATCAGCACCAATTCCTTCTGACTTATTTTCGTGAGGTAATGCTTCTGAAGCCCAGTCATAAGCAGGAAGCTTGAGAAATTCACACAATGCTTGCATGGTTTCAGCAGGATTTGCGACGAGAGTTTCCATACGCATCACAAATAACTGTTTACGTGAAAAGTGCTTGCTGAAGTTCATCCACTGCGTTTCGTAATGACCGCGCGATTTGTAGGTGAAGTTTTGATACGTGGAATTGGGCGTGTCCCAATCTTCACCAGCCTGCATTGCTTTAAGTAGTCGATCTTCTTCAGCTACTAAAGCCATTAACGGACTAAGTGTTTCTATCCCTTCTTGCGTATTCATTCGGTATTGAGATAATGCACGTTCTGCAGGGTCGCGAAGAATAAATATTATTTTTGCCTTGGGATACATTTCGGCTATTCGGCCGGCTACAGCAGGATGGTACATGTAAAATGGTGAAGCATCTCCACTGATCACACCTTCTGGGCAGCTCAGTTGCTCGCGATAGTGAGATTTACCCTTTTCGAAATTGAAATCAAAAAAATGCAATTCCTTTTGTTCGTTGCGATAAACTTTAGGATGCTTGCACAACATTTCGTAAAGAGAGCTCGTTCCTGATTTTTGAGCTCCAACGATTATAAAAGAGGGTGATGTAGGTTGTTTATCCTTTGTATTGTTTTTCTTTTTAAAGAGTCCAAACATGGTGTAGATTTATAATAATGATTAACGATTGCATTCTAAGGCATACGTGATGCATTTAGGGGTCGAAGATAGAAAAAAACACGGGAATAAAAAATACTTAATCCAACGAACCCAAAGATTGATTGTCTTGTTTACTTTGCATTCTATTTCACACTTAAATTATTTACATTGAACATGAAAAAAACAATCATTGCATTAGCTGCGCTTGCATTTGGCAACGTATCAGCACAAGAACTACCTACTCCAAGCAGCAAATCATCTGTAGAACAACGGATTGGTTTAACCGACATTGTGGTTGAATACCATCGTCCGAATGTTAATAATCGCACTATTTTTGGCGAATTGGTGCCCTTTGGTGAGGTGTGGCGTACAGGTGCCAACAAGGCAACTGCCGTAACATTTTCAACTGAGGTGATGATTATGGACGACGTATTACCAGCCGGCACATACAGCTTGTTTACCATCCCTGAAGAAAACCAATGGACAATCATTTTGAATAGTGAGACTGAACTTTGGGGTACAGGTAATTATTCTTCCGATAATGATGTGATGCGATTTACTGTGGAACCGGAAAACGTTCCATTTACGGAATCGTTTACCATCGGTTTTCACAACATCATCGAGAATGCGGGGATGATGAGTCTATCGTGGGCTGAAACCAAGGTTTCCATTCCCATTCAGGTGGACGTACAACTTCAAGCGTTGAAAAATATTAAAGAAGCTGTTGAAAGCGATGATGCCAGCTGGAGCGTATTTCGCAATTCTGCTTCTTATTACATGGATAAAGAAATCGATAACGAACAAGCATTGGCATGGATGCAACGATCAATTGAGCTGAAAGACGATAACTGGTACAGTCTTTATCTTTTAGGTCGTGCGTACCATCTCAATGGCGACCGCAAAAATGCCAAGAAAACTGGAAAACAAGCGCTAAAGCTGTATCGTGATAACAGCGAAGAAGGCAGTCGCCCATATGAAGCTATGCTGGAAGCAGCTCTTGAAGAGTGGAAGAAAAAATAACGATGCGCAAAGCGCAATCTTACGTCAATCGTTAGTCCATTACATTATTAAAAATGCAGGATGGTCAGTTGTTTTACAGCACCGACCACACCTGCATTTTTTATATCTCGCGCAGTCTCCGTTTAACATCGCGCTCTTTGATGCTTTCGCGTTTGTCGTACTGCTTTTTACCTTTAGCCAATGCAATTTCGAGTTTGGCTAATCCGCGCTCGTTGATAAACAGAGATACCGGCACAATGGTATTTCCTACGTTTTTCATTTTGCTTTCGAGTTTTTCCAATTCCCGTCGATTCAACAATAATTTTCGATCTCTGTAAGGCTCGTGGTTGTTGATGTTTCCGTGAGAATATTCTGCGATGTGCATGCCGCGAATGAATAGTTCGCTATTCAAAAACAGACAATAACTGTCATTTAGGGCTGCTTTTCCATCACGTAGGGACTTTATTTCGGTTCCGCGCAATTGTATACCAGCTACATACGTATCTAAAAACTCATAATCGTACCGCGCACGGCGATTCTTTATGTGAATCCTTGAACTCATTTCTACTATAAATTATGTCTTTTCTAAAACGATAATCATCAAAATTGATGGTAAACACTAGTTTTTTGGTGTTTAACCAAACGCGAAAGTACAATATGCTATTGTACTTTTGTCGTCCATTATAAGATACATGTACAAATACTTTTTACGTCCGTTACTTTTTTCGCTTTCAGCTGAAAGAGCTCATCACGTTGCACTGCGTTCGCTAAACGCATTACTATCGATTCCCGGAGCTTTAGCAATTACACGTTCCCTCTATAAACGTCAAGACCCGATAGAACTAATGGGTCTTCGCTTTCCCAATCGGGTTGGACTGGCTGCAGGCTTTGATAAAAATGCCCAATACTATCGTCAGTTAGGTGCATTGGGTTTCGGTTTTGTTGAAATAGGAACGGTTACACCCAAAGCACAACCGGGTAATCCGCAGCCGCGTTTATTTCGCCTACCCGCCGACCAAGGCTTAATCAATCGAATGGGATTTAATAATGATGGTCTGGATGCGGTTGTCAATCGTTTGAAGAACCGCTCCAACGACCTCATCGTTGGTGGTAATATTGGCAAAAATAAAGTTACACCCAATGATAAAGCCGTCGACGATTACCTCAAAGGAGTAGATGCATTACACCCCTACGTAGACTATTTTGCGGTAAATGTGAGCTCCCCTAACACGCCGGGTTTACGAGAATTGCAGGAAAAAGAACCACTTATGCGGTTGTTGCGAGCAGTACGCGATCGTGTCATCGCGTGTGAAAATCCTCGTCCAATCCTTCTCAAAATAGCGCCAGACATGGGTGACGGGCAACTCGATGATATTGTAGACATTGTTGTTGAGTTAAAACTTGATGGTGTTATCGCTACCAATACCACCATTTCGAGAGAGGGACTAAAAACCCCAAACGTTAATGACATAGGTATGGGTGGCCTTAGTGGTGCTCCCGTGCGCAACAAGTCGACAGATGTGGTGAGGTATCTTGCCAAACGCGCTGAAAAGCGCTTTGTGATTATTGCCAGTGGAGGTGTTTTTACGCCCGAAGATGCCATACAAAAAATAGAAGCTGGTGCCAATTTGGTTCAGGTTTATACGGGATTTATATACGAAGGACCGGGAATGGTTAAGAAGATTGTTGAGCAAATGGCAAGGTTGTAGAGCGACTCTATGATTTGTACTTTCGCAGTATCAAAACACACTTATGCAAAACGACATATCCATTATAGAGTGCCCTCGGGACGCCATGCAGGGCATTCATGAATTCATACCCACTGAACAAAAAATAAAGTACATAAATAGGTTGTTGGACGTCGGGTTCCACACCATCGATGTTGGGAGTTTTGTGTCCCCCAAGGCCATTCCCCAAATGCGCGATACCGCTGATGTATTAAAAGGCATAGAATGGAAAATGAGTAAAAGTAAGCTACTCACCATTGTTGCAAACGAACGTGGCGCTCATGATGCTGTTACATTTGAACAAGTTAACTATTTGGGGTATCCCTTTAGCATATCGGAAGAGTTTCAGAAGCGCAATACCAATAAAAGCATCGCTGAATCCCTAAAATTGGTTGAAACACTTAAAACCATTACCGACCAACACAACAAGCAGTTGGTGGTGTATATTTCTATGGGTTTTGGCAATCCGTACGGAGAAGACTGGTCACCTGAAATGGTGGGTCAATGGAGCAGGCGTTTGATTGATTTGGGGGTGGACATCATCAGCTTATCTGATACGGTGGGGGTAGCAAAAACCAACGACATAGAAAAAGCATTTTCCCACTTAATCAACACGTTCCCTAATGTTAAGTTTGGTGCGCATTTGCATACACCATACAACGATTGGCACGAAAAAGTAGATGCTGCTTATCGCGGTGGTTGCCGTCGATTTGATGGAGCGATAAAAGGATACGGAGGGTGTCCCATGGCAGTTGATGACTTAGTTGGCAACATGCCAACGGAAAAACTCATTACGTTTGCCGAAGAGCACGGGCTACAGCATGGGTTAAATTCTCTGGCTTTGGAGTCAGCATACAACGAGGCCCTAAACATCTTCGGTTAGAAAAGTGGCCAATTGTAATCCGATAAAGTTTATTCCGCTTTCTTTTAAAGATTTGTAGAGATAGAGCATGTTATTTCTATGGCTTAGAGATGTTAAACTAAGAATACTAAATGCTCATTTACAACCAACACTACTTCAATTTATGGGTTCGCTTGTCGTATTTGCCCTTTAGATCATCGGTTTTGGTTTTATTCCACAATGCAACGCCTATGAAATAAGCTGCTCGACCAATCATGTGTGCACCAACGGGAGCAGTAAGTAGGATAAAAATAATGATGGCAAGAACCCGAGACGTAACGGAAAAATGATCAAACGCAAACGCTGCGGCCACTAAAATCAATCCCACACCGAGGGTTGCTGCTTTGGTAGTTACCGATACGCGCATATAAAAATCAGGCATTCGCAGTATGCCGACTGCAGCTAAGAGCGCAAATAATGCTCCTGCTGTACTCAAGGTGATTATCCAAAAATCAGTCATCGCGTCGTCGTTTTTCTAAATAATAACTAAAGGCAATGGTTCCCAAAAATGCAATCAAAGCAAAGATCATCGCAATGTCTAGAAACGATGCTTTATCAGAAACAATCGCGTATATGGACATGATGCCAATACCAATTGTAATTAGTAAGTCCAAAGCAACTACGCGATCTGAAATACCCGGTCCAATAATGAAGCGGATAAAAACCAACAGCACCGAGATACTGAGGATGGGTAATATTACTAGGTATAAATAATCATTTGTACTCATCGCAGTATGTCTAATAATCGGCGTTCAAATCCATTTTTAACGCTCTCAATAAACGCTTCTTTGTCTTCGACGTACATGGCGTGAATATAGAGCGTTTTTTTATCATCGCTAACGTCCAAACTAAGGGTTCCCGGAGTGAGTGTGATGAAATTTGCCAGTAATGTGATTTCCAATTCGGTTTCAGCGTCGAGAGGAACGCCGATTATCACCGGTTTCATGTAATTCCTTATGGTTACCACGTCGTAAGCTACCTGAATATTGGCCTTGATGAGTTCTTTGATGAAAAATAACAAAAACCCAATCACTTTAGGAACGCGGGTAAAATAAGAGGCACGCTTAGTATCGCGGGTAATAATCCACAAAACACCATACGATAGAATGAAGCCAAAAACGAAGTTACTGAATTCAAACTTTCCTGTAAGTGCCGCCCAAATCAACGTGAGCAGAATGTTCATTAGAAATAAACTGCGCATAATTAAGGGATATTACTTTGGTTTGTCAATACCGCATCAATGTATGTTTGGGGTTGTGAAATCTGCGTGTAAACAAGTTCACAAACATCAGCAATGTATGCAGCATTTAACCCCATAAACAACGACGCTCCGGTAAGGATTGCAATGGGAACGAGAAGTATTATTTTTTGATAACGGGGTAAATCGTACCACACAATACGTTTTTTAGCCGCTTCGTAATCGGGGTGTTTTTTCCAAAAGGCTGCCAGCCAAATACGAACGACGGCAATAAGGGTTAAAAAGCTGGCCGCAACGATGCCGCCAATCAGCCACCAATTTAAATCCGCAAAGGATGCCTGTAATAAAAATAATTTTGGCCAAAAGCCGGAAAGGGGAGGGGTGCCAACCAGTGAAAATAGTGCCAATGCAAACATGATAGACAAAAACGGATAACGATTGTAAAGTCCACCGAGATTTTCCAGTCTAAAACTCCCTCTCAATTTAAAAATCAAACCACTGATCAAAAACGCGTTTGTTTTAGCTACAATGTCGTGAAATAAATAAAACACCATTCCCAATATGGCCAGTGGGGTAAATAAGCCTAAACCACCAATCATAAACCCAATGTGACTGATGATGAGGAAGGAAAATATTTTGCGCATGTTTTGCTGAACGATGGCGCCCAATGCACCAATAATCATCGAACATACAGCTAGTATGATGAGCATATTGCGGATGAATTCATCTTCTATGAATAGGAGCGAAAAAACCCGTATCATAGCATAAACGCCAACTTTGGTAAGGAGCCCGCCAAAAATAGCGGAAACAGCTGCCGGTGGAGTGTGGTAGGATGCCGGAAGCCAGAAGTACATCGGAAAGATGGCTGATTTGATACCAAAGCCAACCAATAACAGTACAGCTGCTATATTGATGAGCCCGTGATCATTGCTTTCGCTTATCTTAATCGATAGGTCGGCAAGGTTTAAGCTACCCAATAACCCATAGAGCATGGCAATGCCTGTAAGGAAGATAACCGATGCCAAGAGATTCATGGTGACGTACTTGATTGCCCCTTCGAGTTGTGCCTTTTCACTTCCCAATGTAATGAGAACAAATGAACTGATGATGATGACTTCAAACCAGACGTATAAATTGAAAATATCACCAGCTAAAAATGAACCGTTCAGCCCCATCAAAAGCAATTGTAGGATGGGGAAAAAGCCAAAACCGGCGCGCCCTTTTCCGATGGAAACAATTGAAAACACACACACAGCAAAGGCCGATAACGACGCCAAAAGCACCAGCATGCCACTGAGGGCATCGGCGACAAAAATAATTCCAAAAGGCGCCGGCCAATTACCGGGAGTAAGTGTCAGTATATCTCCGTTGAATGTGCGCATGGCCAACCAAAACGAACTGATGAATGTCAATCCGTGTCCAACGGTACTTAAGACTCGTTGAATGCGCGAGTTGTTCCAAAAGAACATCAGCACAATGGCAGTAATCAGCGGCAGCAGTATGGGCCAAATGACGATGTGCGCTATCATATTTCGTCTGTAGTTGTGAGTTCTTCAATATCATCGGTTTTGGTGACGCGGTACGCGCGCTTCACCAATATGATGGCATAGGATTGCAGTCCAAATGAAATGACAATGGCGGTGAGAATAAGTGCTTGCGGGATGGGGTCGGCGTAGGCATCTAAAAACACTTTGCTTTCTTCGGGTATGATGGGTGGTTTTCCTTTGCTAATGCGCCCCAACAAAAAGATCAATAAATTAGCGCCATTGCCCAATAAAATAAGTCCAATAATCAATCTCACCATACTGCGACGCAATATGAGAAATATGCCGGCGGCATAAAGCAATCCAATGGTAATGGCCAAAAGTATTTCCATGGTTTAGCGCGTTTCAGATATGGTGAATAATATGGTCAACGTAGCACCTATAACAACGAGGTAAACCCCAATGTCGAAAAACAAAGCAGATCCTAAACTCCCTATCACAGGTACGGGGTCGGATTTCCACAATCCGGTCATGAATGGCTTGTTGAGAAGCATGGGCGCCATTCCACTTATTGCCGATATTAGCAGCCCTACCGGCATGAGAAACCCGGGATGAATGCGCATCAATTGTTGGGTGTTTTCCAACCCATTGGCAAAGGCATGCAAAACAAATGCGATGGCGGCAATCAATCCACCCACAAATCCTCCTCCGGGCAAATAATGGCCGCGTAGCAAAACAAATATGGAGAAGAGCAACAGCAGTGGAAGTAAATACTTCGAGGCTGTTTTAAGTATGATGGTATTCATGCGTTATTCCATTTTTTCGTTTTTCCGCAAACGGAGTTTTAATAAACTGTAGACGCCAATGGCTGCAATCGTAAGTACAACGATCTCAATCATGGTGTCGGCACCACGGAAGTCTACCAGTATGACATTGACAACATTTTTGCCCTTTGCCATAACGTATGCATTGAGCGCATAGAAGTCACTGATCTCGCGTTCGGGCGTGCGTTGCAGTACTTCCAAACTTATTACGGTCATTAGTGCACCAACCGAGATGGCTACAATGCCGTCTAATATATGTCTGGCTGAAAAATCAAGTCGAATGAACCGTGGCAGTCGGTACAAAACCAAGACAAATAAAATCACCGTTAAAGTATCAATGGTAAACTGCGTCATGGCCAAGTCAGGTGCCGAATAAAATACGAAAATGATACAGAGTGTATACCCCACAACCCCCATAGCCGCAACCGCCGCAAGTCTTGAGCCGGAGAATAAGGTAAGAAAGACGCTGATGAATAAAATACCTACTGTAATCCCTTCGTAGATGGTGATGTTGGTTAGCTGTTCTTTATCAATGACAAAATTGGTGTCGGAGAGCACAACATACCCTAAAAGTGAAACCAAAAATCCTAGTATTACTAAGAGGTATATACGCAATTTGCCGTTCTGAAGTGTCATCGTTATCCAACTCGACACACCAACAAATTCGTTGGCCAATGCATGAAGTATTCTTTTAGGGCCCCAATGCTCCGCTGATTCAATGAAGGACAGCAGTTTTGCACCGGGTCGAATGAGGTTATACAACAAAAAGCCAACGCCCATGGTAATTAAGCTCAAGTAAAAAACGGTATTGAATCCGTGCCATAATTTGAGATGAATGTTCTGTTCAGTACCGGCGATGGCATCGGCAACCGGGTTGATGAGTCCGTTATTGATGATGGAGGGGAAAAGTCCGAAAATCATTCCCAGTAATGCCAGCAGCAATGCGGGAACCCATAACGACCAATGCGGTAAGGTTACGCTGGGGTGTGAACGTGTGCCGCGAAACGGAAGCCATCCAACGAGTAGCCCAGCAGCAAATAACATGATATTAGTACCTACGCTTAGCCCGGTAAAAACGTATGCCCAAGCAGGATGGTGAAGTGTGCTCTCATAGATTAAGTCTTTACCGAGAAAACCAACACTTGGCGGAATGCCGCCGTTGCTCCAGGCTGCGAGTATACCGATAGCAAATAACGGCATCATCACCTTTCCTAAGCCACCCAGTTGACTGATGTCGCGGGTACCGGTTTCGTGATCAATGGTCCCGGCCAACATAAAGAACGACGCCTTGTAAAGTGCATGAACCAAAATAAATAGCGAAACGGCGGCAATCGCATCGCTGCTTTGTAGCCCCAGCAAAAACACCATAATACCCAAAGCAGATACGGTGGTGTAGGCAAGTATGGATTTCATATCGGTGCGGAACAACGATTGAAACGCTGCGTACACCATAGTAACTCCACCAAACGAAATTAGAGCAATGTTCCAAACGGGGGTGTCGCCCAACACAGGTGAAAACCGAGCAAGTAAGTAAACACCGGCTTTAACCATGGTGGCAGAGTGGAGGTAGGCAGAAACTGGAGTTGGTGCCTTCATGGCGCCAGGAAGCCAAAAGTGGAAGGGAAACTGTGCTGATTTGGTAAATGCGCCCACTAGAATGAGAATGAGCATGGGAACAAACCACCCATGACTGGTAATTTGAGAAATGATTTCGGGACTAGACATGCTAGAGATGGAGTAGGTTCCCGCTATCTCACCCAATATGATGAACCCGCCAAGCATAATTAATCCTCCCATACCGGTAATGGTAATCGCCTGAAGTGCCGACTGTCTCGACGCTTCGTCTTCGTTCTTGAAGCCGATGAGAAAAAAGGAGCTGATGCTGGTAAGTTCCCAAAATATAAACAGCAAGATAAGGTCGTCTGACAACACAACACCCAACATGGCCAGCATAAACAACAATAAAAAGCATTGTAAACGCTGAACGTATTTAGCGCCTTTCATGTATCCATTGGCATAGATGAAGATCAAACTGCCTATGCCCGTAATTAATAGAGCAAAAAGGCGACTGAGACCATCTATTTGAAACGTTATACTAATTGGGAGTAGACTGTGGTCCCAAACGGTTGTAGTTTGTACACTACCGTCAAATCCGAATAAAAAATAGAAAAAAGAAACAATGGGTACCAGAGGACTAAAACGACTGCGAAAGCCATTGCTTCGCACTGAAGGAAACGTCAAAACACTGGTATACAAAAGTATACCGAGCAATAAAAAAGGGATGTAACCTACAGTGTTTTCCATGTACTTAATCAAAAAAAATTAAACCCTAAAATTACGTAATAGAAACCAATTAAAAACCGCAGAAGCTAAGCATAATATAAGAATTACACACAACTTCTACGGTTGTTACTTTAAACCTAAAAAAAGAGACTGGTTTAGTTGGCTTTAGCAGATGCTTTAGGAGCTCCAGCTAAAATTTCATCATTGGCTTGAGATGCAAATTTCTCAAAGTTTTTGTTGAATTTTTGTGCCAACTCATCTGCGGTTTTATCGTAATCATCGGGGTTGTCCCACGTTTTACGAGGATTGAGAACATCATCTGGTACGTTGGGGCAAGTTTGCGGAACATGCACGCCAAACACGTTGTGTTCAACAAACTCAGCGTTGTCGAGGTCACCGTTGAGGATTGCGGTAATCATCGCTCGGGTGTACTTCAATTTCATACGACTACCAACACCGTAAGGGCCACCAGACCAACCGGTATTGACCAACCAAACGTTCGTGCCAACATCCTTCATCTTTCGGCTGAGCATCTCGGCGTAGCGCGTTGGGTGTAATGGCATAAATGGAGCACCAAAGCATGCAGAAAATGCAGTTACCGGCTCGGTAATACCAGCTTCAGTACCTGCAACTTTAGCAGTGTAGCCAGAAATAAAGTGGAATGCTGCTTGTCCTGGAGTTAGCTTACTGATAGGAGGAATCACACCGTAAGCATCACAAGTAAGGAAAAATACGTTTTTCGGGTTGTCGCCTAAGGATGGCTTAACGGTATTGTCGATGTGGTGAATGGGATAGCTCACACGGGTGTTTTCGGTGATGCTGCTGTCTTCGTAATCGACTTCGTTGGTACCCTCTTTGAATACAACGTTTTCTAAAATCGCACCTGGTTTTATTGCGCGGTAGATGTCCGGTTCTTTTTCTTCGCTTAGGTCGATGACTTTAGCGTAGCAGCCTCCTTCAAAATTGAAAATTTCGTTGTTGGGGGTCCATCCATGTTCGTCGTCCCCGATGAGTTTGCGATTGGGATCTGCGGAAAGTGTGGTTTTTCCCGTGCCCGACAAGCCAAAGAATAAAGCGGTATCACCGTCTTTACCCACATTGGCAGAACAGTGCATGGGAAGTGTGTTTTTTTCGGTAGGAAGTATGAAGTTGAGCGCAGAGAATACGCCTTTTTTGATTTCACCTGTGTATCCCGTTCCACCAATTAGAATGGTTTTTTTTGTAAAACTCAAAATGGCAAAGTTGTGTTGACGTGTGCCATCTACTTGAGGATCAGATTTAAATTCCGGCGCATTGATGATGGTCCAATCAGCTTGGAAGTTTTCCAGTTCACGTTCTTCGGGGCGAAGAAACATGTTGTAGGCGAATTGGTTACTCCAAGGGTATTCATTGATTACGCGAACATTGAGACGGTATTCGGGATGCGCACACACGTAGGCATCGCGTACGTAAAGCTCTTTGCCGCTGAGGTAGGCAACCATTTTTTCTTGAAGAGAGTCGAATTTTTCGGCAGAAAACCCAACGTTGATATCACCCCACCATACGTGATCGCGAGATTTTTCATCCTCAACAATGAAACGGTCTTTGGGAGAACGTCCGGTAAATTCACCGGTATTCACTGCTATTGCGCCATTGTCAGCAACTTTAGCCATTCCTTTGTCCACGGCTATTTTAGACAATTGTTCCGGACTAAGATTCCAATGTGCATTGGCATCTTTAATGCCTAACAGCTCCAATTGGTTTTTTTGTGATTCGTTCATGAGTATTTTTTGATTTTGAATCTAGTGTGCAAATGTATAGCAAACACGCCTAATCAACCGTAACTCAACGTACAGTTGTTCCATTTTTTTTAAAAGTTATCCACAACCAACTCAGCCAACCCGATATGAGTAAAAGACCACCTATCGGAGTGATTGGTCCAAGCCAACGGTGTGGAACGTTGATAAGTGGAAGGAAAGTGAGCCCGTAAATAGACAATGAAAACATGAGCACACCTACGGTAAAGAGCGTTCCCGGCAGCGTTATGTTTTGTTTGATCAGTAGGTGATAAACACCAAGTGCCAATAACGCAAAGGCGTGGTACATTTGATATCGCACCCCGGTTAAAAAGGAGTTCATTTTATCTTGAGACAATATCGGTTCTAATGCATGCGCCCCAAGGGCACCTAAAATGACGGCGGTGGCTGCGAATACGATGCCTATGCGAATGTATATCATTTGAAAAGGGATTGAAATTCAGATCTAAAATGAGGGTAAATAAAAAACTCTTGTGCAATGTCCATATGCCATTCACGCATTTTTTCGTAACAGCGATCTTTTAAATGCTTACATAGCTCTAAGCGCGATGGGTCGTAGTTGAGCACTCCCAATGCTTTGAATACGTCCTCTCGGGTGCAATTGGAAGCGTTAAAGTAATCGCGAAGTATTCGAACTTTATCAAACTCGTATTCGGCCTCAACCAATACCAACCATACATCCAAATCATTAATGGTGTCTGCCAAGTCATTGCTATATGTGGTGTCAAACACAACAGTTTCTACAGTATCGGTAAGTAGCGTGTCTTTAATAGCTGTATGTTCATCAAGCTTAGCAATCAAAGGGTCACTTGTTGAAACCGTGTCGGAAATAATAGTGTCGACCTCGACATGATCAAAAATATGTGCAGTAGGGGGGGGGCTGGGAATGAAATCGCGTGCATCTTCATAAACAAAGGAAACTCTTGGACAATGGCTACACCCCTTGTTTCCTCGGTACCAAAGTGCGAGCTTGCCATTGCTGCCCGGGCGGAGTTCGTAACTCATCAAATCATCACTGAAGGGTACCCACTTGGCGATTTTTTGGTCGTTGACGTTCACGAAAATGCATACCAACGAATCAGGAACATCGGTAATAACCATTGCTTTTTCCGGCGTTGATGTTGCGTAACGAAATGCAAGCGAATCGTTGGCGTATATGTGAATTGCGCGCTGCGCAAAACTAAAAGAGGCATTAATTAAAGTGAAGACAAGCAACCAATACTTCATGGATAGATATTCCTAAACGTTTACACCGCCAATGTTACCAAATGACAAAAGTAATACCCTGATACGAGGTGCTCGCGTATTAATCATTGATAAATTGAAAATCGGCTGGATTGTTACCGTAGCCCTAACACCTTAAATAAAGATAGACGTAACAAAGTTATTGGATGTTACCGACAAACTCTAATTAATTTGCTAGCGAGAACAGCCTATTATACCTTCGCTCTAACAAATTACACACAGAATGCCTAAAACAATCACACTATTTGGAGCTGGTCGCTCAGCAACTCGATTTATAAGATACATACAAGACAATAGCGTAAAGAACGATTGGATGCTTACGATTGCCGATCGCGATATGCAGCTGCTCAAGCAAAAACAAGCCGGCCATAATCGAACTGAGATCGTAGCGTTTTCATTAGACAACGACCAGCTGAGGAGTGATCTCATTGCCAAGGCTGATTTGGTGGTATCAATGGTTCCGGCTCATTTGCACATTGTTATAGCGCGAGATTGCCTTGAGCAAAATAAAAACATGCTTACCGCCTCTTACGTATCGGAAGAAATGCGTGCATTGAACGATGAGGTAGAAAAGAAAGGATTGCTCTTTCTCAATGAAATGGGGGTAGACCCCGGAATAGACCATCTTTCAGCGATGAGTATGCTGGATGAATTACGCGGAAAGGGTGCGGAAATAACGGGCTTTGAATCGTTCACAGGTGGTTTGCCGGCTCCGGGATTAGAAGACAATCCATGGCAATACATTTTTAGTTGGAATCCCCGAAATGTCGTGCTCGCCGGTGCAGGAGGTGCGGTAAAGTTTCGTCAAGAAGGTCGATATAAATATATCCCTTACCACCAACTGTTTCGTCGTACGGAGTTTATGACGATTAAAGATTACGGACGGTTTGAAGGGTATCCCAATCGGGATTCATTAAAGTACAGAGCAACCTACGGATTGGAAGATGTGCCGACAATTTTCCGTGGGACGCTGCGTAGACCAGGCTTTTGTAGGGCTTGGGATGTGTTTGTAAAACTGGGCATGACTGATGATAGTTACGTATTGGAAAACACAGCCAAACTTACACACCGTCAGTTTGCAAACCTCTTTTTGGCGTATCACCCATCCGATAGTATTGAGCTAAAGCTAATGCATTATATGAACATCCCACAAGATTCTGATTTGATGGAAAAGTTGGAATGGATTGGTTTGTTCAGCAATGAGAACGTTGGACTGGAGCGCGGTACGCCGGCACAGATACTCGAACATATGCTCATGAAAAAGTGGAAAATGCGTCCCGATGACCGCGACATGATTGTTATGTTTCACAAGGTAGATTATGTTTTAAACGGCAAATCTCATACATTGCGAAGTTCCATGGTTTACGAAGGAAAATCGGCAGATGAAACCGCTATGTCAGACACCGTTGGGTTGCCGTTGGCCTTAGGAGCCGAACTGATGCTTAGCGGAAAAATCAAACAAACCGGCGTGCGCTTACCGGTTACGCCAGACATTTATCGTCCTATGTTGACAGCATTAGAAGAGTATGGTGTTCGCTTTGTTGAACAAGAGTAGCATCAATATACGTATAAATGCACAGCACATAATGCTTTCTGATTATGGAAAAACGCCATAATATTGTTTTTTTTACCGGTTCCGGTATCAGCGCGGAAAGTGGAATACAGACATTTCGCGATGCCGGAGGACTTTGGGAAAATCACAACGTCTACGAGGTTGCTACTCCGGAAGCGTTTACAAGCAATCCCGAAATGGTGTTGCGTTTTTACAACGCTCGACGCCAACAGATGTACGAAGTTGAGCCCAATGCCGCCCATCAATTCATAGCCCAACTTGAAGACCGGTTTCACGTTGATGTCATCACGCAAAATGTTGATAATTTACACGAGCGTGCAGGCTCATCCAGCGTGCTTCACTTGCACGGAGAACTCGATAAGGGACGAAGTAGCCAAAACCCCAATCTCATAGTACCGTTACACGGAAAAGACATCAACCTTGGTGATCGCGCACCCGATGGTATACAACTGCGGCCGCATGTTGTATGGTTTGGAGAAGCTGTTCCGGCCATTGAGCAGGCCATTCCAATCATCGAACGCGCCGATGTATTGGTGGTTATTGGAACATCGTTACAGGTTTACCCCGCTGCAGGTCTTTTAGATTATATGTCCTATCACTGCAAACTCATCTGCGTTGACCCATCGTCAGATATCCAACACAGCCTGTCAAATAAGGTGATACACATTGCGGAATCAGCTGTAAATGGCGTGAGTAAATTACAAAAAATTCTTTTCGAAAAATAGATCACTTTAGGCACCATTTTACTGTTTCTCTAAAGAAACGAGTTGCGAAGAAGGAATGTGGTTGCTCGACCATTATCCGCTGTTGACAAAAATAAAAAAGCCCAATCACTACGATTGGGCTTTTTAAGTAATCAAAACCTTTATTTGTTATTTGGCGGCTTTAACTTGATCAACAACCGCTTTAAAAGCATCGGGATGATTCATTGCTAAATCGGCGAGTACCTTACGGTTGATTTCAATGTTGGCCTTTTTAACACCACCCATGAAAGCAGAGTAGCTTATACCGTGCTCGCGTGCACCGGCGTTAATACGCTGAATCCACAAAGCGCGGAAGTTGCGCTTCTTGGTGCGACGGTCGCGGTAAGCATAAGTTAAACCTTTTTCAACGGCGTTTTTGGCTACCGTCCAAACATTTTTGCGACGACCAAAGTATCCTTTGGCCTGCTTCATGATTCTTTTGCGCCTTTCTCTACTGGCGACTGAGTTGACTGATCTTGGCATAGTTTACATTTTTTTGC
>SKIJ01000013.1 GCA_007116495.1 Cryomorphaceae bacterium | reverse complement strand
TTTCCTGATGATTCGACGATGTCTTGAAAGACAAGTTCACCGGTGGGTTTAATAATTTTGACCGTGGCGTTTTTTGGTAAATTTTCAATTTGTGTCAATTCTGAAAATGGGTTGGGGTAAACCCGTATTTCGTTTTCCTCTGATTTAAAACGTTCCGTGTTTATTGTTTGACAAATTAGAGACGTATCGGGATAAAGCGAGGTGTTGTTTTGCTCAAAACACATGATTTCAATTTCATCAAAATCATTAAATACGGGAAAAATGCGAACCAACCCGTAAGAGGATCCTATTCCTTCTATGATGCTCAAATTATAACCTGTTGAAAAATTCCAACGCCTTCTCTGCGAACCGCCAACCATTACCGTATCTATAGAGGAAATGATGAATGGCTGAGGCGTGTTTTGCCACGTAGTCATTTCGCTGAGATAACCTTTAAGTGTATCGCCAACTTGCAAGGTAAAATCGTAAAGAAGTTTTTCATCCGTTGAATCGGGCGCAATAAAGTACACCTTTTGCTCATTGACGTTCTGTCTAAAACTTCCAATGTAACCGTGTATCCATGCTGGACATTCACTTCCGGAGTTTTTTCTCATAAAACGCGACCTCAGTTGATGATAGGTTTGATTGCCAATGACCGTATCACCGGTTATGCGTACATCATATATTTCGTTGATAGAAGAGTACCCAAAACACATGGATCGCACACCAAAAACCCAAGTGGCATCGCTTTCGGGCAAAGGGTGATAGGTGGTTTGCGCCGACACCATCAGCATGTTGATGATTAAGAAAGAGAGTGTGTATATGTTTTTCATAAGGATGGCTTATTGGAAATAATGAATGCATGTGACGCAAAGCTAGGGCATTGTTTTAAACCTTTAGTCAAATCAATCCTCTTTGATGCACCGCACACAAAATCCATTATTGTTTTCTGTATAATCTTTGTAAACGACAACATTGTTGTACTGCATTGTTCTGTACCAAAATATTATCGTTGCAATATTCCTCCCACCCCTTCTCAGGCGGATAAACGTCTTTGCCCTTTTTTGCCGCCTCATAATCGGGCATATAAAGGGTGTGCCACCAATATTGTTTGGGGGCTTTCCACTGCATAAAGTGGGCGGCATAACTGCATTTCGACATGCCGTCGTTGTGGATGAGTCCGTCGCGGTATTGGAAGGTTTGCAGGGCGCTGAAGCAAATGATTATGCTGGCAACGGCAACGGCAACGATGGCGCGGAAGAGTCGTGCAAATGCCCAAGTGATAAGTGAGAGTAAGCCCAAACTCAAAACCGGGTAGAGGTCAATCATTACCCGCTGACCAAACGAACCGCCGTACCACCAACACCACCAACTGAAAACAACGTAAATAAAGAGCATTATAAAAACAGCCAACCACACGCCCATGCGCGGATGCTTCCGGGCAAAAAACACCATACCTATCAGCATAAACAGTCCCAGTGGGGTGTAGAGAAACCAGCCTTTTCGGTAGGAAAACAATCCGTTTAAAATCTGTGGGTCACTCCAAAAGAACCCTTCTTCGCCGTAGCTGTACACCAACCATTCGCCATGGAATATTTTCCAAAAGATCAACTGAGGCGTGAGCATAAGCAAGCCGATGACCACGGCAATGAGTAATGGACGTAAGGGGATTTTGGTCAGTAATTTGGCCGGAGGATAATAGTTGAGCCCCATAATCAAAGGTATGGCAGCGAATATGGCGTTTGATGGTCGAATCAGTACGATGTAGCCCAGCAGTGCAGCGATGGCGTAAAGATGGCGTGTCTTAAGCCGCTCCCACCAACGCATGCTTTGGTGAAGTAACATTGAAACCAGCACGAAATTGAGGCCGTGCGAAAGTGCGGTTTCGTCGGCAGTATAATAGAGTAGGTTGGTGCCCAGCAGCAGCAGAGCCGCACCGGTCATTTGAACCGCCGGACCAAATCGGAAGCCGTTCCAAACACCAATCAATGCCCACCAACCCCAAAACAAGTAGAGATAGAGGGAAAAGTGAATGGCTACTTTATAAGGTAAGCTTATTCCATCCGGTTTGTGACCAAGCGACTCGGCCGTGGTATGCGCAACCATAAACGCCGGAAACCAACTGATGGCCATTCCCATGGTCATTTTTGGCGGAAGAGAATCGGTGTAATAGCCAATCTGTTTGTGGTCTTCTTCTAAGTTCCAAACTTTTTTCTCGTAACGATGATGCACAAAGCCCATGGGCAGATAACTGTAATAGGTGCATACATCCCACGCGATCGGGGAGCGGGTGTCCCATGGCCTAGAGCTAAACGATGCCTGTAGAGAAATGAGGGTGAGCACCAGTGCCAGTGCAAACTGCCCTAAGCGGTTCATACGTTTTTGTCGATTATTCGTCGGAGGTCGCTGAGCTCAGCCTTGATGTGGCGAAATGCGTCGTTCCAGTTTGCCTCGGTTTCGGGAGCTTCCCCGTTGGAAATAAGATGTGTGAAGCGCCAAACCTCCAATACATCACGCACATCTATGGTGTAGGGCTCATACGATGGGTTGGACGACGACAGGGTAAACTGTTTGCTTGTTTGCCAATTCCCCGAGATGTATTTGAGTACAATGCCGTCGTCGCGGCTCACAACGACGTAGCGTTCGGTCTCCTTAATGTGCGTCCAGTCGTCGACGTATTCTCCTACCACCAAGGCGCCATCGGGTATGGGAGGCATGGAGTCGCCGTGGATGTAGAAGGCGCGGTGGGTGCGGTTGCGGGGTAAAAACGGAAGCTCCAACCGAGGTAGTTCGCGCAAAAAATCCGGATCGGCGTAACCGCTGGTATAGCCTGCCCGGGCGCGTTCCGGAACCAACTCTATGCGCGGTTCGTCGTCGTCGTTTACCGTTGTGGCAAGTACCCGTAAGTGCGTGCCTGTTACATCTACGTCGGGACCGTTTTGACGTTGAGCAATCTCGTTTGCCGACAATTTAAACAGTGGATGCCTAATGAGGTCGTCGATGGGTAATTGAAAATCGTCTGAGAGTTGAATGAGCAACGCAATGTTGGGTTCCGTTGTGCCAATTTCGTAGGCGCTGATTGCCGATCGGCTTATCTGCAAACGCTTGGCCAGGTCGTCTTGCGACCACCCGTTGTGCTTGCGAAGGTGCTTAATGTTGCGGGAAATGTAGTTTGTTGTCATTCTGTGCACAAAAATACGGTTAATCCATCACACGTCAATGGCGTATTGCTTCGCTGCTTCACCTTATCTTTGCGCCCGTAATTACAATCGTCGATATGATTTACATTCAGCGAAAAGAACGCTTTAGCGCGGCACACCAACTGTACAATCCCAATTGGAGTGAGGATAAAAACAACGAGGTTTTCGGTATGTGTGCCAACCGAAATTTCCACGGTCACAACTTTACCCTTACCGTTACGGTTAAAGGCAACATCAATCCCGATACCGGATTTGTGATGAACTTGGTTGATCTCAAGCACATCATAAAAGAAAACGTCATCGAACAGGTGGATCACCGCAACCTTAACATCGACGTTCCGTTTATGAAGGGTAAATTTACGTCAACCGAGGTGCTGGCAATGGAAATTTGGAAGATTCTTCAACCACTCGTAGCCGAACACGGCGCACAATTGCACTGTGTGCGCTTGGATGAAACCTTAAACAATTCAGTGGAATACTTTGGCGACTAAACGCATTATCAATCAATCACGCAAAATTTAAATTTTATGAAGGCATTTATTTTTCCCGGACAAGGCGCTCAGTTTTCCGGTATGGGCAAAGACTTATACGATAGCAACGACGCTGCTCGAGCTATGTTTGAAAAGGCCAATGAGGTGTTGGGTTTCCGCATCACCGATATCATGTTTGAAGGCAGTGATGAAGCGTTGCGCCAAACCAACGTTACGCAGCCGGCGGTGTTTATCCACTCGGTGGTTGCTGCAAGTTGTTACGAGGGCGATGCGCCCGACATGGTGGCTGGCCACTCGCTCGGCGAGTTTTCCGCGTTGGTCATCAACGGTACATTGACCTTTGAAGATGCTTTGTCGTTGGTAGCCGTTCGTGCGGGTGCCATGCAAAAGGCTTGCGACGCCGAACCGTCTACCATGGCCGCTGTTCTTGGTTTGGAAGACAAGGTTGTAGAAGATGTGTGCGCCGAAACCGAAGGTGTGGTGGCTGCCGCCAATTACAATTGCCCCGGTCAATTGGTGATTTCCGGTGCCGTAGATGCGGTTAAGGCAGCCTGTGAAAATCTCACCGAAGCAGGTGCGCGCAGGGCAATGCTGCTTCCCGTTGGCGGTGCTTTCCATTCGCCCTTGATGGCCTCTGCCGGCGAAGAGTTGGCGGAAAAGATTGCCAATACGACGTTCCATACACCAAAGTGCCCGATCTACCAAAATGTTGTCGCTGCTGCCGTAAGTGACCCCGACGAGATTGTAAAAAATCTCAATGCTCAGCTCACCGGTGCTGTGCGGTGGACGCAGAGTGTACGCGCAATGATTGCCGACGGCGCTACCTCGTTTACGGAGTTTGGTCCGGGCAAAGTATTGCAGGGTCTAGTGCGTAAAATCGACCGCAACGTTGAGGTCAACGGAATCCAATAATCAACAGAATGAGCACTTCCTACCACGCCGCTTGGTCGGCACCTTCCAACATTGCCTTCATTAAATACTGGGGTAAATACGCTGGTCAAATTCCCGCAAACGCCAGTTTGAGCATGAGTTTGGATGCGTGCACCACGCGTACCGAAGTAACGGCCGAACGCATGCCTTTCAAAGATTTTCCGGATATTAATTTTACCTTCGAAGGGGAAGAAAAACCGGATTTTTTACCAAAAATAGAACACTTCATTCGCGCTATTTTGCCCGAAATGCCGTGGTTAATCGAATGTCGCTTGCGCATTTCATCGAGTAATACCTTTCCGCACTCCAGCGGTATAGCCTCCTCGGCATCCGCCTTCGCCGCCTTAGCGCTTTGTCTTACCGATATTGAATCGCAATGGAACAATTCCGCTGACAAAGGCCGGTTTTTCCGTACCGCTTCCCACCGGGCAAGACTGGGAAGTGGTAGTGCCGCACGTTCTGTTTTCGGCGGATACACCGTGTGGGGAAAGGATAAGTGCGTAGTGGGCAGCAACAACGGCTACGCGGTGCCACTGGATGACCCAATGGACGATGATTTTGCGCGGTTGTCGGACCATATTCTCCTTATAGACCGTGGACAAAAATCGGTGTCTAGTACTGCGGGACACGCATTGATGAACAATCACCCGTATGCAGAAGCTCGTTTTCAGCGTGCGTCAGACAATCTTCACAGCATGATTACCGCGATGCGTTCCGGCGATCAACAGCGGTTTTTTGATCTCTTGGAAGAAGAAGCTCTCGGACTGCACGCACTGATGATGTCGTCTCAGCCCAATTACATTCTCATGCGCCCCAATACCCTAGCGGCCATTGAACGCATTCGCCACGCGCGCATCGTCGATCACATTCCCGTTGGTTTTACACTCGATGCCGGAGCAAATGTTCACGTCATTTCTCTGACAGAGGCTAAACAAACCGTGGATGAATTCGTTAAAAGTGAATTGAAGTCTTTGTGTGCAAATGATATGTATATTTGCGACCAAATGGGCACTGGACCTAAATCAATTACCTGATGACCAACGATCCACTTTTCTACGCCAAAATACTGCTCTTCGGAGAATACGGTATCATCGATGAGAGTATGGGGCTTTCCATACCGTTTAATTTTTACAAGGGAACCCTCAAGTTTTCCGATGAAAGCAAGCAAAAATCCGAACCCATTCGTGCGTTTTTAGAGGATTTGCGCAAGCGCTCTGCCGATGGTGCCATTCCGGAGCCACTCGATTTGGACGCCATGGAAACAGATCTCGATGCAGGTATGTATTTTGATTCCTCCATTCCACAGGGCTTTGGTGTTGGTAGTAGTGGCGCTCTCTGTGCGGCCATTTACGACCGCTACGCAACGGATAAAATCCCCGTAGAAAGCGATCCCGATAAGAACAACATTCTTCGCCTCAAAACAATGTTTTCCGCCATGGAGTCGTACTTTCACGGCAAGAGTTCGGGTTTGGATCCTTTGATATGTTACCTCAATTTACCTATTCTTATACGTTCTAAAGACGACTTAGGTGCGGTTGATTTACCTAAGCAGGCATTAGAAGGAAAGGGAGCTATTTTTCTCTTAAATAGCGGGCAGCCCGGCGAAACGGAACCTATGGTAAACATCTTCATGGAGAAAATGAAGCAAGAAGGGTTTCGCAAAATGCTCAAACAGCAGTTTAAGCGCTACAACGACGCCAGTATAAAATCGTTTTTAAAAGGTGAATTTAAACAGATGCTGGGCAGCATTAAAGAGTTGAGCAATCTCGTTCTAAACCACTTCAATCCCATGATTCCTGAGAAATTTCACGGTACGTGGCAGAAAGGTATCGATTCCGGATTGTACTATCTCAAACTATGCGGTTCAGGTGGTGGCGGATACGTGCTCGGGTTTACACCCGATTACGATAAAGCACTTCCCCATTTGGCATCGCACCAGCCCGAGGTGATCTATCGCTTCTAGGTTAAATCATAATTCAGTTACAGCCCATGGCGCATTCATCAATTTCCGATGCGCGTTCATCGCAGGGACTGCGGGTTAAAATCGTAGCCCTTATGCTTCATGTGCGTTGGCAAAACGTGGTGGGGCTGGCAATTTCGCAGTACGTCGCTGCCGTCATGCTGTTTAACGACGTATCGGAATGGCAACAAACGTTGAGTGAGGGGAAATTACACGGTTTGATTTTTTCCGTTGCGTTTTTGGTTGCCGGAGGATATCTCATTAATAATTTTTATGATCGCGAGAAAGACCGCATCAATCGACCTATACGTACCGCCATTGAATCTAATATTCGGAAATCGTCTGTGCTCTACGGTTACCTAGCGTTTACCTTAACAGGTTCATTGCTTGCGCTTTTGGTCAGTGGGCGTGCATTTTTATACTACAGCGCATACGCATTTCTCCTTTGGGCCTATTCGCACAAGTTTAAGCGTATTACCTTACTGGGTAACCTAGTTGCTACGTTATTGGTGGTTGTGCCGTTTTTTGGGTTGCTCCTGTATTACCACGTACAACGACCCGTTGTCGTGTACTACGGTTTTTTTTACTCGTGGTTGTTTTTTATGCGCGAATCGGTAAAAGACATACGCTACTACAAAGGCGATATGTTGCTCACATACCAAACCGTACCTGTTGTATTTGGATTGCGCCGTGCCATTGCATTTTTACGTGCCTACGCCTTTGTGGGAATGCTCATCAGTCTTGGACTGTTTGCGCTGTCTGTTCACGATGTGCTCTCGGCTTTTGCATTGCTGATATTTGTCTTTTTCGTCGTTATTTGGTTTCGCTTTAGAGGATCTCGAGCCGTTAAATGGGCGCCGTCAATCCATACAGTTCTGAGGGTGTTTTTGATATTGGGTATATTGGTGTTACCGCTTTTACGGTAAATTTGCCATTATGAGTCTTACCATTCGTCAAAGCTTACTCTTTACCCTACTTACCGGGTGCTTGCTCTTATTGTTTTCGTTACTCATAGACTACGGTGCGTCGCGCTCTCGTTTAGAAGCCTTTTACGGTGTATTGGAAAAGGAAGCGGTAACGAAGTTTAACCTAGTTACCCAAACAGATATTGATACCCAAACACTGCAAACCATTTATCGAAAAAACCGCGCGGTGCTCAACGAAGTTGAGGTTGCGGTGTACAACAAAGACTTTCAATTGCTTTATCACGACGACATCGACATTGATTTTGTTAAGGAAACCCCGGAAATGCTTACGGATATTGCGCAAAACCGCATCATTCGCTTTGAGCAAGATGACTGGCAGGTGGTGGGGCTTCGCTTAGGCGAGGGCGATGATTACTTCTTGGTAACGGCAGCCGCTTACGATGCATACGGTTACGATAAGCTTTTTAAGCAACGTCGAAACATGGCGTTGAGTTTTGTACTGATGTTGGGGTTATTGTATTTCGCTGGTCTCTTTTTTGCGCGAAAAATTTTGCGTCCGTTGCAGGATATGCTCGATGAAATTAAGCGGATAAGTGCCCGTAATTTGCATAGACGACTCCCCGGCACACGTGGTAAGGATGAGTTGGCACAATTAGCGCGTTCCTTTAACCACATGCTCGAACGTTTGGAAAATGCCTTCAGCAGCCAGCAAAGTTTTGTGTCTAACGTGGCTCACGAACTGCGAACGCCTATGGCGGCACTTTTAGCAGACATTGATCTTGCTCTGGAAAAGCCCCGCAGCGAAGCCTATTATCAAGAGGTTCTCAAGGCGTCCGCCAAGGATGCACGTCACTTAACGCGGTTAACAGCCAATTTACTTGACTTGGCCAAGGCCGGTTACGATTCCTCGGCCATTACTTACAGTCATTTGCGCATCGATGAGGTGCTAATTGACGCATTAAAGGAAGTGCAAGTCGATTACCCTAATACCAAGATGAATGTCGTGTTTTCTGATGGTATTGATATAGAAAATGATTTGCAGATGCAGGGCAACGCGTACTTGCTCAAAGTCGCTTTTGTGAACGTGTTAGAAAATGCGTGTAAATACTCATTGGGAAAACCGGTTGAGATAAATATTGCGCCTGCAACTTCAGGAGGCGGGGGGATATGCATTCACTTCGACGATCGCGGTCCGGGAATTTCGGAAGACGATCAACGTGATTTGTTTACACCTTTCTTTCGTGGAAGGCAACAACGAAAGCTGCCCGGTATGGGTGTAGGTCTTTCTTTGTCGAAGCGAATCGTAGAGCAACACAATGGTCGGTTATTTTTAAATACCAGCAGCGACGATGGATCAAGGTTTACAATTGAGCTAAGCAAGACTTAAGTTTTTAGTAAGCGTTCTGATCGTTTGGCTTAGAGAAAAAAAAAACCACCAAACGGTGGCTTTTTTTGTAATCGATTAGAAGAAGAAATTACATGCCTTCTTCTAAAGTCATTTCTGCATCTTCAGTTGCTTCTTCAACTACTTCTTCAGCCTCGTCAGCAGCGTCTTCAGCATCTTCCATCATGTCTTCTGCTTCCTCTTCTGCTTCTTCAAAGGCGTCTTCAACATCTTCAACGACCTCTTCAACAGTTTCGGTAACATCGTCTACAACTTCCTCTACTTTCTCTTCAACGTCGCTGCTAGACTCACCACCACCTGAACAGGCGATGAATGCAGTCATGGCCAAAGCCATCATAAAAAAATTAATGCGTTTCATAAATTGGATGATTTAGGGTTTATTAACAAGTGCCAAATATACGCACACAGCATTAAGTTAACAAAATCCTATTCTTTTTTATTTTGCAGTGGTTGAAATTTGCCCAAAACACTTTTTTCTAGCATCTATAGACGATATGGAAAAAAATGAGGTTTAGAATGGGCATGATACAGCTATATGACGCACCAGGCAGGCATTATTTAATTTGTTTCCACGCGTCTACCATACTTAGCTTGGGCTGTAGATATGCGGTCAGCTGGCCGATGGGTACGCGCTGTTGGGTCATGCTGTTGCGATCGCGAACGGTTACAGCATCATCTTCAGCCGTTTGGTGGTCTACGGTTATACAGAAGGGCGTCCCGATGGCGTCTTGTCGGCGATAACGTCGACCAACCGAATCTTTTTCGTCGTATTGAACAGCGAAGTCGTACGCCAATTGTTGACGAATGTCCGATGCAATTTCCGGTAACCCGTCTTTCTTAATGAGGGGTAGAATGACTACCTGGACAGGCGCAAGGAAATACGGCAGTGCCATTACGGTACGGGTGGAGCCGTCTTCCAGTGTTTCCTCGCGCAATGCTGAAGAAATGACGGCTAAAAACATGCGATCGAGGCCAATGGATGTTTCAACCACATAGGGCGTGTACTTCTCTTGGGTTTCCGGGTCGAAATACTGCAGCTTACGACCGCTAAACGTTTCGTGTTGCACAAGGTCAAAGTCGGTACGGCTGTGGATGCCTTCAAGTTCTTTAAATCCAAATGGGAATCGGTATTCGATGTCGGCTGCGGCATTGGCGTAGTGTGCCAGTTTATCGTGGTCGTGAAAACGGTAGTTGTCGTCCCCCAATCCCAAAGAATTATGCCACTGCATACGGCGTTCTTTCCAGTATTCATACCACTTGAGTTCTTCTCCGGGACGAACAAAAAACTGCATTTCCATCTGTTCAAATTCGCGCATGCGAAAAATAAACTGGCGTGCGATGATTTCGTTGCGAAATGCCTTGCCTACCTGTGCGATGCCAAACGGTACCTTCAAACGGCTCGATTTCGCCACGTTCAGCATGTTAACAAATATGCCTTGGGCGGTTTCCGGACGAAGGTAGAGCTCGGAAGCACCTTCGGCAACACTACCCATTTGTGTGGAAAACATCAGGTTGAATTGACGCACGTCGGTCCAGTTTCGGCTTCCGCTTACCGGACAAGCTATTTTTTCGTCTTCAATGATTTGTTTGAGTTCCGCCATGTTGTTGGCTTCGGCAGCACCTGCAAAACGCTGACGTAAGGCGCTTGCCTTGTCGATGTATTTTTTTACCCGTGGGTTGGTTTCCCGATACAACGCTTCGTCGAAATCACTGCCAAACCGCTTAGCGGCTTTGGTTACTTCCTTATTGGCCTTTTCGAGGTGCTTTTCGATTTGATCTTCGATAAGTACGTCGGCACGGTAGCGCTTTTTGGAGTCTTTGTTGTCGATCAACGGGTCATTGAAGGCATCAACGTGTCCACTTGCTTTCCATACCGTAGGGTGCATGAATATGGCCGTATCGATGCCTACGATGTTGTCGTTAACGCGGGTCATCCATTCGTACCAGTGCGCCTTGATGCGGTTTTTAAGCTCAACACCCAAAGGGCCGTAATCGTAAACAGCACCTAAACCGTCGTACAATTCGCTTCCGGGATAAATGAAGCCGTATTCTTTGCTATGGGAAATGATCTCTTTAAACGTTGCGTCGTTGGCGTTCATAGTATGAATTTGTTTCGGGCTGCAAAGCTAAGGCATTAACCTGAATGAGCTGGTCGTAATCCACTTTCAAAGACGCTTCTGTTTGTCTTTTTTTATTTACCTTGCAACCCTTTAGACGCAGCGTGCATCTAATGATTGATTTTTATCGTAAACTAGAAAAAATCAAAGCGGAAAAACGCTGCGGTTTTAACATAATTTGTAACATCAAATATCACGTTAATCCTCATTCAAAGTGCATTGTAATGGATGATGGGTTGTCTTTATTTAACAAACAATCACATGAAACAATTTTTCAAAATGCTGTTTGCCTCCCTCCTCGCAGGGGTGCTTTTATTCGGTGTTGTATTTCTCATTTTTGTTGGCATCGTTGCATCGCTGTCGTCCAAGAGTGAGCCCAAGGTTGAAGACAATTCCGTTATGCGTCTCAACCTCAATATGATCATCAACGAACGCGCTGTTGATAATCCCTTTGCAAACTTTGACCCGTTTAGTGGGGAATCACAAAGCAGTGGCGGCCTTTACGAAATCATTGATGCCATTGGTAAGGCCAAGGCGGATGATCGCATCAAGGGAATATATCTGCAAAGTGGACTGTCGTTTGCCGGTATGGGCGCACTTAAAGAGATTCGCGATGCGTTGGTTGATTTTAAAGAAAGCGGTAAGTTCATCATTAGTTACAGCGAAATCTACTCGCAAAAAGGGTTGTATATCAGCTCTGTAGCCGATTCCATATTTGTTGCTCCCGAAGGCGGTGTCGAATGGACCGGCTTGTCTTCTACCATACCGTTCTATCTGCGTGCATTAGAAAAAGCCGGGGTAAAGCCCCAGGTAATTCGCGGCAGCAACAACCAGTTTAAGTCGGCGGTTGAGCCGTTTTTACAGGATTCCATTTCACCGGCAAATCGAGAACAACTCACACTCCTGCTCGGCGATATGTGGACGTTGATGTGCAATGAAATAGCCGAAAGCCGCAACCTAAACCCCGCAGATTTACAGGTTTGGGCCGATAGTCTTAGCATTGCCAATCCGCAGGTAGCAGCAGATTTTGGGTTGGTGTCTCGTACAACGTATGTCGACGAGGTACACACAGTATTGCGCAACATGTTGGAGATTGACGAGGACGACGACATCAATTATGCATCGGTGAGTACCGTCAATAAATCAAAAACCCAAAAAGGTAAATACACCGGCGATAGAGTAGCGGTGGTGTTTGCACAAGGGTCTATTAATTCCGGTACCGGTGATGATTTGACCATTGGCTCCGATCGCTTGGCAAAAGCACTGCGCAAAGTGCGTAAAGACGATAAGGTAAAAGCGGTTGTGTTGCGTATCAACTCGCCCGGAGGAAGTACGTTGGCCTCCGATATTATTCTCAGAGAGATTGAACTCATTCGCGAAGCCGGTAAGCCAATCGTTGCGAGTTACGGTGATTTGGCAGCATCCGGGGGGTACTATATCTCCTGTACGGCAGACAAGATTGTTGCTCAACCGTCAACCATTACCGGTTCCATTGGTGTATTCGGTCTCTTTTTTACCGGTGAGGAACTTCTCAATGACAAAATTGGTATTCGGTATGATCGCGTAAAAACTGCGGAATTTGCCGATTTGGGTTCGCTCGATCGCGATATGCGTCCCGAAGAAAAAGCATATATGCAAAACATGGTCGATTATTTCTACGGTCGCTTTTTGTCGCTTGTGGCTGAAGGACGCGATTTGGATTCCTCGTACGTTGACGAAATTGGTCAAGGACGCGTGTGGACGGGCATTCAGGCTTTGGAAAATGGCTTGGTTGATACATTAGGTGGCTTACAGTCGGCAATTGCAATCGCAAGAAATATGGCAGACCTCGACGACGATGTACGCTTGGTACAGTACCCCAAAAAGCAAGATCCTTTCCAGGAAATACTGAAGTCTTTGGGTATGGATGAGCAGTCGCGTATGAAAAAAGAATTGGGTTCCTTCTATCCGCTCTACAAAAAGTGGAAGGAAATGGAGTCGCACGTGGGATTACAAAGTCACATTGGTTTTGACTTGATGATTGAATAGTGGCGAAGACACAACGCAACATATCTAAAGTGGCCGGCATGCATTATTTGATGCTGGCCGCTTTGTTTGTAGCCGCACTGATTACCTGTAATTTGGTGGCCAACAAGTTTGTGGTTGTCAATATGGGGTTTAAGGAGTTTACCTTATCCGCCGGTATTTTGGCCTATCCGGTCACGTTTCTCATTACGGATGTGCTCAGTGAGATCTTTGGAAAACGGCGCACGCAAAACGTCGTATGGGTGGGGTTTGGCGCAACTGTCTTTACGCTGGGGATACTGTTTTTAGGTGGTCATTACTCGGCGAGTGGTAATTCACCCATTTCCGACGACATCTTTGAAACGGTGTTTAAAAACTCCCCACGCCTCATAGCCGCGTCCATGGTTGCTTATTTGGCGGCGCAGTTCATCGATGTCAGGGTATTCCACTTTTGGAAGCGACTAACCAAAGGTAAAATGCTTTGGGTGCGCAATAATTTCTCCACCATGTTTTCGCAGTTGATCGATACGACTATGGTGGTGAGTGTTATTTTTCTTGATTTCAAAGACGGTCAGTTGGTGCCTAAGTACGGCTGGACCTCATTTGGAATGTTGATTTTCGACGGTTGGCTCTTCAAGGTCATGTGGGCTGCCATCGATACCCCGGTATTTTACCTGTTGTCTTGGTGGTACAAACGGCGCTTTCGCATAGGCGATAACGCTCAGGTTTCGAAGGTGGAAATGTAGTTTGTTCTCAGCTTTCAGCGTTATGCTCAACGCTTAGGCATCTGCCAAGTCCACTACCGTAAACGATACGCATCAACCCTTGCGAATGATTTCTTCCGCTACCAGGCGTCCTGTTTTCATGGCTGCGTTCAGGGAGCCGTTGAGCAGGTAATCACCGCATCGATACGTGTTTTTGCCTATCGTGAAGTCGTCGGGATCCAAGGTGTTGCGCAGCCTATCGAGTTTTGGCAATGCCTCTTTAATCGTGTACTTATCGATCAATGTCCAATCGTGCGTATTTCGACAATACGCCAATGCTTCTTGGATTACTTGATCTTTTATTTTCAAGCCACCAAAGGAGATTTTGCCGGGAACGGAAACGGAGATTAGTTCTTGACCTTCGGGAGCAAAACCACTGTGGAGGTTTGTCATTACCGCAAGATTGTTAAATGCATTGTTGGGCATTCCGTTGAGACCGATAGCATTGCGGTTGTAGGGCTTGAGTTTTGATGAAAAATACAGCTGTGTTGTTTTTTGGTACTCCGGTTTTCCATTTTCCAATAATGCCGGGGTGGCTATGATGAGGTGTGAAAAGTTGTATTTGTTGTTGTTGTCATCTTCGACGTATTTGTCGTTGTAGTGTACAACTTTGGTGTTGAGTAAAATGTCTTCTTTTGGAAGAACGGAGGCAATTTGCTTTGGGATTTCGGTCATGCCACCTTCGGGTATGACGGCGTCTCCTTCGGCAAACATCTTCATAACGAACAGGAACATCGGGTGTAGCGTGTCTAAGGAGCGCTCGAGAAAAATACCGCCAAAAAACGGTCGGAAGAAATGAGTAATGATTTTATCGGAAAATCCGTATTCAACCAAGTATTTAATGGTTGTAATCTGTGTTTTCAACGCGAAGATCTCGTCGATGTCCATTGCCTTCACGTCGTTGGTAAGCCGCCTCACCAATAGTTTGTCTTTAAGTGACGCGGCCCAAGAAAATGCGGACTGGATAGCGCCTTTGGGGTAGCGAATTGGGTCGCCGAGGAAGGTGCGCCCCTTATCGCCAAAAATGACAGCGCCCGGTTCAAATGTGTTTAGTTTTAATGCCTCGTAATCGAGAACGCGTTGTGCTTCCGGGTAGGCGGTGAGCAATACCTGAAAACCGCGGTCGAGGGTGAATCCGTTTTTAAATTCGGTGTGGACACGCCCTCCGATGTGTTTTTTTGCTTCCAGTATGCGAACGTTGCGACCGTTTTTTTTCAAATACCAAGCAGCAGTTAGTCCGGCCATCCCGGCGCCAATAATAACAATAGGATCACTTGAAGCCATAAACGTTAGTTTTTTGCAAATATATTTGAGAAACCATTTGAACGGTGCCTTTTAACGTCTTTTATGTATTGGTGAAACTCGAAGTATAGCATTCAGGGTAGACTTGTGCTAACCGTTGCGTTTTTACCCATCATACACATTGAAGCAAAAAAAAAAACGGATGGGGCTGCCATCCGTTTTGTTGTGCGGGCGGGGAGACTCGAACTCCCACACCTTGCGGCGCTAGATCCTAAGTCTAGTGCGTCTACCAATTTCGCCACGCCCGCTATTAATGTGCCGCAAAAGTATGACTAATTTTTTTGCTGTGAAATAATAAATCGCAATAATTGCAGTATTTCGCAAGCGGTTGATTTCCTGATCTTTGTGTTATTGTGGCTTATTGGTTAATCGCGCTATATACTTCCCGAGAATATCAAACTCCACATTGATGCGGTCGCCAACCAATAACTCTTTGAGGTTGGTATGTTCGTAGGTATAGGGAATGATCGCCACCGAAAAGCCTTTGGGGTGGGCGTCCACGACGGTCAAGCTGATTCCGTTCACACATACCGATCCTTTTTCAACGGTGATGAAATGCGGGCCTTCCTCGTGAGAAAAACGAAAGTACCAGCTGCCGTTTTCCTCGCGTATTTCCTCGCATACGGCGGTGGTATCTACGTGACCTTGTACCATATGTCCATCTAAGCGGTCGCCGGCCTTCAAACAACGTTCTAGGTTTACGGTGTCACCGTCTTTGAGGTCGCCTAAGTTGCTTTTATCCAATGTTTCCCGAATGGCAGTTACCACGTAGCGTCCCGGTTGAGGGAAATCGACCACGGTTAGGCAAACCCCGTTGTGGGCAATGCTTTGGTCGATTTTTAATTCATCGGTAATGCTAGAGTCAACGTGTATATGAACGTTGGTGCCTTCGGGTTGGAGTGTGGCTATAGTCCCTACAGATTCAATGATTCCGGTAAACATAAGATGTTATAATAATGATTTGGCAAAAGTAACACGAGTTAAGGGATAATGTTGTTTAATGATGGGTGAAGAAATGAAGGGTGAAAAATTGAGAATTGAGAAAAGGATGGAAACATTAAATTCACCAAACGCTTCAAGCCCTCAGCGTCTCAACATCATTTCCCGTCTCTCACTTCCAATAAAAAACCCATGCCGGGCTTGGTTTGAATGAGCGTAGAGGAGAAGGGTTTGTCGATTTTTTTTCGCAAATAATTGATGTAAACATCGATGAAGTTTGTGCCGGTGTCAAAGGTTAATCCCCATACTTTTTCGGCAATTTCGTCGCGGGTGATGACCCGGTCTTGATGTTTGAGCATGTATTCCAATAATTGAAATTCGCGCGGTGTGAGGTCGATGTTTTGTCCTTGGCGGGTAAGCGATTTTGTTTGCCAATTGAGCTCCAAGTCCGCAAACGATAATACCGGAGATGTTTTGACTTTAGCGCCGTATTGGCGAAGAAGTCGCTTGATGCGCGCAATCAGTTCACGCATTTCGAAGGGCTTTACGAGATAATCGTCGGCACCGGCGTCAAATCCTTCCACTTTATCGTCGGTGGTGCCCAGCGCGGTCAACATAATGACGGGTAGGTTGGGGTATGTCTTTCTCAACCACTGACAAAACGAAATGCCATCCTCTCCGGGCAACATGATATCGGTAACCACCAGCGCAATGGATTCATCTTGCACCAGTTCGCGTGCCATTTCCGCGGAATCAGCCGGGGTTACGGCGAATCCGTTCTCGCTCAGTCCCCGACTCAAAATATCGGAAATGCGGAGGTCGTCTTCAACGATGAGAATGTGATGTTTCATGTTTGCAAAAGTAGCTGTCTTTTTTTAATGATGTGTCTAACGCAGTTATCGCAAAAAATAATATGTATGTAAGTATTTGAAATGGCTGCTCTAGAAAGTTCGAGAGCAAGGCTTGCGATAGTCTAAAATTTAGGAGTTGTTAGTAAATGACTAAATTTTGGGCTGAGCATAACGCAGCTATCGGACTTTATAGACAGTCATTCTAATGGGTTTCTAATGGTTTCTTAAGTAAGCTCTAATCCCCGCCCACAACGGATGAGCGTAGTTTTGCGGCGTTAAAAAACAACTATGGACCCAGATTCGAACATTCCGATAATCATGCGTAGCTAAGCAAATGGGTTTGGCTACGCGCCACAAAAACCTATTTGTTATGAAAACAACAAAAACACATGTCGATTACTACGAGTTGGGCGGAGAAACCATGCCCTTCGTATCGAGCAACGACTACAAAGGTACACAGATAAACTATCAATCGGTCAAACAATCCAGTGATGATTTTTTTGAAGAACAAATCAAACAGATTGATAAGTCGGTGCCTACCATTTCAACACGTAAAATTCAAAACCTAAAAACCATGCTGCGCATGGCCTATACGGCCGTGTTCATGTAGGTAAAAATCTACTCCACTCACGATGACCATCTCCATATACATCATGCGATTGGCTGCAGCGTTGGCGCTGGGTGCTTTGGTAGGACTGGAACGACAGTACCGCCAAAAAAGCGCCGGTTTGCGTACCAATACGCTGGTGTCTGTGGGGGCCGCGTCATTTATACTTTTGTCGGAAAGCCTTACCGAAGGTTGGGGCGATCCATCAAGAGTGGCCGGTCAAATCGTTACCGGTATCGGTTTTCTCGGTGCGGGTGTGATTATGAAAACCGGACTGAATGTTCAGGGCCTGAACACCGCAGCGATCATTTGGTGCTCCGCCGCTGTAGGTTCGTTGGCAGGGTCGGGATTGTTGGTAGAGGCATTGGTGACAGCCGTTGCCGTCTCCTTTATTCATGTTGCGTTGCGACCCATCGGTGTTTTTCTCAACCGGTTCACGTTTTCGGTCTCAGAGGGCAATTCAACGCCCATGTACCGCATCACCATTCACTGCAAAGAACAGGTCGAAAACCACCTTCGTGTACTGATTTTAAACGAGGTCAAAAAGAATGCAGATTTTCAGTTGCGCTCTCTCAAAAGTAGCGACGATACAGAAAGGAACTTGAGCATCATCGATGCCGATATTTTAGCCAATGGCAATCAAGATCCGTCTATGGAGAGTTTGGTAGGCAACATCACCATTGAATACGGCGTGGTAGAAGTTACCTGGGAAGTTGTGGATTACATAAATGATTAAGCTATGACGTTTGACGAAATAAAAAACATCGCCCACAACTTTGAGAACGTTAATCAGTTGCTCGAAGCCGTACCGGTAATGAAAAAAATGCCGGTAGTGGAGGTCGGAGAAATACTGGCCGATGTGGATGTCGACTACTTGTTGGACATACTCGATCGCTTCTCGGAAAAACAGCAAGGGCTAATCGTGGCTGAGTTTCCGATGGTACAGCAGCTCAACTTTTTTCAAAACATCTCAAAGAAGCGGTTTGCCAGCATTTTTGAGGAAATGCCTTCGGATGAGCGTGCCGATTTTTTTCAACACCTAACACAGCGCGAGCAAACGGAGTTGTTGCCATTTTTGCGCAAGGCCATTAGAGAAGACGTTGTGTCGTTGAGTGCTTATCCACCCGATACAGCCGGTGGAATTATGAGTACCGACGTCGCCATCATTCGGGCTAATATGACGGCGCAAGAGGCCATCGACCAAATTCGTAAGGATGCGCCTAAAAAGAGCACCGTTTACTACATATACGTGATTGATGAAGAGCGCCAACTGCTGGGGTTTGTTACGCTAAAAGATTTGATTTTAGCCTCGGCTAGTACAGAAATAAATCAAATTATGTTTACGGAGTTCGTAGCCGCTTATGTGGATGAAGATAGAGAAGAGGTGGCGCGAAAAGTGGAGAAATACGATCTGTTAGCCATTCCCATTCTCAACCGAAAAGAGCAACTGGTGGGTATTGTTACCCACGATGACGCTTTGGATGTTATTCGTGCCGAGCAGACCGAAGACATGGAGCGCTTTATGGGCATCGTAAGCGATGCTAAAGAAGCCAACTACGCAGAAACCAGCAGCTGGGGGCACTTTAAAAAGCGCGTGGTGTGGATTGTGTCCTTGGCGGCCTTCGGCATCATTTCGGGATTGATCATTCACAGTTACGAAAATGCCTTGGAAACGCTCCTAATACTTGCACTTTACATGCCGATGGTGGCGGATACGGGTGGCAATTCGGGCAGTCAGGCGGCTACCGTGGTGGTTCGCGCATTGGCTTTGGGACAAATAAACCTCTCCAATTGGCTAAAAATTTTGTGGAAAGAGGCCAAAGTTGCCGTGTTGTTGTCCATTTGTTTGGGCGTACTTGCCTACGGAAAAATACTGTTTTTGAGTTGGGAGACCGACATTCCCAACGAATATACACTGAGTGGGATCGCCTTTGTCATTTCCTTGGCGTTGGCTCTGCAAGTCATCACTGCCACGGTGATTGGCGCAGGGCTTCCCATGTTGGTGAAACGCTTTGGTGGCGACCCCGCAGTAGCTGCCAGTCCGGCCATTACTACGGTAGTGGACATCACCGGATTGCTCATCTACTTCGGAATAGCCACGTTGTTTTTTACACTTTAATTTTTTTTAATTTTTCAATTTTTAATCATGAACAAGTCATTTTTTTACATTCTTGCATTGAGCGTGTCTCTCGCGCTCAACGCCCAAGATGGGGGAGGAACTACGGAGCTGCCGTTTTTCATTGACCCCATAAAAAAACTTCCCGCCTTTGAACTGGAAGACAAAAAAGAAGGGGCATTCATTACCGGTTTGCCGCGCTTTGAATTTGATCCCATTCGCGGTTTTGGCGCCGGGGGTAACATATTCTTGTTTTTTAACGGCGATAAAAGCGATCCGTTTTTTGAATACACGCCCTACCGTCATCGCGTATCCGGGGAGTTCTTTGTGTTTGAAAATGGCCGCATTCGCTATGAGTTTAAATATGATGCGCCGTACATTTTCAACTCCAAGTGGCGTTTGCGCGCCGATGCGGTGTACTGGGAAGATCCCAATGCACAGTACTGGGGTATAGGGAGAAATTCGTCCAATCGCCGATTGAGCTTTCGAGACAAGAGTAATCCGGGTGCTGGCGATAGAACATTTAGTCGTGTAAGTGATTATGAGGACAATCTATCCATAGCAGAACAAGGGGCTGATGGGTTATGGACAACCGATCATCACTTCAATCAGTTTATTCAGCGAGAACAGTTGTATAATTTTCTCGGAGAACGCGTGATGATGGGGGGTAAATTGCGATTTATGTTTGGTTATGAAGCCTTGTTTACCAGTTTTGAAAGTTATGGCGGTCAAACTGCAGAAGAGGCATTTGATGTAAATGGCGATAAAGTTCCGGCCATAAATAATGAGACGTTGATTGAGCAACAAAAACGCGATGGAACCTGGGATCGCTTTAATTTATCAGGATTTGATCTACTTTCAAATGGCGGGTATAATTTCACCAGTATGCTTGCTGCTGCTTTGATTTACGACACCCGTGATTTTGAACCGGATCCTTCAAAGGGTTTGTTTATAGAGTATTCTCATGAGTATTCTGCTCCATGGCTGGGTTCTATGTTTGACTTCAACAAGTTTATGTTGCAAGGTCAATACATCAAAACCCTACACCGCTGGAAAAACAATAAGAACCGCATCACCTTTGCCGGATTGGCGGCGCTTGGTCATATTTGGGGGCCAAACATCAACTTCATTGAAATGTGGGACTTGTCGAGTCAAGCAGAGGCCGGTGGTATTCTTGTGCTCGGTGGTGAGCGTTCACTCCGTGGTTATCGCGAAGCACGCTTTATGGCACCTACAGTGGCCTTAGTCAACTTAGAAATGCGTTCGCGCTTATATGATTTCAAACTTCTCAATCAAAACTTCAATGTTGGATTGACCCCATTCTTCGACTTTGGAAATGTATTTGACGGTTTAGACAAAATGTCTTTCAGGCGCTGGCGTGGTGCGCCGGGCATCGGAGCGCGTATGGCATGGAACCAATCCACCATCGTGCGCTTAGACTATGCGCAGAGTCCAGAAGGCTCACAAGTGTTCTTTGGATTCAACCACATATTCTAAAGACAACCACATACATAAAAAAACCCGGCCATTTGACCGGGTTTTTTTATTGGTTGATTACTCTTCGTTGCAATCCCAAATTTGTCTTACGAAAGATTCGCTTGGAATTTCATCGTCTGGGATATCAAACTCACCAATGGCGAATTCGATAAATCCTTTGGTGCAATTGTCTTCTTCGGTGGTGAATGCGTATTCTGTTTGATCGTCAAATTCTATACCCTCTTGTTCAATGGCCGTGCATCGACAATCTTTTTCAGAGCTGCACGAGGTAACAGCGAGAAGTACAAGTACGGCTGCTGACAATACTACTTTTTTCATAATGGTGAATTTAAAATTAGAAATCGCAAGATAGTATATGAATTATAATAAATGGGAATTTTTCGAAATACATATTTAACATGCTACATGTTGCGTTTTTTTTTGGTATGTCGGGTTGCGTTTTTATTTTTTTTTTGCTTTACACCCTGATTTCTCTTTATGACGCGCAATTTTTTTACGTTAAGTTTTTGGATGTGATTCCGGTTAAACACCAAAATTGTTTGGTCTGCATAAATGGCATTGTTCGCTGTAAAACTAAAAAAACCGGCCTTTTGACCGGTTTTAGCTGGGGCATTACCCAGTAGATGAGGATGAATACCAAACCACATTTTTGCAGAGGACGCATGAGTGACAGGTCCTTACTGCGGCTTTGGGTTTTACATTTTTGAACGTGTTAGAGCTGATTGCAGTTATAAGCACTGCGCACTTCACTCATATCAACATCTTCATTTAATTCCTCTTCATCCAATTCGTCCTTGTATTTATCTCTTAGGTATTCAACGAGTCCTTCGTAGCAGTTGCTTTCTTTGGTTTCAAAGTTTGCTTCAAAATTCATGATTTGTGAATACTCTGCGTTTAACGTGCATTCGCATTCGATTTCTGAACTGCAAGAGGTCAATGCTGCAAGACCTGTGATTGAAACGGCGATAATTACATTTTTCATAGTTAGAGAGTTTTTAATTGTCAAATAAAAACGAGCAATAGAGTTCGTTACATCACACTTGCACGTTTGCATTGACATGATTAATGTATGAATTAAATTACACGCCGCTAATGTATAACATTACTTTTAAATATTGCACGTTTTATTAAAAAAATATTTTAGAATATAATGAATTTTAGTGTATAGTGCATTTTGTTACGTGTAAAGAGTTCAGAAAAGTTATGCAGTTAATTCTATAGCGCACTATTGAGATGTCTTTTCTTTTTTGGGGGTGGGGCTCAGTTTAAAAATGGTCGCTTCGTTCACGACATTTAATCTAAATGCAATTGAGAACGTGGTTTTGTGATTGATGCTAAACAGGAGGAGAGTTGTTGCGGTGAAGATCCTAAAAAGATCTAATAATTATTTTTTGAAATGGAATTGATGGTAATTGTTGCTCCCATCAACCCACACCAAAAAAAAAGCCTCAAGGCATAACCTTGAGGCTCTAATGTTGGCGGTCCGGACGAGACTCGAACTCGCGACCCCATGCGTGACAGGCATGTATTCTAACCAACTGAACTACCGGACCAAAAAAAAGTGTGAGCGTTTTATACAAGAATTAAATGCTCTCCCTCATTTGGGGCTGCAAATATATTGCGAATTTTCATTTGCCAAAACATTTTTTTGCTTCAAACTGAAATTTTTTGACGCTTTACCAGCATGCGCTGCAGAACCTTTAGGTAATCTTGTTGAATATCAGCGTCTACTAGGTCGATGCCGTAGCGCAAACAGTGGGAGATAAATTCGCTTTGAAACGCCTTGGAACGCTTTTGATAGGCTTGCTGGATGTCTGCCGGCGACAATTTTATCTCCCCTTCGCCTTCCATACCGATAACCTTTAGGGGATTGTTACCGACCGCAAAGTCGCCTTCCGTTTCCCAGTCGCGGGTTTGGTACAGTACTAAATCGTGATTGTTGTACGCAATGTGCTGGAAGGCATCGAATAAGGAGTGTTCTTCTTCCTCATCCGCACAGAAGAAATCCGAAAACACTATGATCAATGACCGCTTGGATTGGGTTTCGGCCACGCGGTGCAGTCCATCGGCTAATCGCGCCGTGGGACGTGTGTTGGTAGAGAGCTTGAGCCACTGTTCCATTTCGCGCATGAGGAAGCGGTGGTGGGTGCGCGTTCCCGACATGTTGCTTTCGTAGTGGGTGTTTTCGTCGAATAGACTAAGTCCGATGGCATCGCGTTGCTTCATGAACAGTTGCATAAGCATGGCGGCAGAGAGGAGTGAAAATTGCAGCTTGTTGGGCTTTGACGGATTGATGGTGTCGCGCCGGGGGTAAAACATCGAGCCGCTGGTGTCGATCAGAATGCGACATTTGAGATTTGTTTCTTCTTCGTAGCGCTTCGTGTACAGGCGATCGGTTTTGGCGAAAAGCTTCCAGTCGATGTGTCGGGTGCTTTCACCGGGATTGTACATTTTATGTTCCGAAAACTCCACCGAAAAGCCGTGGTAGGGGCTCTTGTGGAGGCCCGATACGAAGCCGTCCATCATTTGGCGAGACAACCATTCGAGGCTGCCAAAGGCGTATTCTTCCGGTAGGGTGTACATGGGCGTGAGATAAAAAAAAGCGCCGCTATGCATGCACGGCGACGCTGATATTACAATTGCATTGCGATGAACGCAATTTACAACAGAGCGTTGATTTTTTCGGCTAAAGCGGGCTTGGGAACCACACCTACTTGCTTGTCCACAACCTCGCCGTTTTTGAAAAACAACAACGTTGGGATGTTGCGAATGCCGTATTTTGCGGCTACTTCATTGTTGGCGTCTACGTCTACTTTTCCGACAACGGCTTTGCCGTCGAAATCGTTGGACAATTCTTCTACAATGGGGCCAACCATACGGCAGGGGCCGCACCAAGCCGCCCAAAAGTCTACCAATACGGGTTTATCGCTGTTGATGACGAGCTCATCAAAATTTTGATCTGTCAGTTCTACTGCCATGATGTGTTTCGGTATTAAAATTTGTGTTGCAAAGATACATATTTTAATACAACTGAGGAACTGGTAAATGTTCACGGCTGCCTTATCGGAATTACCTTTGCCGCCTTATGGACGATTTGCATCAATTTAGTTTACCCGGGGGGATTCGGGTTGCACATATTCGCAACAACAATCCGGTGGCGCACTGTGGATTATACATTCGCTGCGGGTCGCGCGATGAACGGGAACACGAACAGGGATTGGCTCATTTTGTCGAACACATGTTGTTTAAGGGAACCCGTCACCGTAAGCCGTATCACATTTTATCGCGACTCGATAGCGTAGGTGGCGAAATCAATGCGTTTACGGCTAAGGAAGATACGTGTATTTACGCGTCCTTTTTGCGCTCGTATTATCCCCGCGCAGTGGATCTCATCTTCGATATTGCGTTTCATTCCACGTTTCCGGAGCGTGAAATGCGCGTGGAGCGCGATGTGGTCTTGGAAGAAATTGCGTCGTATAAGGACAATCCGGCGGAGCAAATTTTTGACGATTTTGAGGAAATGATTTTTGCCGGACACGCCATTGGTCGAAATAGTTTGGGTACACCGAGCAGCGTGCAGCGCTTCAGTCGCAACGATATATTGGCGTTTATCAAACGCGGGTATCGCCCGGATGAAATGGTCTTCGTATCGGTTGGTGATATTTCGGCTAAGCGCTTGGAGCGTTTGTTGCTAAAAGCTCTGCCGGATATGCCGGAGAACAGCGAGCGCAATCAACGTCAACCGATGACGGAGTACCATCCGTCTACGTTGGCGCTTGAAGATCACAGTCACCAAACACACCTGATTCTCGGGAGCAGAGCATACGGCATACACCACCCAAAGAGCACGGCTTTTTCTTTGGTAAATAACGTATTGGGCGGTCCGGGGCTCAACAGTCGCCTGAATCTCAACATCCGCGAGAAGCACGGTTTTGCCTATCACCTCGAAAGTTATTACAACGCCTATTCCGATGGCGGTTTGTTTGGGGCGTACGTGGGCACCGATCGAAAACACATCGCCCAGAGTGTGCGTCTCATAGAACGGGAGTTGAAACAGTTGCGGGAAAAGAAAATGGGCGCTTTGCAGCTCCATCGAGCAAAGAAGCAGTGGCTCGGACAGCAGTATCTTCAACAAGACAACCACCTCAATAAAATGCTCAACCTCGGCAAGGCGTTATTGATGGACATGCCGCTGGAAAGCTGGAGCGATTTGGAAAAACGCTTGGATGCCATTGACGCCAATACCATTTTGGATGTCGCCAATGAGGTTTTTGAGCCCGATGCGCTTAGTCGTATTGTTTATTTGGAACGCACCGACGAGTATTAATGTCTGTCGACTGCCTTTACCGAAAATTGTTAGGGTGTGATAAAGCCACGGCTCAATGGTCGTGGTCGCTTTCTTCCACCTCGGTGAGATAGTATGCCCCTCGTACAACGACTTCCTCGGTGAGTGGCTCGAGAATTTCCACATATCCCTCGCTTTTCCTACCGATTTTGATTGGTTTGCGCCGGAAGCCCTCTTCGTGAACTACGAATACATAGTATACGCCTTCTTCCACTTCAAAGGCCGACTCCGGTAAGGTACTTGCCTCTTCCGTATCCACATGGATGACTGCTTGCAGGAAAACCCCGGGACGCAGTCGTGCATCATGTTCGTCGGGGTGGGCGTGTACGCGAACGGTTCGGGTGGTTGGGTTTACGCCACCTCCCAGTAACACGATATGACCGTTGCGCCACTCGTCGGTGCCTTGTATGCGGTACCGGAGCTGTTGCCCAATTTCCAACAACGCCAAATCCTTAGGGAAAACCTGTAGCTCTAAGTGCATGTGTGAGGGGTCGTACATTTGGTAGAGTACGTCTTCGGGGCCAACTTGCTTGCCGTAGTTTACGGTTTCACTGCTGATGATGCCGTCAAACGGTGCCCGCAAATGCACCATGGGTTCGATGCCGTTAGTACTGATCTTCTCGGGGTTCAAGCCGGCTATGAGCAGTTGATTGTGCAGCCCGTTACGGCGCGCCTTCATGGTCATGTAATTGCTCTTGGTTTCTTGAACGCGTTTTGACGAAGCAGCCTCGCCTTCTTTGAGCTGTTCTTGGCGCTCGTAATCGCGCTTAAGAAACGCCATTTGGCTTTCCGCATCGAGGTAGTCTTGCTGCATTTGGATGTAGTTGGGGTGGGTCAACGACACCAATACGTCGCCTTTTTTTACCTGCGCACCCTCGTAGTGAGGTGCTTTGCGTACGAAGCCACCGAGCGGTGCAGCGATATCGGCGCGGCTATTGGGCGGTACGTCGGCCATGCCACTACAGTGGATTTGCCGCCCCATTAGACGTGTTTCCGGTAATCCGGTTTCAATGTCGGCATTGGCCATTTGTGCCGCCGATACGTGGATGATGTCGCTGTGGTGATGGTGGTGATCCTCGGCTTCATTATGTGCGCTGGAGCACGCCGCTACAACGACGGTTAGGGTTAGGGTTTTTAAGATGTTGTGCATGATGATGGTATGTGTAAATGGGGTAGGCATTAGTCGTTACGTTCACTTGTGAAAAAAGAAAACCGCAGCACAGCTTGATTGTAGCGGTTCAGAATTTCCAGGGTTTCAATGTTGAGTTCCAAAGCGGTGCGCAGGGCTTCGGCAAATTGGAAAAAGTTGATTTCGCCGGCCTCGTAGCTCAGGTAAGCGGCACGGGTCATCTTGTCAACTTGTTCACGGGCCATTACACCGTAGTTTTCCCACTGATTTCGCTGAGCCACAACTTCGGCAGCGGCGTTTTGTCGTTCGCGTTCGCGCTGTTTTTGTGCAAATGAAAACTCATTACGCGCCATTTCAACCTGCAATTTTGCTTGCTGAACCCGCGCCCGTTGTGGGCGAAACCACAAGGGAAACTGCAATCCAACCATCACACCTTGGAAGTTGGGGATGGCCTCAATTTCTTGATTGAAGTATCCGGCGGTAAGCTCGGGGAAAAAGGCAGCGCGTTCGATTTGCATGTTGCGTTGCTCCACGGCCAACTGCCCTTCTTCCACCATCAATAAATCGGGGTGAAGTGGACTGGATAGCTGTGGCAGAGGTAAGGGGAGGAGGCTGTCTGCAATCTCCATGCTGCCCTCGTATCCGGTGATGACACTCAGTTCATTGGCAGCACGGGTGTACAATACGGTTTGTTGTTCACTTAAATTGCGGTAGCTCGCTAAGCGTGCACGAAATACCTGTTGCTCCAACGTGCTGATTTCACCTTCTGCGGCCATTAAGTCTACTCGCTTGGCGTAGCTTTCCAGTCGGTCGAGTTCTTTTTTTACGGCCTGCTTGGTGGCTTTGCGGGTAAGCCATTCGTACCAGGCCGATTCAACCAGGAGGTTCAGCTGCCGTTGAGAAAGCAGTCGCTCAGAGGCGCGCAAATCTTGCAGATCGCGGGCAAACGCACCCCGCCTGATGTGTTGAAGGATGCTCCCAAAGTTTTGGTTTGCTTCCACGTAATAGTCGTAAACGCGGGTGTTAAACTGTCCGTACTGATAGCTGACGTCAAAGTTATCCATTTGCACAGCTCGCTTGCGTTCTTCTGCAGCTTGTAATTCCCGAAGACGCGCGTTCTGCACCATGGGATGCGCTTCAGCGGCCATCTCTCGAGCAGTCTCAAGCGACCAGTTAACGGATTGTTGAGCCTTGCTTGCAAAGGGTAGCATCAAGAGTAAAATCACCACTGCAGTTCCTTTTGGAGCACTGCGCTTGGGAAAGCGCAGGTAGAGGATGGGGAGCAGTAATAGCGTGAGGATGGTGTCTGATACGATGCCGCCAATCACCACCGTGGCCAGGGGTTTTTGTACCTCGGCACCGGCGGAGGTGCTAAACGCCATGGGGATAAAGCCAAGCGCCGCCACCAATCCGGTCATTAGTACCGGGCGCAGACGTGAGCGCGCTCCGCGGATAACGGCCTCTCCCACCGACAATCCATCGTCGTCTCGGAGTTGGTTGATGGCCGAAATGAGTACGATGCCATTCAGAACGGCAACACCAAACAGTGCAATGAACCCAATGCCGGCGGATATGGAAAAGGGCATGCCCCGCAAGAACAATGCTGCCACACCGCCGATGGCAGAAAAAGGAACCGATGAACCAATCATAAGCGCGTATTTAATTTTTCCAAATGCAAAGTAGAGGAGTAAGAAGATCATCGTTAGCGCTATGGGTACGGCAACCTGTAAGCGGTTTTTTGCTTCGATGAGGTTTTCAAACTGACCACCGTAAGCAATGCGGTAGCCGGGAGGGAGCGATAGCTGTGCTCTTAGTGTTTGTTCGATGTCGCCGACCAAACTTGCCACATCGCGATTACGAACGTTAACCCCAATATTGATGCGGCGCTGGGTGTTATCGCGACTGATTTGCATGGGGCCGTCTTCGTAGCGCACATCGACCAATTGGCCGAGCTGGATGCGCTCGCCACGGGCATTGCTCACAAATAATTCGTTGATGTTGAGTTCTTCACGTGCTGTTTCGTCGAGCCTTACCACCATGTCGAAACGGCGCTGACCTTCGTACACCGTTCCGGCTACGGTACCCGCAAAGGCAGTTCGAACCACATCGTTTACGGCGGCCACGCTGATGTCGTAGCGTGCCAATGCTTCGCGGTCGATGCGCAATATCATCTGCGGCAGTCCGTCGGTTTGTTCCACTTTGATGTCGTCGGCACCGGGTATACCGTCGATCAGTCGAGCCGCCTGGTTGGCTTTTTGGTACAGCACATCTAAATCTTCTCCGTACAGTTTAACGGCTATATCCGTTTTTGCACCCGTCATTAATTCGTTGAATCGCAGTTGTATGGGTTGGGAAAATTCCACGAATATACCTAAAATGTCGTCTAAGGCGACTTTCATTTTATCCACCAGCTCTTCCCGCGATGATGCGGATACCCACTCCGATTTTTCCTTTAAAATGATCATGATGTCCATGTCTTCCATGGCCATGGGGTCGGTGGGGATTTCCGCTGTACCTATTTTCGATACCACGTGAATGACCTCGGGAAATGTTTTTTTAAGCAGCGCTTCCACCTTGGTAGCTGTAGCAATGCTCTCGGAAAGTGAACTGCCTGGTTGTATTGCTACTTGCACCGCTAAGTCTCCTTCTTCGAGGTCGGGCAGAAACTCCGCGCCCATGCGGTTGAATCCTATAATGGCGGTAATCAAAAGAGTTAAAGCACCGCCAACAACAAACGGCCAGCGCGGCAGCGCCCATTCGAGCACCCGCTGGTAAAAGCGTTCCGCTCGCTGCATGATTCGGTAGGAGATGCCTTGCTCAGCCACAATGGTTTTGCGCATCACTAGTGAACTGATAACCGGCACGTAGGTGAGTGAGAGAAAGAGTGTGCCCACGAGTGCAAATGTGAGGGTCTGGGCCATGGGACGAAACATTTTCCCTTCGATGCCCGAAAGCGTAAGGATGGGGATGAATACGACAATGGTGGTAAGTACGCCAAAGGCAGCCGATTTGTAGATGTTGGACGCCGACTGTTCTATTTCGCGATCCATCTGTGCTTGAGAAAGGGTTTTTCCCACAAATCCTGCGGTGAGTACCGCAACCAGATTTTCCACGATCACTACCGCACTGTCTACCACAATACCGAAGTCAATTGCTCCCAGCGACATTAAATTGGCCGATACTCCGGTGTAGTACATGCAGATGAGTGCGAAGAGCATGGACAGGGGAATGATGGAGGCCACCACCAATCCAGCGCGGATGTTTCCCAGCAGAAGAACTAAAACCACGATGACAATGATGCCGCCTTCGAGTAGATTGTTGCGTACGGTAACAATGGTGCGGTCGATCAGTGAAGCGCGCTCCAGGTAGGGGTAAAGGTGGATGCCTCTCGGGAGCGTGCGCTGCACTTCGGCTACGCGCTCTTGAACGTCTTTGTTCACCTGATACGCATTTTCGCCTTTGAGCATGAGCGTGATGCCGCCAACCGTTTCACCTTCTCCATCCATGGTCATGGCGCCGTAACGCGGAGGTGCACCGTAGCGTACTTCTCCGATGTCCGACATGTGTACGGGTATGCCGTCGTTATTTGCCACGTGCATGGATGCAATGTCTTCCAGCGACTGCACCAGTCCTTCGGTACGAATGTACACCGCCCGAGGCCCCTTTTCGATGTAGCTCCCGCCGGTATTTTGGTTGTTGTTTTCCAAGGCTGTGAATACATCCGATAGGGTGACGTTTTGCGCGGCTAATCGCCGGGGATCTACCGCGATTTCGTACTGTTTGAGGTAACCTCCAAAACTGCTTACGTCCACAATACCGGATATGCCCGCCAGTTGACGCTTCACGATCCAGTCTTGAATGGTGCGCAAATCCATTATGTCGTATTGGTCTCGGTATGCACTATCTACTTTGAGCACGTATTGATACACTTCTCCAAGTCCGGTGGTGATGGGCATTAACTCCGGGGTGCCAAAGGCTTCGGGGATGTCGTTTCTCACGTCGTCGATTTTTTCCTTTACGTATTGTCGGGCATCTAACGTTGGAACGTCATCGGAGAACACAACCGTAACCACCGATAGGCCGTAGCGCGATATGGAGCGAATTTCTTCAACTTCCGGTAGATTGGCCATGGCTATTTCTAGGGGGTAGGTAATAAACGCTTCAACCTCTTGAGGCGCCAGCGATGATGAGGTGGTTACCACCTGCACTTGGTTGTTGGTGATGTCGGGGACAGCGTCGATGGTGATGTTTCTCAGAGCGTAAACCCCTAAGATGATCATGGCTAATGTGGCGAGTAGAACAAGTAATTTGTTCTGTAAGGACAGTTTTATAATGTAGGGAAACATGGGTGTGTTTTTCGCGAAATAAACAATGGGTGAACGTTTGTTTACGCGAAAAATGGAGGTCCTCTGAGATTATAGTGGTCGCCGTGTGACGGAGGATGCAGACTGAACGTCCAGGGGAATAGAAACCTTTGTGTAAGTGCTACATTGAGTTGTAGAGGATGAGTGTACAACAAGAAGACATCTACAAGCGGTGGGTTGGGGTCGCTATGAAACGTCTCCAAGTGGTCTTCTCCCATGTCGATGTGCCATAGGTTGTTCCATAAAGGGTCTTGTTCTTCGACAGAAGCAATGGCGGAATCAACCTGAGTTAACGGTACATGTTCGTGCGGCAAACACGCATGCAGTTGTACAATGACAAATGCAAAGAGCATCAACGCATTAGAAAACGACCGTTTAAACATAGCGCAAATATATGATAATAAAGATTAGTTTTGACGTAAAACATGTAAACCAATTGGCTTATGTGTTGTTTTGATCATGTTGGTGTTTTCTAAATCTTCGTTTTATGCGTACAAAAGATAGTTCACGCCATTGCAACAGTGAAAATTTCCACCGTATGAAAACATACATTGCCATATTATTCGTGATGCCATTTTTGGCATTTTGTCAACAACCACATAACAATCAAGATATGCCACAATCATTTCCCGTAGAAAAATCCGAAAGCGAATGGAAGCAAATTCTCGATTCGGAACAGTATCGCGTTCTGCGTTTAAAAGGCACTGAGCGCCCGCATACCAGTGAATTCAACATGCATTATGAGGATGGATTATATACCTGTGTGGGGTGCAATGCTCCGCTTTTCAAATCCGATCACAAGTTTGATGCACACTGTGGCTGGCCGAGTTTTGATCGTCCGGTTTCCGATTCGGCCGTGGTGGAAATCCCCGATAACAGCCACGGGATGCGGCGAACAGAAATTGTTTGTGCCAATTGCGGCGGTCATCTCGGTCACGTTTTTCCCGACGGACCACGCGAAACCACCGGTATGCGCTATTGCATCAATGGAGTCAGTTTGGGTTTTGAAGAGGAAGAGAAGTAGGCAGGGTTCTTAAAACCAAACGCATAAACGATAATGGCATCTGGTCTTGGTGGTTTGTGTTTCATCAACCACATTTTCCAATGTTGCGTCAGATGCGTGTATCATCAGAATTCAATAATCATATCACCCCTTCGGAGTTTTGGGCGAGGTCATTGAAACGATTTTTTTCTATAATCATGTCACCCCTTCGGGGTTTAGTAATGACCGTCGTAAATACCGATGTTAATCGTGTCCACTCTGGTTTCGTCACCAACTCATAACCCATAACTCATAACCTATTGGTGAGCCATTCGTTTTGATATAGTTCTTGCTTATAGACTGACTAAACGACTAAACGTCTCAACACCTAAACATATCAACTTCCTCCCGCTCATGTAACCTTCCTCGAAATTTGGCCAAGTAGAAATTAGATTTAATTTTAACTTTGTAGGGTATGTGTAACAAAATTTCGTTATTGAATTAAAATGGCAAAACTACAAGTTGAAAATACCGAAATCACTGTTTTAACCATTGGAGAGAATGATTATATTTCGCTTACGGATATGGCCAATGCTAAAGAAGGGGAGAGTAGAGCTGCTGATGTTATTAAAAACTGGATAAGGACAAGATATGCCGTTGAATTCCTTAGTGTTTGGGAGCAAATCAATAACCCAAATTTTAAAGTGGTGGAATCTGACCACTTTAAAATGCATGCAGGTCTGCCCAATTTTGTACTAAGCGCTACTGAATGGATCGAGAAAACGAATGCAGTCGGAATGGTCGTGAAGCGCGGCAAATATGGCGGTACGTATGCCCACAAAGATATTGCCTTTGAGTTTGGCTCTGCCATTAGCGTTCCATTCAAAATTTATCTCATTACGGAATTTCAGCGCTTAAAAGAAGAAGAGCAAAAACTCTTGGGCTGGACTGCCAAACGTGAATTGGCTAAACTCAATTATCACATTCATACAGATGCTATTAAGCAAAATTTAATTCCTGCAGAACTCACACCAGCACAAATTGCAATCATTTATGCCAACGAAGCAGATGTGTTGAATGTTGCACTTTTTGGAAAAACGGCCAAACAATGGCGTGATGCCAATCCTGAACTTAGAGGTAATATGCGTGATTATGCAAGCATGAACGAACTCATTTGTTTAGCCAACTTAGAAAATTTAAATGCGGTATTTATTAGTGAAAAAATGCCACAAAAAGAAAGGTTAGTAAAACTCAATGAAATTGCGATTCAGCAGATGAAAGTGCTGCTTGAAGTTGAAAACAGAAAACTACTCAAATGAGAGCGAGTTATGTAAAGTTCAACCCTTTATTGATGCGAATTTCTACGAATCGATTCGATCTTCTCTATCGCCTTTTTTTAACCACGATTGCAATACGTTCATAACGTAAAACAAAGATGTTAACTTTAAGGCAAACAGGAATGGCTTCGTGATTAAAGCTGAAATACGGTTTTCTCACCGCAGAGGCGCAAAGAACGCAGAGCTTTGTGGATTATGCTCTGCGCACTCTGCGCCTCTGCGGTAAATATCAATTTTTTACTAAAAGAGTTAGATGGATAAATCACGACAATCACGAAACATTGCTTCGCAAATAAAAAGGTCACGATTTTACAAATGTGTTGCACTTTGCTCATCGCTCCCAGTTGCCATGCTTCCAACTTACCATTCGTCAAGCCAAACCCCCAAACTTCCTCACCGTTCACCGCAAGCTAACGCCTAAAAAACTGTGCGATCAAAGATACTGTTAACACCGATAAACTTTGAACCTCCGTTCATGAGAAAGCAGCATGCACCAATAGATATTATGGGATTGAACCGATATTTACTCAGAATAAAACAAGGTTGAATGATTCAAAATTTCTACTTAATCTACTAAAAATAATATGTATCTCATGATGGATTTAAATAAATGGTTTCTTGAAAGTAGAGCTAAAAACAATAACGTAAACCAGCACTTATATTAACTGAAATTATGTCTGAGGAGTCACCAAAATATTTGTAAGTCACCCTTCCTCCAAAAGTTTGCATTTGAAAGTTCCACTCAATTGCCCTGTCTTTTCGAGTTGACTGCCAAAAAACCTGACTGTAATCGACGCCCAAGCTCAACGTATGAAGCGTAGCGTCAATTGAGTTACTAGATGAAAACCATTGGTTAGATAGTGTTTCATGAATAACTCTTTCCCGAAAAACCCTGTTGAAATGATAGGCTGTTAATAAAGATAAACGGTGTTTTCTTGAGCGACTTTGCTAAATTCTAAATTGTAATCCTCCACCTAATCCGGAAAATAAAAACTGCCTTGTTGCGTCAAAAATATTTCCTTCAATATCTGACATCCTTATATGTTCGGTCCACAATCTTTGTTGCAAATCAAGTGAGATTGCTAATTTTCCGTTTAAAAGGAATCTTTGTAATTGTAAATTGAAGAGGTAATTAAAGTTTAACTGATCCGGAGCTTCTGGTGACCCAAATAATGAAACTTCCCCCTTTAATCCATGACCTACTCCTAAATTGGAATTAATCGCCTACTTTTGTCGATTGGGTTGGGCATTCAAATCACTTAGAAAAAAGCAGAAGAGAAAAATTAAAATATTATTGACTTTTATCGCCTTGAAAATAAAATGCATGGTTTTCATTTGTATAAGACTGACGTTACAAAACAGCTCATCGTACTACCTGAAGGAGGAAAGTGCACATACCATTAGTGATAAAGTGAATAGCAGTATTTGATTCATAAAGGAGTTAATGAGCAGTTGTTCTGAAACAACGGTTTTGGTATTTCTTAACGCGTAAAGTTAGCGCATACAGAACACGTGGTAAAGTTAGGCGATTTTGTGAGTGCGAGTGGTTTACCGCGTTGGTTTTGAGTGTGATTGAGCTGTTTGTTGTAAAAAGAAAAACGAGTCTATTTGAAGCAATATGTGATGTTTAACGCTTGTTTCGTTTAATAGCTAATGATTAAAAAAAAACCCGGTTATGAGTTTTTGTAATCATAAACGGGTTTGGTATTGCCTCAAGCTAAAGTAAGGTGCAATTTTACTATTAACCTATAAGTCAATCTTTTAGGGTGGATATTATGTAGCTAAAGAGCTTCATAGGCAGGCATTAAAACCGAAACGTCCATTTGGAGTACCGTCACAAGGTATCTCCAAGTGCGGTGTTTTCTTCGTCTTCCAACGATATTTCACCCACCAGCTTTTTTATTGTGTATTCGGTAAAGCCTTGATCGGCTTCGAAGCCTTCACCCATAAAGATTTCCTTGCCGGTGTTGATGGTAACGAATTCATCGGAGTAGATGGTTTCTTCGATTTCGTCCCAAATGAGGTGTTCGGTGTTGAGTTTTTCGCCGGTTTTTCCAATCACTTCCACGTTACCCCGCGATTCCCACAGATTGCGTTTGGGGTAGCGAATGGCGTAATCGCCCCGCATGCTTGATTCTTGTTCACCATCGGGGTCAAAGAACAACACGTTGATTCCGTCTTTAAACTCCAAATAGGGTTCTTGCTCTTCCCGTTCGGGGTAGTTTGCAGCTGTGGGTGCGCGGAGTTCAAACTTTTTGAGGGCGCTATCGGTGTAGACCATAACGATGTTTTCTTGGTATTCCATCGGGTCTTCGTCCACCTCGTTGAGCGCTCTTACAGCGTTGGGGTCGTTTTTACATGCACCAAATAAAACAGCCATCAAAGCAAGTGCTCCGATGGCTGTTTTGTTGTGATGTGTAACGGATGTCATTAATAAAATTTGACGGTTACGGTTTCGCCAACCCAACATCCTATTTGATAGGTGTCGCCCTCTTTCCAGCCCAAGTTAAAGGAAATGGTTTTGTCGGGAATTTGATTTTTAAAACTACTGATGTACTTGTTGGCTTTCTTACGTACATCGGGATCCACGGAAATGGCGCGGTTCAACTTGTCGATGGCGGCCCAGTAAACGGCTTTTTTCTCAAACACGTTGTCGCCACAAGCACCATCGGCAGCAGCATACGCTTTAGCCCAATTGATGTAGGCGTCGCCGTAATCGGAGCGCAACTTGATGGCTTTGCGCGCGTGATCGCGTGCTGTACGCGGTTGCTTAGCGAGGAGGTCGGCTGATGCTGCCAAGTTGTAGTCGCGTGCAGCTTTGATGGGGTCTGCTTCTTGCTCAGCTGCCTGTACAAAGTAATCGGAAGCCTTGGCGTACTCTTTAGATTGAAATGCGAGTAATCCCATGGAACGGGCACCCGGAGACGACGGATCCATTTCGTATAAACGCTCCGAAATTTTTACAAAAACAGGCATATCGGTACAGCTCTCGATTTCGCCTTCTTCGTTTGTGCGCTCTTTTTGGAGGAGTTTTGCCGCGCGTCGCAACCATACGGTGTCGTCTTTGTGTTCTTCAAAGGTGTCGTCGTTGTACAGGCTTTCTAAACGTGAGCAGGTAGCAATTTTTACAATCTGCTTCTCGAGGTTGCGGTCAACAATGGTGTAGCGTTCCAGTTCTTTTTCTGCGCGGTTGAGCTTTTTTTGCTGATCTGCCGTCATGACGTCTGTGGAGTCGATAACAGTTTGGATTTCGGCAATTTCGTTGTTTAATTGATTGTTGTTGTATTCAATGGCTTCACTCACTAGGTTGTAGCTGTTGAACACGTCATCGAGGGTAAATTCCTTAGCGGAAAACATGCGTATGCCGGCGTTGAAAAAGTAATTGAAAAACGCTGCGCTTTGGTCGTAACCGTCAATTTCGATGGCTTTTTCAAACAATGCGTAGGTTTCGGTGACTTTGTCGGGAAAATAGGTAAACTTATCGATGGCTTTAAGTCCCACAACAAATCCAATGCGATCGGGAAAAAGCTCGTTTCGGCGATCGTACATTTCCAATAAAAGTGTGGTGTAGGTTTCTTTTTCCGCCTCGTTTTCGGTTGCTTTAATTTTTGCCTTGATGATGGGCGGGCCAAAAATGTAGATGTTTTTAGTGAGCTCGGCGCAATTGTCATAGGTGTACTTCCACGCTTCAAAAGCGTCTAAGTAACTTTTATTGCGGTAAAACTCGTAAAAAATAGAGTAGTTGTTTTGACAGTCTTCGCTCCATTCTTTTTCTTGAGCGAAAGACAGAACGGGAAACAACATCCCGGCGATGAGTGAAAATGCAATCAGTTGCTTTTTGATCATAATTAACGGTATTTGTATTTATCAAACCATTTTTCGGTTAGGGTTATGCCAATCAGAAATTGGGTAAAGCGTTCGCGAACCAAATTGTTTTCGGTAGTACCGCGATTTCCGTATGCCACGGTAAAGTTTAACATGTTGTTGCGAACTTCACCCGGAGCCAATCCGCGAATGCGTAACGGAATAGCTACCCCAAAGCTCATGCCAAGAGCTGAAATATTGGTGTTGTCGATGAGGATATGTCCTTCGTCTTGAAATAACCCCAAGCGGTATTCGGTGCGGTTCCAAAAGCGTTTTGAGCGCAGTAGGGATTCAAAGGTCAACGCGGGGATCACGGTAGCTCCTGCGGAAATGCGGCTGGCATCGGTGAATTGTCCGCGGGTAACAACACCGTCAAACTCGCTGCCCATGGTGCGTCTAAAATCGGCGCTTATCGACCAAGCGTATTGCTGTGGACGTTCGTCGTTGATTTTCCCCAAGCTGATGCCCGCAGAGTAAACGCTGGCAAGTTGCCCCGGGGTTCGTTCATCTACCGAGGAGAATACGGTGTCTAAGGGCAATGCTTGGTTGGCCGAAGGTAAGATGGTAAAGAGTTGTTCGGTGACGTATTGGTTGAGTGTGTTTCCGATGCGGTAGACGCCTCCAATCCCGAGCTCTAGGGATTTGCCAATGCGATGGTGATACTGCACACCGGTTTCAAACTGCCATGTACTGATGCGTGTTTCAATTTCACGACGGGATGCGACGGTGTTTTGTTGATCGATTAAATCGGAGGTGATGAAGTCGGCGTTATTGCCAAAATAGTAGTGCGCATTCAACCCTACAGCAAAGCCTTTAAAGGGCGACCAGCCCGTTCCGATGGTGAGGTTGTTAATTCCTCCGGAACCTTGAAAGGTACTTCTGCTTAGGCCAAGATCATCGCTTAACATGTCGTCGCGTTCAATTTTAAATCCGCGGGTGGTGTGTGGGCGAATGCTCAAAACCAGACCGAGGTTTTCGTAGAGGGGAAAACTGGTAACGATGTAGTTGAAATTGGTGTATCCGTTGTCGATGGTTAAATCGCCTTGTTGTTGATTGATTTCCGTATGCATCACGCCAAGGTCGAAGTTGGTGTACTTCAATTTGGCGTAGGACGCCGGGTTGCCGATGTTGATGTTGTATCCGTCTGCGGCTGCTGCAACGGTACCGCCCAACGCAAAGTTGCGCGAAGGATCGCCATTCACCGGGTCGCCAAGACCGAGTGCGGAATAGGGACTAACCCCAACGAGTTGCGCGGACAAACCCGTGCTGAACAAAAGAATCGACGCGACGATGTATGTGCGCATATTAGGATTGAAATTCAAGTATTTTGAGCAGGCCAATCAATTGTAAATTTGAGTTTGCAAATATGCTGTATTTGGATTGATTTACCAACCGCAAATGATGTCCACCGGTTATAAAAATCTCGTAATCTCGATGAACGTCGATAAAACGTGATATTCGTCCATCTATTTCATCGCAGATGCCAAAAAACACACCGGAGTGTAAATTGTTGTCGGTGTCCTTCCCAATGTGGGGCGGTATTTGGTCTTCGGCGGAGAGTTTGGGCAGTTTTCCGGTAAAGTGATGCATGGCGTCTAAGCGCATTTGGTAGCCGGGCGATATGGCACCTCCGATGAATGCTCTGTCTCGGTCAATGTAGTTAAAGGTGATGCAGGTTCCGGTGGTTATAACGAGTTTGTCTACGCCTTTTTTTTCCAAGGACAATGCACCGGCACAGGCGGCCAGTCGATCGGTGCCAATGGTATCTCGTCGTTCGGTTTTGATTGGAAAAAAGAGCTGTGTTTTCTCATCGAGCCAAATGGCATCGGGGTATTGTTTGCGTAAGTCGATTAGGTGATGGTGTGTTTCTTCGCGTACGTTACTCACGATAACACGTGCATTTTGGGGCAGAGTAGGCAGCGGTGATTGTGCCGAAACCGTGGAGCATTCCGTGAGTGTTTCGTCGTTGGCAAAACCTATTTTGGTATTCGTATTTCCAATGTCAATGGCGAGGTTCAATTTTTTTTTATCTTTTTCGCGTTTCATGTTGCAAGTGTACGAAATGTTTGTTTACCTTTGCCGCCCGTTATTACAACGGTGCCATAGCTCAGTTGGTAGAGCAAAGGACTGAAAATCCTTGTGTCGTTGGTTCGATTCCAACTGGCACCACATAAAAAACCGTCTTGCATATGTGAGACGGTTTTTTTGTTTTTGGTGATGTTTTGCTATTGAATAGATACTTTTTGCACATCATATAAATGTAGTCCATTATATCCCCCCCAGCAACAAATTCGCGGTGCTATATGGCAAATTATGCCATTCGCCAATGAATTTAGAGGTGAGTACGCCGTTGTACATGTACAAACTGTGCTGCAGATTGGGTTTATTGCGCAGCGTTTCTTCAATGCCGCCGCGATCGGCAACATCGAGAAGGAGTGGGGTTAGGATATTGCTCAAAGCGATGGAGGCCGTACGCGATACGCGGCTGGGGATGTTGGGAACCCCGTAATGGATAACGCCGTGCTTGATGCAGGTGGGCTTGTCGTGTGAGCACAATTCCGAGGTTTCAACGCAGCCGCCACTGTCGATGGAAACGTCAATGACAACAGATCCCGGACTCATCCGCTTGATCATGTTTTCGCTTACCACACAGGGCGAGCGGCCCTGCTCGGGACGCAGTGCTCCAATGAGTACGTCGCATTGATCGATGGCTGTGGATAAATTTCGCGGGTTTAATACACTGGTGTAAACCGGCATATTTAGCATTTCTTGCAAACGCCGCAATTTGAGCAATGATTCATCAAATACCTGTACCGATGCCCCTAAACCCAAGGCTGCCCGCGCGGCATAACTGCCAACGGTTCCGGCTCCTAATATCACGATTTTAGTGGGTGGAATGCCCGATACACCGCCCATGATGTATCCCTTGCCTTCATTGACATTACTCAAATATTCGGCGGCAATGAGTATGGAGGTGTTGCCGGCTATTTCGCTCATGGCGCGTACTACAGAAAATTGCCCTTGGTCGTCGATGTAGCTTTCGTACGAAATGGCGCTGGCTTTCTTAGCCATCATTTTCTCAAAGTATGCTTTGTTGCGCGCTTTGATTTGGATGGCGGAGAAAATGAATTGTTTGTGGGTGAGCATTTCCAGTTCCTCACTGCTCAAAGGTTCAACCTTAACAATGATATTGGCTTTGAAGACGTCTTTGCGGCTGTTTGACAACTCAGCTCCCGCTTCAGAATACTCGTGATCACTAAATTTTGCGCCTTCTCCGGCGCCTCGTTCTACCAAAATACGATGCCCGCGAGCTGTGAGCAAAGCAACGGCATCGGGGGTTAGGCTTACTCGTTTTTCTTGTAGCTTAGTTTCCTTTGGTACACCAATGAACAGTCGCTCTTGACGCCTGGATATTTCCAAGGTTTCTTCTTGAGGGAGGTATTGTCCCAGCGACCAGCTGAGGGTGGTTGGATGTTCAGGGTTCATACAAAAGCCGTTTGGGCATGGATGGATCGATGTGTGTCAACAATTTTCAATTGCACATCAACGTGTGTTTCGGGAACGAAAGGTACGATTAATTTTGGCCATTCTACAAAACAGTAGGCGTTTTCATCCAAATACGATTCTATACCCATGTCTAACGCCTCGGTTTCGTCTTTGAGGCGGTAGAGGTCAAAATGGTAAATGCGACCGTTTTCCTTTGACGCGTAAGTGTTGACCAAGCCGTAGGTAGGGCTGCTCACCCGATCAGTTACGCCAAACGCCTTGCATAGATGCTTGATGAGGGTGGTTTTGCCGCTGCCCAAATCTCCGGAAAATAAAAAAATCTTCGTGTCGGGAAAGTAGCGCAGCAGCTCCTCAGCAACGGTTGAGAGTTGATCTTCCGTAAAGGCATTGCGGTACACCATCGTTACTAGCGCTTTGGTGAAAATTGAACAATCGGAATGACCATTTCTTCCAGTGAAATTCCTCCGTGCTGGTAGGTGTTTTTGTAGTATTTCACGAAATGATTGTAGTTGTTCGGGTAGGCAAAAAACATCTTTTCACGGGCAAAAACGTAATTGGCACTGATGTGTACTTTGGGCAGGTGCACCAATTCCGGTTTGTTGATTTCAAACACGTCTTTTTTCTCGTAACTCATATTTTTCCCTTGCTTGTAGCGAAGGTTGGTGGTTATTTCCCGCAGTCCTACAAGTTTTGTGGGCGTATCGACGTTGATGGTCCCATGGTCGGTTGTCAGCAAAAGCTCCGTATTGGTGCTCGCGAGCTTTCGAAGCAGATCGAGTAGGGGGGAGTTTTTAAACCAGCTGAGCGTGAGGCTGCGATACGCCTTGTCATCGTCGGCGAGCTCTTGAATTAAGCGGGTGTCTGTTTTGGCGTGCGACAGCATATCTACAAAGTTGTACACCACTACGTTGAGTTGATTCTGTTCAAATGACTTGTAGTTGTCGGCAAGCTTTTTCGCATTCACGTGGTTGGTGATTTTGTGGTACGACATGCGGATGTCACCCAGTCCATTCCTGCGGAGGTTGTCGCGCAAAAAGTCCTCTTCGTGTAGATTCTTGCCTTCTTCTTCGGTGTCGTCGTACCACTGATTTGGGAAGCGCTTTTTGATTTCTGCGGGCATCAGTCCGGCAAACATACTGTTTCTCGCGTACTGCGTTGCTGTGGGGAGAATGCTGAAAAACATCCCCTCGCTGTTGGTTTTGTAATACTGCTGAAAGATTGGTTGCAGCACTTTCCACTGATCGTAGCGCAGGTTATCGATCAATAAAAGCGTTACGTTCTTTCCTTCTTTGAGCAGTGGGAATAGGTTTTTCTTAAACACGGATGGAGAGAACATTGGGCCGTCCTCGTCGCCCTGCATCCAGTTGATGTAGTTTTTTTCTACGAATTTGCAAAAAACGGTATTGGCCTCGTTTTTTTGCATGCTAAGAATTTCGTTCATCGACTCGTCATCGAGTTTGTCGAGTTCCATTTCCCAGTAAACCAAACGCTTGTACATGTCGATCCAACCATCAACATCGCGGACGTCGTTGAGCTCCATGCCAATTTTACGAAACTCTTGTTGGTAGCTGGAACTGGTTTTTTCGGAAACCAAGCGCGTTTTGTCGAGGTTCTTTTTAATGCTCAGCAAGAGCTGATTGGGATTAACGGGCTTGATGAGGTAATCCGCAATCTGAGCGCCAATGGCGTCTTCCATAATGTGCTCTTCCTCGCTTTTGGTAACCATTACCACGGGGAGGTTGGTGTCGGTTTCACGTATTTGCTGGAGGGTTTCTAAGCCCCCTATTCCAGGCATATTTTCATCTAAAAAAACCAAATCGTAACGGTTTTCATCGATCATTTCTAAGGCATCTTCGCCGTTGTTGACGGTGTCGACATCGTATCCTTTTTCGGTAATGAACAGGACATGCGGTTTTAACAGATCGATTTCATCATCGACCCATAATATTCTCGTTTTTTCCATAATATTGCGAAGATACAATTTTAAACGATTCGATATGGAGGCCCGCTCGTCAACTTACCAAAAATTTAAGACGCTCAACGACCCGGTTTACGGCTTTGTACACATTCCCGAGGGGCTTCTGGCCAACCTAATGGAGCACCCGTGGATGCAGCGTTTGCGGAGGATTTCCCAAACAGCACTGACGTATTTGGTCTATCCCGGTGCTACTCATACCCGTTTTCACCATGCGCTTGGTGCTACCCACATCACCCGACAAGCCATTTCCGTTCTGCGCCAAAAGGGCCACGATATCTCTGAAGAAGAAGAGGAAGGGGTGCTTATTGCCATCATGCTTCACGATATTGGTCATGGACCATTTTCCCATACACTGGAGCATACCTTGATTAATGTGCACCACGAGGACATTTCGCTTTTGTTCATGCATGCACTGAATCAACAGTACAACGGAAAACTGGATTTGGCCATTTCCATTTTTAACAATACTTACAACAAGCCCTTTCTTCACCAACTGGTGAGCAGTCAGCTCGATATGGATCGTCTCGATTACCTGCGCCGCGATAGTTTTTTCACCGGTGTTTCCGAAGGGATGGTCAATACCGAGCGTTTGATTTCTATGTTGAATGTGGCCAATGGACAATTGGTTGTAGACGCCAAAGCGGTGTATTCCATCGAAAAGTTTTTGGTGGCGCGCCGACTGATGTACTGGCAGGTGTATCTGCACAAAACAGTGCTGAGTGCAGAATATTTGCTGGTGCGTATCCTTGAACGTGCACGCTTTTTAAGTGAGGCGGGCGAAGAGGTGCCCTGTTCGGAAGCGCTGCACTATATGATCAATAATAGACTGTCTGTAGAACAGTTGTCCGGTAAATTGGATTTATATGCCCGTTTAGACGATGTCGATATTCTGTCGGCCATCAAGGGGTGGATGTCCCATTCCGATGCCATGTTAGCCGAGCTGTCGCGCCGACTCATAGACCGAGATTTACTCAAGGTAAGGCTTCGCGACCAGCCGTTTTCATTAGAGGAGGTTGACGCCTACAAGCTACGCGCAAAGAAGGCCTTGGGACTACCCGATGTCGCCATGTCGTACGTTGTGTTCTCCGGAGCCATTGAAAACCGCGCCTACAACACCGAAACCGTTTCCATTTCGCTATTGGAGTCCGATGGTTCCATTACACCCATCGCCGATGACGCGCATATCATGGATATTCAGGCGTTTAGTCGGACGTTCAGGCAGTATTATTTGTGTTATCCGGCTGGTGGAAAGAAAAATGTAAAATGAGCCTCATGAAATAGGTTTTCTTCGCTAAATAGGTTTTCTTCGCTTGGTCACCTTTTTCTTATTTTGGCAATGACTCTCAACGTCGACAACCCTCCCATATCAACCACATTTGTCACTTTGATTGTAGCGTAACCAACACGCAACACGTAAACGCTCAAAGCAAATAGCTAAGATCTAAAAAGCCAAAACCCGGCAGCATTTTTCTCAATTGATTTTCGCGTTGATGGGCATGTTGTACTGCATGCGCACCGGTTTTCCGCGTTGCGTAGCAGGGGTAAAGGTTGGGAGCAGCTCCATTACGCGAATGGTTTCTGCGTCGAGTGCCGGGTGTACCGAGCGTAAGATCCTGACACCGGAAACGGAGCCGTCTCTTTCAATGATGAAGGTTGCCACGGTAACACCTTCGGCCTTGTCTCTTCTTGCTTCGTCGGGAAACTTGAAGTTTTTTGCAACGTGGCTCATCATTTTTTGGTTAAAACACGTTAATTTATCATCTTCCGAGTCCTCATCTTCACAACCGGGAAAAACGGGTTTTTTCTCTACGTAGGCGTATTTCAAAACCTTGTCTTTGTCGTCTGTTTTGTAATGGATGGGGATGGTAACCTGTAAAGAAATATTTTTTCCATCCTTTACGGCGGGTTGAACACGGGGTAACGATTCAATGACGCGAACAGCTTCTTCATCAAATGCCGGGTCGACTGGTTTGACAACCTCAACGGCATAGACCGACCCGTCAATGCCAAAAATAACGTCAGCTTCAAATGTGAATGAGTCCTTTTCAACAAGATTGCTCAACAACTCAGAGGAATCAACGATGTGCAGATAAACCTTCTCGAAAAAACAGTCTTCGAGGTCGCTGGCATCCTCACAGCCGGGATACGTAATGAAGGTATCGACGTCTTGTTGTGCGAAAGCGATAAACGAAAATGTACAGATAAGGGTAGTAAAAAATTGCTTCATTGCTATGGTTTTGCGATTGGAGATATAAGGGAGGTGCAATATAGTCATGTTTGATGATATAGGAGCTAAGCGCTTATGTGGTAGATACATTTTTTTTTACCACATAGGCACATAGGTACACATAGATTTCGCTTCGCTCATTGTTTATTTTAGGTCACATAGATTTTGTTTCGCTTATGTTTTTTACCACATAGGCACATAGGTACACATAGATTTCGCTTCGCTCATTGTATATTTTAGGTCACATAGATTTCGCTTCGCTTATGTTTTTTACCACATAGGTACACATAGATTTCGCTTCGCTCACTGTTTATTTTAGGTCACATAGAAGATGAAGATCAAAAGGACATGTAGAACTATTATGAGGAAGCATAGAATACTACATGAAAACCTTTGTGTGCCTTTGTAGTTCTATGTGTGTCTTGGTGATTCTAAAATAATTGAGCGCAGCGAACACACTATACTTTCTATGTGTCCTTGTATTAAAAAGTGAGCGCAGCGAGCTCTATGTTCTTCTATGTGCCTATGTAGTTCAAAAAAAAACTGAGCGAAGCGAACCCTATGCTTTATATGTGCCTCTATGCACCCCTTAATTCTTCACCAACCGAAACACCTCTGCCTTCCCATCCGTCTCCAAACGCACCAAGTACATCCCGGCCGGTAAGTGCGCCGTAGGCACCTCAATCGATTGCACCCCTTTCCCCGGTTGATGGGCATAGAGAATACGCCCTTGAAGATCGTATACCTGCATGCTCGCCGAGTTATAAGCCGTGAAGTCCAACGTGGCATTACCACTGGTTGGATTTGGGTAAAGAACATTGGGAGAAATGCTAATTCCAAAGTCCTCACCGGAAAGATTCGAAATATCGGTGCCGCCATTGTCGCGGAAGATTTTCACCCAGTCTTGAAAGAACAAATTGGCCATCACCTCGTCGTAAATGATGATGGTGTTTTCGTCGTTGCGCTGATTGGCTGCATTCGACCAGTTGTGCGACCCGGTCACTACCAACGGATCGCTTTGTGGGGCGCTTTGATCCACGATGGCGTACTTGTGGTGCATGATGTAGTTCTGGTTGTTCAAAAACAAACGACTGGAAGGCAGCTCTGAGCTGAGGATATTCCACGCCGGTTGTGAGCCGGTGGTGGTGTTGTCGTTGAGAATGGCTGCGGTATAAACACCGTCGTTATGTTTGTCGGCCAGAGCGTTTGCTAAAGTCGTTCTGGTCATCAACATCGTAGCCACCTGTAAATCTTGATCGGCACTTTCCAAAGCGCGGATGATGTTGGCCTCGACGTTGTCGGTCGGACTAAAATATAATTCCACGCGAATGCCATTGATGTTGAACAAGTGCGGGGTGTTATCGCTTTTGTCGGGACCAAAACGGCTGTTCATGCTATTGGGCAAACTACCACTGGATCCCCACATTTCTTGGAATTCCAATTGGAAGGCGCGTGCCAAGGACTGGTCTTGGATGACCACGGTATTGTTGGGGTCGGTGGTAAGTTGTCCTACGGTCCAGTTGGTCGATCCGGTCCACACGATGGGGCGGTTGGGGTCGGTAGACTCAGCGTCGATGACCACAAATTTGTTGTGCATGATCCCGTATGCCGCGCCTACAGGACTTTGCAACGTGGGTATGGATGAAGAAAGCGTATTCATCCCGAGGGTAGCAGTCTGCGCATCGGTGATAAAGCGAACGCGCACCCCGCGATTGGCGGCATTGTTGAGGGCGGTGCCTAGGTCGGGAATTCCGTTGTTATTCCAGTTGTAAATGGCAATATCGATGGTGCTTTGTGCATTGTCAACGTAAGCAATCAGCGTGTCGATGATCGAGCTACCGGTGTATACGGCGTTGCCAAAGCGCGCCACAGAGGTATCGGGCTCGGTGATGAAGAAGGCCTTCATGTCGCCGCTGGAAAGCGATTGGGTAGCAAACACGCGCATGGGCGAAAGAGAGGTGTCGCCTTGCGCGTCGACGGAAGCGGCTTGGGCGAAGTAAATGCGTCCGGGTTGCAATCCGCTGAGGGTTTCGCTGTGTGAGGTGGTTAGATTGGCGTTGACCACGGGCGGTTGATTCATTAAGGCGTTGGTACCGTAATAGAAAATGGTTGTGCCCGGGTCTTGGGTTTCAAAGGATAAATCGAATGAGGTGGTAGCGATGTTGCTCTGCTCAATATCGGAAATGATTTGCGGACCGGCACCTTGGTTGATGTCGGTGGTGTAGCGTGGCAGCAATTGGTAGGTGCCAATAAAGCGACTCATAATCCCGGTAATGTTTACCAGTGATCCGGGGATGGGGGTGCCTACAAGCGGCGTGCGGTTGTTGATGCGAATCTCGCGTGTATTGCTGCCATCGGTGATGTTGTAGTTGGTGTTGCCGGAGAAGGTGCCCGTGCCGCTGACGGTGACGCCGCTCACTTCCACCAGCATGCATTCGTATTGTTGTACCCAGCCGTTGCTGAGGGTAACGCTTATGGGCGCCGGAAGCGCGTTGTTGCTGCTGAGAATATTCACGGAATTAACCGGACTGATTTGCAGGAGTTGATTAAACTGAGACAGTTCGCCGGTGATTTCAATGCTATCCCCTTGACGAACGCCGCTTAGTAGTGTGCCGGGATTAAAGGCTGAAAGTCCGGCGGTGTTGTCTTGAAAGTAAATGGTGACTCCGCTGCCGGGGTAAAGGGTGCTATCGGCAGTGACAATCCCTGTAACGGTTACGGTATTGCCAACGCCTAAGTTACGTGCTTGCGCGATGGTTTGCTGGGCAAATGTATGGGTGGTAAAAACCAACGACAATAGGCTCAACGCCAAGAAAGCTCTCTTCATCATTTTGAATTTATTAGGCCGCAAAGTTCGTGAAAGAAATGTTACGCTCGTGTGATTATTTTACTTGAAATTGAGTTGCCAGCCAATGCGGAATTGTTCGGTCCAGCGGATGGGATCAATGGTTTCTTCGGCTAATATTTGGAAGTATTGAAACTTAATCATAGAGTCGAAGCCACGTATTTGGTAGGCCAATGCAGCAGATAATCGTTGGGATTTACCAGGAATAAGATCGCTTAGATCCAGTTCTTCGTAGCGGACGGAAATAATGGATTTTAGCTTTTTGGAGAAATAGTTGAGTTGCGAGACATTCCCTCCGGCGAGAATATAGCCGTTGGTTTGCTCCGGTAAAAAGCCTTGAAACAATGGGTCGTTTGCGTTTTGAGGAATCATTCGCATTTGGTGGATTTCAAAACTGCCCGAAAAGCCCATGTACATAAAAGCGGCGTCTAACCCGTAGGCGTAGCGTTCACCATTAATAACTTTCAGCCCAAATTCTCCGGTGGAAAACGCGGGAAAGCTTCTTCCATCGGGTAAATTTTTCTCGGCATAACGGCCATTAAATCCTACGCTAAACATAGGAATGGGTGTGACGCGATCGTCGATGTCGCGGTAGCGAAAGCGGGTCGGATAGGCCACGTCAACCCGACCAACGTATTCCAATCCACCACTGGCATCGTTGTCGCCGCGAAGGGTGATTTCTCCCAAACCGGTATATACCCCGGCGTACATGTTGATGCGTTGTCGCCAAACGTTTTTCATCAAGGTAATACCCACATCGCGGCGGCTAAACATGTTACCTCTCACAATTTGTGCTCGTTGCCAGTATGGGGTACGAGTAAAAGGTGTCAACGAGCTTCTGGAATAGTAGAGTTTTCCGTATCCCACTTGAACATCAACAAATTTAAGTCCCTTGTAGCGAATGTAGGCGTCCATCAATCCGGGATTTTCCGGGTCTATTTCACCGGTGGCAAACGAGGCCAAATCCACAAAGTCGACCTGTAATTCGTACTCGTATAGGTTGCCAATACGGCCCTCTATCTGAATTTGCGCATCCCTCAGTCGAAAGCGATCCTTATTGCGGTTGTCGCTGGTTGGTTTAAGAAAGCGCTGGTTGTAATACGTCGATATGCCACCGGAAATCTCCATTACGTGTCGACCGTCGCTGATGGTTACCTGTGCATGAGCAAAGTTGACGCCGATAAAAAACAGCGCAATGGTTATTGAAATGCGTTTGTATGCAGACATGTTATTGAGGAATGGGGAATTCATACAGTCGCTCCATATCGTCGGAGAGGATGAACATTCGGTTGTCGTAGAAGCATATACCTTCCGGATTGATGATTGGAATGCGCCAGCGCATGATTTCTTGATAGTTGTTGGGATTGAGCTTTATGACCTCCATGTCTTCATCGCTCAATAGCCACACATGATTGTCGTACCAAGTAGCGGCCGAAATATCTCTGGCAATGCCTTCCAGATATACTTCGTTGACGCGGTTAAGATCTTTGTCGAGTTCGACCAAGTAGATGGGGTCTTTTTCGGTGATCATTAAGAAGCGCTGCCGGACTTCATTGTAGGTGATGGATTCGTATCCCTTGTTGCGTCCACCACTGTAGGGAAAGATGGCGGTTTGCTGCAACGATAAACTTGCGTAATCAAATACGCGAATTTTTCGGGTGTATTCTTCCACTACAAAAATGGCAGTGTCGTTGGCATAAACGCCTTCGCAATCGATTCCGGTGAAATCAGCTTTGCGGGTTATTTTCCCGTCTCGATTCATTTCAAAGAGAAACCCATCGTCACTAACCACAAAAAAGTGATTGGGCTTGAAGGGGTTTGCAATGATATCTGAGGGTTCAGGGACATCGATGTGAATGTAACCGAATGGTTTGAGTTTGGGTGGTTTTTGCGCCGATAAAGTATATGTACTTAACCCAATGACAATGATGAATAATAAGCGCATAAATGATTATTCTGTTATGGGCGAACCGAGAATGGAGATGTTGTCGAATCGGTTGTTGCCGCTGTCGCCATTATTGCCTTCTGAAAAGCGGATGCGGATGCGAACTTCATTTCGATTATTAAATGATGGTAAGTGACTTAAATCAAATGTGTGAACGTGCCATTCCGTTTGGATGTCTTTAGTCACCTCTTCAATGCCCATTTCGGTAAATGAATTACCATCTATGGCGTAGGATATGTGTTGTTTTTGCGCACCGTTGTTGGTTCGCCTGGTGGCAAAACTCAAGAAAATGCTTTCGTAACCTATGGTGGGAAATACCAAGTCAATGTGTTGAGATGGGTTTCTGATGCGTAAAACATTTCCCGCTTCAAAACCATCGAGTAAGTTCAGTTCTGTGCCATCGTCATCTTCGTCCCATCGAATGGCTTCCACCTCAATAAAAGCAAAGTCAACACTGTAGTCAGCAACCAATAAATCGTTTATGTCAATTGCATTGTTGAAGTGCCAGTGGTGCAAAACCGACAGGTCACCATTGATAGATAGTTGAATGTCGTCGAACTCGCGATCTTTGGTGCAATTAGTAAGCCCCAGTACAATCAAGCAGATGGTTAAGTAACGCATATCGATTTTATTACGCGACAAAAGTAGAATTGTAATGTTACGGGAATATTAAATGCGTGTCTATTTTACGTGTTCTTTTAAGAGTTTGCATTAAAACGACATTTGGAAATTTTCAGAAAAAATATCATCGCAAACAATAATCCCGCTTAAAAACGTTTAACCATTATCCTTGTTACCACATATATTTGTGGCGTCAAGAATTAGGGTGATTATCCGTTCATTATATGTATGCGCTAAGATTATGATAAAGTATTTGCGTCTGGGGTTTTTTATAACGTTTATCGCGACGCAGTTGCAGGCTCAGGTGGCGCGTAAGTACGCCAACGAGTTTTTAGAAATAGGCGTCGATGCCCGTGCATTGGCCATGGGTAAGTCGGTGGTGTCCTCGGTTTCAGGAGCAGATGCCGGTTATTGGAATCCTGCGGGTTTAGCCAACATGGAAACCTACTTAGACGCGTCATTGATGCACGCCGAGTACTTTGGCAGCATCGCGAACTTCGATTATGCTGCCGTAGCCGTGCCCATAGACAATACATCTACAGTAGGTGTGTCCGTCATTCGCTTTGGGGTAGATGATATTCCCGATACATCCCTGCTGCAAGATGCCGATGGCAATGTTGATTACGATCGCATCACGCGGTTTTCTGCTGCGGATTACGCCATGTTGGTGTCTTACGCAAGGGCGTCGGAAAAGATTGAAGGGCTTAGTTACGGTGCCAATATGAAGTTTATTTACCGCTCATTAGGGCGCTTTGCGAAGGGGTACGGCTTTGGCTTTGACTTAGGTGCTCAATACAAAAGAGGCGATTGGCGCTTTGGTGCTGTTGCACGTGATGTAACGTCAACGTTTACAGCTTGGGACATTCGCATAGACAACGAATTGGCAGAGGTATTTCGGGAAACGGGAAATGATATGCCCGACAATAACAACGAAATTTCCTTGCCTACGTTTATTATTGGCGGCGGTCGTGTTTTCTCTTTCGGTGATGACTTCTCTTTATTAACCGAAGTCAATGCCGTGTTCACATTTGACGGGCAACGAAACGCCTTGATAAGTGGCGAATCGGGGGTGAGCATGTATCCTTCTGCCGGTGCAGAGTTTGGTTACCGAGACTTTGTTTTTCTACGTGTTGGTGCGGGTGAGCTTCAGCGCGAACTCCAATTCAACAATACGTACCGAACGGCTTGGACACCCACTATGGGACTCGGTTTTGATTATCGCGGCATACGCGTTAGTTACGCCCTTACGGACATCGGTAATCAAGGGATTGCCATGTACTCAAACATTTTTTCACTTAGTGCCTCGTTTGGAGGCAAGAATACGTTATTCTGATGCATATTATTTTTTCTGCATTGTTACTGGTATTGGGGTATGCGTTTGCATACCCTTTGTTGTTTGTAGCTTTCGTGCCGTTATTGATTTACCAAAATAATGCATCGGGTTCGCGGTTGGCGTTGCGTCGCCTTGTAGCCGCGTTTGCCACAATTCTAATCTTCTATGCAATGGTGAATGGTTACTTTGCTGCCATCATCCCAATTTCGTATCTCATTTATGTACTGCTGTTCTCCGTTTTACTTGCCATAGCAATCTCGTTGCCTTGGATGATTCAACCGATTCTCGGCCTTCAACGCGCTATGATTTCGCTTCCGTTTTTTTGGGTGTTAGTCGAATGGCTTCAATTGCGCTACAGTTTTGGAAGTGCTGTTTTAGGAAATGCTTTGCCATCATCTATTTCCGGTTGGTATGCCTACATGAGCGTTCTTGGCGGGTCGTTGTGGATTTGGTTGGTTAATTTGGTGGCATTTGCCATTGTTCGATCCTTTCTGGGGCACAAACAATGGAAACCCCTCGTAGGTCAGAGTGTTGTTGCCGTATTGATGCTTGTTTTCCTGCCTGCTTGGCTGTTGCCGACGCCTGCTTCCGAAAGTGCTGTAAAAAAGGTGCGGGTGGGCACCGACGATCTGGTCTCGGATATGACGCTTGATGTGGGTCAAAAAAAAGACGTGAGCACTTTATTGACGTCCATTTATTCGCCGTACGACTTTGTCAATTCGGTTTGGAAAGACGCTTTGGTATTGGAAGCAGAATCGTATGACATGCCGCTGTCTATGCAGCAACGCGTTCTAAGAGCGAGAGCGCTGGAAGTGCGTCGCCCAGTGGTATGGGTTAACGATGGCGTGTTGTGTGCCGTGGATCGTAAGGGATATGTTCATACGGATGCAAATATCTTAGCGTTGGAAACGTCGGATGAGAAAACATACGTTTCACGATCCGGAAGTTTTCCGGTTCGCATTGCCGTGTTCGTGGCCATATTTACGCTGCTGTATACCGTTAGCTTTTCGCTGCGGGGAGCTTCGTTACACAAAAAGTAGTGGCGACTGCTCAAAATATAGCAGTAAACGTTTTAGAGATTGCGATGTTTTCATACCAAACAATCATACAATCATGAGTGCAAAAGACATCATACAAAATAGACGAAGTGCGTACCCGCCTCAGTTTACGGGTGCCGAAATACCACGCGAAACCATCATTGCAATGTTAGATAGTGCACGGTTTGCCCCTACACACAGACTCACTCAACCGTGGCGGTTTAATGTGTTCAGCGGAGATGCTCGAGAAACATTTGCGCGTGCTTGGGCTGAAGCGTACAAAACGCATGAAGGAGAAAATGCCAAACAGGCGACCTACGATAAGTTTATCAAGAAGCCCATGAGCTGTTCGCATGTTATTGCCATTGGCATGAAGCGCAATCCCATTGTTCCCGAATTTGAAGAAATAGCGGCTGTTGCTTGTGCCGTGCAAAACATGTTGATTACTGCATCGGATTTAGGCGCCGGAGGATATTGGAGCACCGGTGGGCATGCGTTCTATCATACGTTTAAACCCTTTTTTGGGTTACAGGGCGACGATCGCCTTTTGGGTTTTTTGTTTTTAGGGATGCCTAGAAACCTCCCGCTGCCCCCACGAGAGCGCTTATCGGTTGACGAGATTTCCGTGTGGCACGGATGAAAAATTTGATTCCCGGCAGTTTCCTTTGCCGGGTGATTCTGTGCTTTAACCGGATTGACAATACGTCATTCCGTAGCGGTTTTATTCATTAACTTTGCCGTCAATTAATACAGGAAAGTACGTTTTTTTCGCTTTGTTAAATGCTTTTAATAAAAGCATTTAACATAAGCTATTGGTATGTCCTCACAGCTTATGGTTGCCGATAACCATTAGGCGAAAATTGGGCGTTGAAAGTAATCAATGGTGTGTCATTAATGCGTAAGCCGCTTTCTTGTAATGCTAACAAGAAACATTAATTATGATTCGATTCGTCCCTAAAAAGAGTTTACTTTCATTGCTGCTATTAATGGTGTTTGTCCATTGTCATCTTAATGCGCAAACCGTTCAAGTCAACTCCGAAGCACTTCAGGAAATTGTTGAACGAGAAAACGCCAAATTTGAAAAAGAAAAGGCCGAGGCGTTGAGGGAAGCTGAGAAAAACGGCTGGCCGATATCGTTTACAGGGCAAGACAGCACCGAATACGAGCTCATAAGAGTGGAAAATGGCACACCCATATTCTACCAAACGCTAAACATCACAGCCGCGGCAAGTACATCCACGAATCACGTGTGGCCGGGTGGTAGAGCCGGACTTAATTTGGATGGAAGCGGCATGACCATGCGTGAGTGGGATGGTGGAGGAACCCGGACAACCCATCAAGAGTTTGGTTCTAGAGTTACGCAGGTTGACAATCCATCAGGTTTGAGTAATCATGCAACGCATGTTGCCGGAACGTTGGTGGCTGCGGGTGCAATTAATGATGCAAAGGGCATGGCTCATGCAGCTGATTTGCGTGCATTTGACTGGAATAGCGATAACAGCGAAATGGCAAGTGAAGCAGCTATGGGTGCTTTGGTGTCTCAGCATTCCTATGGGCAAATTGCAGGCTGGGCAAATGGCAATTGGTCTGGTAATCAGGGTTGGCACTGGTGGGGTTCCCCATCCATCAGTCAAAATGAAGATTGGAGCTTTGGTTTTTATGATGGAAAAACCAGCACGTGGGATGAAATTGCGGAAAATGCACCGTACTATCTAATCGTAAAATCATCAGGAAATAATCGAGGCGGAGGTCCGGGACCCAATACATTTCATTACGTTTGGAATAACGGTTGGCAAACATCAACCACGACGCGAGAAGTTATGGGTGGTTCAGACGGCTTCGATTGCATTCCCACCTACGGAACAGCCAAAAACATTCTGACAGTAGGCGCTGTATTTGATGTTCCCAACGGATATAGCCAACCGTCTGACGTTCAAATGTCATCGTTTAGTTCTTGGGGGCCAACCGACGATGGGCGTATAAAGCCGGATGTTGTTGGTAATGGTGTTGCTGTTTTTTCCAGCTATGCCGGAAATAATTCCCAATACGCCACCATTTCGGGAACGTCTATGTCGGGGCCAAATGTTTCGGGTTCTTTATTATTGCTTCAGCAATTGCACGATTCCCTCAACAATCAATACATGCGTTCGGCAAGTTTGCGTGGATTGGCTATTCATACGGCTGACGAATCCGGGCCCAATACCGGACCTGATTATATGTTTGGGTGGGGGTTGTTGAACATAGAAAAGGCGGCTGAACTCTTACTGGATACGGTTCAGTCTTTTGTGATGGAGGAGGAGCTTGTGCAGGGCGATACATTTCGATATGCGTTTGAATCCAATGGTGTTGACCCCATTCACGTTACGTTGTGTTGGACGGATCCAAGTGCGCCGGCAAACACGCCATCATTGAATCCAACAAATATCAAGCTCATCAACGATTTGGATGTCCGTATTGTGAGTCCCACCGATGCAAGCGTTAACGAAATGCCATGGATATTAAATCCAGCCAATCCGTCTGCTGCGGCAACACGCGGCGATAATATTCGCGATAATGTTGAGGTTATTCCTGCCGGTGTGTTGCCGGCCGGTGCGTACGAGATTGTGGTCACACATAAAGGATCACTGCAATCGCTGGGGTCATCTTCTACAGCCAGTCAGCCTTTTTCCCTCATAGCGTCGGGTGTCGTAACCAGCGTTTGTGCGTTTACTTCATTGTCTGTGGATTTAACACTTACCGACTCCATTTTGTGTTTTGGCGATTCAACAGCAGCGCTAACGGCCAGTATTAGTGGAGGTGTTCCACCATACTCTCTCACTTGGAACGAGGATCCGTCATTGAACGGAACTAGTCTACAGGATCTTCCTGAAGGAACCTACACGGTGGAGGTGATTGATTCGCTCGGCTGTGTTGCCCTTGATACCTTTAATATTAATCAACCCGATGAGCTTACAGCAAGCGCTATTGTCGTCGATCACGTTTCCTGCTTTGGTGGAGATGACGGACGCGCACGTGCAGAGGTGTTGGGTGGTACACCGCCATACGCTTTGAGCTGGGACTCCAATCCTATCCAAACGTCGGATACGGCTGATGGGTTGGTTGCAGGAACCTATGCATTAACCGTTACCGATGCCAACAGCTGTGTTGTTATTGCCAGTGTTTCCATCAACGAACCTTCCGACAGCATCACCGTAGATGTGTCAACAGTTTCCGATGTAAGTTGCTTTGATGGGAGTGATGGAAGCGCCTCTGTAGACGTAAATGGTGGAACCCCACCGTACAGTTATCAATGGAATACCACACCGGTGCAAGCATCCGATTCTATAACCGGATTGCCACAAGGAACGTACACGGTGACGGTTACCGATGCCAATAATTGTACGGCAACAAAAGATGTATTCATCGATCAGCCAGCCGACAGCATCACAGTTGATGTATTGTCTGTAAATCATGTCCGTTGTTTTGGAGGAAATGAAGGAAGCGCATCGATAAACGCATCCGGAGGAACACCACCTTACAATGTTGAATGGAATACCACGCCCGTACAAACCTCAGATTCTGCTACTGGATTATCTGCTGGGGCGTATACTGCAACGGTAACGGATGCCAACAACTGTGTGGCCGACGTTTCTGTAACGATTGTTGAACCCGCCGATTCGATCGCTGTTACGGTGGTGAGTCAGCAAAATGCATCCTGTCGAAATGATAGCGATGGATTTATTGTGGTTGATGCAGTGGGTGGGCACCCGCCTTTTACCTACGAATGGAATAATGATCCGTCACTGAATACTGATTCGCTAGGTGGTTTGGCGGCCGGTAGTTACGTTGTAACGGTTACAGATTCCCAGCTTTGTACGCAATCATTGACTGTTATCATTACCGAGCCGTCAAGGTTAAACGCGTCGGTGATCAGTAAAAGCGATGTGAGTTGCTTCGGAGCAGAGGATGGCGTAATAGACATAAATGTGAGTGGCGGTACTCCTCCGATGACTTTCGATTGGAGTCACGGTGCGTCGACCTCAACCGTAATTGGTTTATCCGAAGGAACCTACACAGTTGTCGTGACCGACGCCAATGGTTGTACCGATACATTATCACGATTCATTAATGAGCCAAACACATTCCCCATAGGTATGATAAACGGTTCTGATTTTACCGGGCCAATGGAAGTTGAGTCCTACGACGTTATGGCTCACTCCGGAGCCGCATACGATTGGACGGTACAAGGAGGAAGCATCATCGCCGGGCAAGGCACGAACTCCGTCGACGTTGAATGGTCTCAAGTAGGTGTTCATGAATTATCAGTTACGGCAACGGCCGTGGATACGTGTGACGAGTCCACACTTGTGGTTACTGTCAGTCCAACGTTCAGCACGGAAGATGAATGGTTGTCTAAGGTTCAGTTTTATCCCAATCCTACCCAAGGAGTATTAACAATTGTATTGCCTGATCCGGCAGTTGCGGAATTGATCGAATTGTTTGATGCTGTCGGTAAACGTGTCTTCGCAACTAAGGAGATTTTCGAAGAGCAGCAGGTTGATTTAAGCTTTCTCGCTTCAGGTGCATACACATTGCGGATAGGAGCATTCAATCAACGCATTCTTTTGACAAAATAAACACGATTTGAGAGCAAATGAACACTGCTTTGTTGACAAAAAGATCGACTCATGCTCACGTGGCCGTGAAACAGTCTTGCGTAAGATGATTTTGCGGTGTTTTGATTTTAGCTTATATATATGATTATAAGCGCATTACGAAGCTATGTTTGCGGTTTTTTAATCAGTTGTTTTTTTTCTAAAAAAATATTTGTGTGCAACGTAAATGTTCTTACATTTGCAGTCCGTTTTAGCAAAAATCCTAAAACGGTTGTTCATTGACTCATTTGGACATAAAAAAGCCAGCATAGCTCAGTTGGTAGAGCAGCTGATTTGTAATCAGCTGGTCGGGGGTTCGAGTCCCTCTGCTGGCTCATTTTTTTATGTTGGGGGGATACTCAAGCGGCCAACGAGGACAGACTGTAAATCTGTTGGTTTTACCTTCGCAGGTTCGAATCCTGCTCCCCCCACAATAGATTTGGTGAAATGTCATCAAATTTGCGGAAGTAGCTCAGTTGGTAGAGCATCAGCCTTCCAAGCTGAATGTCGCGGGTTCGAATCCCGTCTTCCGCTCGGAAACGTTCTTTGTGAGAAAAAAAATTGGGGCCCGCCCCGGCGTCAGCCCGTGATACATAGTCAATGCAATAGGGTAATAACGTATAACCGTTATTGATCTTTTGTTTATTTATCAAGCGACATGGCCAAGCCGATGTAGCTCAGGGGTAGAGCGTTTCCTTGGTAAGGAAAAGGTCAGGGGTTCAATTCCCCTCATTGGCTCAACGTTTTTTTCTGTAAAGATGTCTCCAACGGCAACGAAAAGTTCATTAACCTATTAAGTATTTACACTATGGCAAAGGAAACGTTCGTGCGGAACAAACCGCACCTTAACATTGGCACCATCGGTCACGTTGACCACGGTAAAACCACCTTGACTGCAGCCATCACCAAAGTTTTGGCTGATGCTGGTCATTCAGAAGCCCGTTCATTTGACTCAATCGACAACGCACCTGAGGAAAAAGAGCGTGGTATCACTATTAACTCTGCTCACGTAGAGTACCAAACACAGAACCGTCACTACGCACACGTTGACTGTCCTGGTCACGCCGACTACGTTAAAAACATGGTTACCGGTGCTGCTCAGATGGACGGTGCTATCCTTGTAGTAGCTGCAACTGATGGCCCTATGCCTCAAACGCGTGAGCACATCCTTCTTGCTCGTCAGGTTGGTGTTCCACGTATTGTATGTTTCCTCAACAAAGTAGACCTTGTTGACGATGAAGAATTAATTGAATTGGTAGAAATGGAAGTTCGTGAACTTCTTTCGTTCTACGAATACGACGGTGACAACACACCTGTAGTTCAAGGTTCTGCACTTGGTGCATTGAACGGAGAGCAAAAGTGGGTTGATACAGTACTCAGCTTGATGAACGAAGTAGATAACTACATCGAGATACCCGAGCGTGACGAAGAGAAGCCTTTCTTGATGCCGATCGAAGACGTATTCTCCATCACTGGTCGTGGTACTGTAGCTACTGGTCGTATTGAAACTGGTGTTGCAAACACTGGCGATGCTGTAGAAATCATCGGTTACGGTGATGAGAAGTTGACTTCTACCGTAACAGGTGTTGAGATGTTCCGTAAGATTCTAGACACTGGTAAAGCTGGTGACAACGTAGGTATCCTTCTCCGCGGTATTGAGAAAACCGATATCCGTCGCGGTATGGTTATCTGTAAGCCAGGTAGCATCAAGCCTCACCACAAATTCAAGGCTGAGGTTTATATCTTGAAGAAAGAAGAAGGAGGTCGTCACACACCTTTCCACAAAAAATACCGTCCTCAGTTCTACTTGCGTACCACTGACGTAACAGGAGAGATTTCTCTACCTGATGGCGTTGAAATGGTAATGCCTGGTGACAACCTCACCATCAACGTAGAATTGATTACTCCTGTAGCCATCAACAAAGGTCTTCGTTTCGCAATTCGCGAAGGTGGTCGTACCGTTGGTGCAGGTCAGGTAACAGAAATTGTCGAGTAAAATCGACTGCGATTTAGGTTAATAGGTGTCCCGAAAACCCAGTTTTTTCGGGGCGCCTTTTTCCGCTAAATTACGGGTGTAGTTCAATGGCAGAATAGCGGTCTCCAAAACCGTTGATGGGAGTTCGAATC
>SKIJ01000068.1 GCA_007116495.1 Cryomorphaceae bacterium | reverse complement strand
GGTGTAATAGGCAAAAAACATCGATGCAAGTAAGGCTATATACTTCATTAATTTGTAATTTAACGTTACTAACGTATAATCGAACAAAAATAGTGTTGCGTGACAGTAATAAATAAACGAATCAAAAATTTAAACATATGTAGCCAAACGAAACAAGAAAATTTAAAGTAACCCATCTCGTAAACTAGGTGAGTAAGCTGAAAACGTATGGAAAAAAACTACTGATTTAAAACCTTTAAATATCAAACGAACCAAAAATTGATTCATTATAAAAAGTTTGTATTTGAAGTGAGGCAAACAACCAATCCAAACAACTTTAGACGTCACAGGAATTGGAAAAGATGTATAAAAAATTGCTGTTGAATTAAAATTTATTCGTAACATTGTCGTTTGAATACAAGACGAACCACCATGTGTTGTTGGGGTGATTGTTTAAATCATTCATAAAACACACATACTGAAAACGTAAAACTAATAACAACGGGTAATTGAAACATAACATTTTTTCTGCTACGGTGGGTGCAGAGTTGCTTTTATGATATGTTTCCATGTAATTTTGAAACGAAATCACAGTCAAATGAAACGAAATTTATGGAATAAGGTATTGTTGTGTTGCGTGATGGCATTTGCTATTTCGCCAGAGGTTCAAGCCCAAGACCCTCACTTCTCACAATATTATGCCAACCCTTTATACCTCAATCCGGCTTTTGCAGGTGTAGGTAGATGCCCTAAAGTTCATCTCAATTACCGGAATCAGTTTCCTGTATACAACGTTTACCAAACATTTAGCGCGTCATACGATCAATATGTTGACAACATAAATGGTGGTTTGGGGCTTATGGCAATGCGCGACATGGCCGGTAACGGGTCACTTAATCTCACAGAATTTAGTGGTATCTATTCCTATCATTTGACTGTCTCAAGGAAGTTTTCGGTTCTAGCCGGTTTTCAAGCTACAGTACGTTCACGAAGCATCAATTGGGATAACCTGACATTCCCCGATCAGATCAACCCTCAGTTTGGGTTTGTTCTCGAATCAGCCGAAAATCGTCCTGCCAATGAGGTTAATACACACGTTGACTTAAGCATTGGATTTATCGGTTATTCTGAAAACTTTTACGTTGGTGTTGCGGGTCATCACCTCACTGAGCCCGACGAACGTTTCTTTAGTGAGAGTAGACTGCCTTTTAGAGGAACTGTTCACGCAGGTGCTAACATTCCCCTCGGTCGTCAGCGTTACGTAGGTGAAGAGAAAACCTCTTTGATTCCCAATTTTATTTACATGAGACAAGGAGAATTTGAGCAGTTTTTAGGGGGTGTTTCCTTTAACTACAGCGTACTCACCGGTGGTTTGGCTTACCGTCATGCGAGCATTAACCCCGACGCAATCATCGTATTACTTGGATTCTCTCCTGATGATTTACCAATGCGAATTGGATACAGTTTCGACTATACGGTTAATAAAGTATCCATGGGTGCGGGTGGTGCTCACGAAGTAAGCGTCGTTTATCAATTCCCATGTCCACAAAAACGCAAAAAACAGCAGGCAATAAAATGCCCTAAATTTTAGTTCTAACAGTAGAAGCTCAATCAAATTAATCATTTGACACAATGAAATATTCGACATTTATCTTAAGTACGGTTATTGCTGCTGCATTCGCAATAACGTCTTGTAGTAAGCGCTCGCAAACGACTGGTTGGAAAATCAATGACAAGAAAAATGGTGGGTTTATGGCAAACCTCAACTACAAAGGACAACAAACAGGTCCAGGTTTGGTGTTTGTAGAGGGAGGAACCTTTACCATGGGGCGTGTAGAGGAAGATTTTTATCGCGAATGGAATAACACTCCCCGTCAAGTTACCGTATCGTCTTTTTATATGGACGAGAGCGAAGTAACAAACCTAGACTATCGCGAGTATATGTACTGGTTAGAGCGCGTTTTCGATATTGAATACTATCCGGAAATATATAATGGTGCGCTTCCCGATACGCTAGTATGGCGCGACAAACTTGCATACAACGAAGTATACGTCGAAAACTATCTTCGTCACCCGGCATATAATCTTTATCCGGTAGTAGGTGTAAGTTGGGTGCAAGCAATGCGTTATGCATCTTGGCGAACCGACCGTGTTAACGAGCAGATATTGATTGAAGAAGGAATATTAAATCATATGCCCGATCAACAAGATGCCGATCACTTTAACTCTGAGGTATACTTGTATATGCAAGGTGAATATGCTCAACAGAACAAAAAAGGTCTTAAAGATTTGAGACACAACTCTCAATTTGCCGGGAAGGAAGGACGCCCTGCACGCATTGAAGACGGGATTCTCCTTCCTAAATATCGCCTTCCAACAGAAGCCGAATGGGAATATGCCGCTTACGGTAACATTGGTAACCGCGAATTTGAACGTCTTACCGATGGAAATAAGTTCACTTGGAACTCCAATTCAATGCGCCAAAGTGAAGGTCGTGCTCAGGGGGATATGCTCGGGAACTTTAAGCGTGGACGCGGTGATAACATGGGTTTAGGTGGATGGCTTAACGATCAAGCTGACATTACCATGCAAGTTATGTTTTACCCTCCCAACTCATATGGTCTATACGATATGGAAGGTAATGTAGCGGAATGGGTTATGGACGTTTACCGTCCTTTAAATTTTGAAGACGTAAGCGATTTTCGCTCTTACCGTGGTAATGAATACGAAACGTGGGATGACGATTACCAAGGAATTGGAGCGTTGGAAATGCTTATTGAGCCTCAAACCGACGACGACGGAAATATCCGTAGACTTCCTGGTCAACTACCCGTTCGCGATGTCACCGAGGAAGAGAATTTAGATCGCAGAAATTATCAGCAAGCTGATTACCGCGACTATCAAGATGGAGATCTAGAATCAAGTATTTATTACGAAAGTGGTGCACCGGATGAAGGTCCAATCATGTACGAACATGGAGAAACGAGCTTAATTGGTAACGATGTACGTGTATATAAAGGTGCAAGCTGGAAAGACCGTCAATACTTTGTAAGTCCGGGAACACGTCGCTATCTCCACCAAGAGCAGTCTACGGATTACATTGGCTTCCGCTGTGCAATGGATCGTTTGGGATTACAAAGCGACCTAAAACGTCGTAAGAAACCAAAACAGCCAAAACAAAAACGCTTTAAGCCTTATCGTATGAGTAAATAAGGTTCAGTATACGCAATGAATAAAAAGCCCTAAACAAAATTGTTTAGGGCTTTTTTTATTTTACACATATCGAAAAAAAAATAAGCGATGTTGGCGTAGACAATTAATCAATACCCAAAGCGCTTTAGCTTTATTTCATCTTTACGCCAATTTTTAGCAACTTTAACGAAGGGCTCTAGAAATATCTTTTTATTAAAAAATGCTTCCATATCCTTTCGCGCCAACATTGAAACGCGTTTTATACCAGACCCACCTTTTCCTATGATGATGTTCTTTTGAGATTCGCGTTCCACATATATGGTCATCCTGATTCTAATTAATTCATCTTCTTCCTTAAACTCTTCCACGATTGCCTGAACGGCATACGGTATCTCTTTATCGTATAAGCTCAGAATCTTTTCACGGACGATCTCTTCACAAAAGAATCGCTCACTGCGATCGGTTAATACGTCTTTAGGATAGTATGGAGGAGATTGTGGAAGTAGTTCCACTAATCGTTGCTTAAGCGCATCGAGTTGAAATGTGTGCAACGCACTAATGTTCCAAAATTCAACGTTGTGGAGAAGTGATTTCCAAAAGACATGTACGTTTTCAAGTTCCTTTTGGTTGGATGTGTCAATTTTATTAATCAAAAGCAGCACAGGAATATCTATGGCCTTCAATCGTTGAATAAAGGCATCTCCAAATGGGTTTCGTTGCTGTGGTTCTACCATCAAAAGGAGTATGTCGGCATCTTCTAATGCATCGTTTATTACGCGCATCATACTTTCTTGCATAGCATATGCCGGATCAATAATTCCTGGTGTATCGGAGAACACAAGCTGATAATCGTCGCCATTTAGAATACCCAGTATTCGGTGACGTGTAGTTTGCGCTTTTGGATTGGTTGTACTTAATGCTTCACCCACTAATGCGTTCATAAGTGTTGACTTGCCTACATTTGGTCTACCTACGATATTGACAAAGCCCGCTTTGTGGTTAGTGGTTTGATCGTTCATGTTTGTATAATCTGTGGATTTTTATTTAAACAACTTCATCAGGTGATCTTTCTTTCGATTGGCAACAGGAACGGTACTGCCATCTTCAAGCACCAAATACCCGCCATCGGATGGTATATACTTGGTTGCATATTTCATATTCACCAAATGGGATTTGTGAATGCGTTCAAAATCATATGGGCAAAGCATTTGATCGAACTCTTTTAACGTTCGTGACGCCATTAGTTTGGAGCCGTCATTGAGATAAAACTTTGTGTAATTGCTGCTGCTTTCACACCTTACGATATCGACAACATTTAGAATTTGCATACCGTCACCTGAAGGAATCATGATGCGCTTTGGACGCTGATTTATATTTCGCAGGTTTTCCAACAGTACATCGTATCCACGTGCATCAACGTGGTGTTTTTCTTCAAATTTACGAACCGCTTTTACAAGTTCTTCCGCGTCTATTGGTTTAAGTAGGTAGTCCAAAGCAGAAAACTTAATTGCGCGAATAGCATATTCGTCATGTGCGGTAATAAAAACAACTTCCGGTATCGGGCGATCATCACTCTTGGCTGGTAGCTGTTCTAATAAATCAAATCCTGAAGCTTTTCCAAGGTGTATGTCTAAAAATATCAAATGTGGCCACTGGTCTTCCAATGCTTTAACGGCTTCGTCAATGGAAGACGCTTCGTCGATGACGGTTACCTCCGGACAGAATAGCTCTAATTTCTTTAGCAAGCTTTCTCTTGCTAAAGCTTCATCGTCGATGAGAATGGCATTAATCATAAATCGTCTAGATAAATTATTGGTAATGTAATGATTACTTTAGTTCCTGCTGCATGACCCTCTTCATCGTAAAGGTCGATGATATCCCGCGAAAAAGTACGATGAAATGATTTTGATAGCAAATCTATGCGTTTTCGATTAATTTCAAGAGCCATCGAACGGTGAGACTTTCGTGGTTGACTGCGATTATAATTACGACCAACACCATTATCCTCAATCTCAACCCTCAAATAATCGTCGTCGACAAGATGTACCCGAACATGTAGCACACCTCTCCTACCCTCTAAATCTTTTAAGCCATGTATGATGGCATTTTCTACGTGAGGTTGTACTAACATGGGAGGAATCGCAATGTTATAATCTATTTCCTCATCTACGTCAAACGCCACGTCAAACTTGTGACCAAAACGCAATTGTTCAAGTACTACGTAAGATTTGAGCAACGAAATCTCACTTTCTACCGGATGGTCTTTGTCGGTACCAGCTTCTAAGGTCAACCGCATCAGTTTAGTGAAACTATTGAGGTATTTTAATGTAGATTTGGTATCGTTTTTTAACACAAAGCTACCGATGGACTCCAGTGCATTAAAGAGAAAATGCGGATTCATTTGTAAGCGAAGAGCAATGCGTTCATTTGCTAATACAGCGTTCTGTAGCTGCATCCGCTCATTAATTTGGTTGGTGCGGTATCGAAATATCCCGTAAATTAAGGCAATCAAAGACGAAATAAGAATAACGTAAAACCACCAGGTTTGATACCATGGAGGAGTGATTGTAAAATGAACCGCTTCTGCCGCAGACCAATCACCGTTAGGCCAGCGAGCCTCTAAATCAAATCGATAGTTACCGGGAGGTATGTTGGTATAGACAGCTTCCATTCCTCCATCCGATTCAATCCACTCGGGATCTAATGGATGAAGACGATAGCGGTAATCCAAATGTGTACTCAATAAGGGCAGCTTTGGCGCTCCAAACAAAAAGCGCAGGTAATTTTCATTATGCGTTAATACAACACCAGTGGGTACACCAGTGAAGCGCGATAATGTACCGGATCGATCATACCAACGTGTATGCGCATCAAAATACACGTCCATCCGCCATAACGATGGCATGCAAAACGCATCGGCGTCTGCTGGTTGAAAAAATGATTCAACGTTAACGATATGCCTACCGATGTTAGACGTTAAATAGACAAACCCCTTGTTATAAGCAAATGGGGAAGCCCTATCTTGAAAACCGGCAGGAAGATAAGATTCATTTGGATGTGTGTATACATTTGGAGGCATCACAGAAGCATCAATGAGTCTAATGTGATTTTCGGTTATAGCTAACACTTTACGACCTCCAACTGACAGCCATTGATAGATGGCGTTTTCGCCTTCAATTTGAAAGTGGTACCATCCGGTATCAGTTTCGATGAACCCACCTGAATTAGTCGTCGCCAGCCAAAAATAACCAGAGTCATCAACAGTAAGAGATGATGGCAATAACCCAAAGGCAGAAGAGTCTGCAAACTCTGAATATTGACGTAAGGGTGTTCCATCACTTCGCAAAACGATGATTCCCAAACCGTACGTCAATGCAGTTATTTCATCGTTGTTGCACAACACGTGCGATACACCTTGTGTGTACAGTTGTTTGATGGTTGGTGTGTTGCTCAAATAATCGTCGACGCGGTATATACCACTTGCACACCCCAGTAAAAGCGTATCGCTCATCACAGTCATTGACGTAATAAATGGATCTGGCAGAGCGTCGTTTAGCAATACCTTTCGTTCCCCCTTTGCCGAGCGGATATCAATACCGCTTTCTCCAGCCATTAATACATTTCCGTATCCATCTTCAGTCATGGCAAACACAATTCCTGGTTCTATCTGACTGTAAATGGTGTCATTCGCACGCTCTATGGTTAAACCTTTGCTCGAGGTTAACCACACATTACCTGAAGTTGTAAGCAATCCTCGATAAAAAACAACGTCATCAACCTCATGAGTCTGTTCTCTTAGATTTTGCATTACCCCTAACCCCTCAGCTTTAGAAAACCACAACCTATTGGCGTTGTCGAAGGCGAGTGATCGAATCTTATTGTTTGGCAAAAGTAATCCCACTGAATCTCCTTGTAAAACAATGATTACCCCATCGCCATCACTTCCTACATACGTTAAACCATCGTGAAAAATCACATCACGTATATCGCCGGCATTTACGATTGGCGTACTTGTATCAACTGTCAATAGATGCAGCCCGTTTGTTGTGGATGCATAAACTGATTGCTCGGGCGACTTATAAAACCGCCGGATGGTTTCCCCGCATAGGTGCGAACACAACGTGTCTTCATCAACCGTCCAAACACCATCAGACGTTGCAAACCACCACGTTTTTTCATCGTATTTAAACACATCGGAGTACCTGAGGTGTGGTACCGGATTGCTCAGGAGTTCGACCTCACCTCCATCAAACTGCCACAACCCGGACCGCTGAGATACAAGAAAAACGCCATCATCTTCAACGTTAAGACGAATAAATCGCTCGGAGGGAAGATTGATATGGCGAAAATGATGTCCATCATAAATAACCAAAAACTGTTCGGTTAAAATAATCAGTGAATCCGCGTAAGACTCAATCTGAAGCACAAATACATCTTCCAAGGCGTTATCGGCGTAGGGAGCAACAAACGTATTGCCGTTCCACCACAACAACCCCTGCCCCATAGTGGCCAACCAAACATGTTGATTGTCGTCAATATGCGTTTGGCTTACCAACGGAACCGAAACACCGAGGTCTGCACCAATTTTTGTGATGTGTTGCTGCGAGAAAACGCTGCATTGAAGCAACACTAAGCTCAAAACAAAAAATCGGCTGAGATGTACCATTGATATGCTTATCGATTAAACTAATTTGCCTCGTTTATAAAAGTTTACGTTACAATGGCAATATGCGTGTTTCGTATATCGAACTTAAGGGATCGTAAATCAGCATTGTGTTTGATATAAATGAACATCGAATATGACTGGTTTTTTTAAATACCAAAAAACAAAAGTACGCGAAATAAGCCATTCATTTTATGGTTGACACTGATAATCGTACGTTTGATTCAATGCAAAAAAAAACCCACCATAATATGGTGGGTTTTTTGCGAAAAAAAAAATATTAAGCTGCAGCTGCTTCTTTGTTTTTGGTAGACGTAATGGCAATACTGTAAACTACAAGGCCAAATCCAATT
>SKIJ01000070.1 GCA_007116495.1 Cryomorphaceae bacterium | reverse complement strand
GCACAAAATGCAGCAATGATCTATTCCTTTATGGCTACGTGTAAACTAAACAATATCGACCCGTCTAAGTGGCTCGTGAAAGTACTTAATGAAATCAACGAAACCAAAACTTCAGAGTTGCACAAGCTGCTTCCTTTTAACATTGAATTCTAAAAGCGCGATTGGTGGAAAACGCCATATATTGCAGAACGAGAAAATGGCAATGATGTAGTTCGTCGGATGCTTACCTTTAATCTCCAATCCCTAACTTTACTCCATCTCCTATCGTACACGTAAAAAAGAATGAATAAAAAAGACCTTTCGGAACGGGATATATGCACCAAGTTTATCACGCCTGCGATTGAGAAAGCCGGGTGGGATAAAAATACGCAGCTGATTGAAGAAGTATCGTTTACCGCAGGTAGGATCTATGTGAGGGGGCAAAATTCGCCCACTCCTAACCCATAACAAAAGAAACGATTACAAACCAAAAGACGTTATCCTTCCCCAGCCCGTTGACCCATCATCATCATCCGTGATAAAATAAATCGTTAGATTATTTTCTTGATCGAGTATTCCGTGTAGTGCCTCTATTTTACCTTCAAAACGCGTGGAGTCGTTTTGGTAAACAAGTCGACAGAAATATGGCGTTTTGGTTTCAAATTCGTCTAAATGTATCACACCTATAAAGCTACCTAATATCTCTCCATCTGCCTCCCAATTATCTGTGGTTTCAATAGATGCTGAAAATAGAAGTTTATTTTTCCCGTTGATGGTGGAAGCCCCGGAAAAACGCGCCGTATCTCCGTTGAACGTCGGCAACTCAAAATGCTGCTTATTAAGTGTTAAATCGTTTGTTTCGCCATTCTCAATGAAGTGTAAAACATCCGAAGCTGAGATGGTGTAAATGTCATTATTATGTCGGTTGAAAAGAAAAAGCGTTTCGTTGGTAAAACAGGCTCCTTCTAAATTAATTTCTTCATCTGTTAGATCAGCTTGTTGTTTAAGCCACGTAAAAAACGCTTCTCCGTTTAATTCATCAAACTCTTCTTTATTTGGGTTAAACGTATAAACGAGATCACGATTTGGAGTAACAGACCCTGAGCCAAATATTAAAAAGGTGGTGTCATGCTGAAATGGAAATAAACTCATGGCTTCAAAATCGTGTTTCATTGCCTTTTGAATGCGCCCGTCTACAACATCAACGGTATCCCATACCAACCATGTATCAGTAATTGCACCGTTAAAATTCACCTCAACCAAATAAGGGTCATCGTCTCCAACCATGTAAAAAGATCCTTCATAAAACACCATTCCAGAGCCGGAAGCGAAGTTGTCAAGTTTTTGATAGCGTTCCACAATCAAGACATCTTTATTTTCGGTTGACACTTGGCCAAAGTCACAAGAAACTAAAGATCCGATAAGACAAAGTGAACTGAAAAAGAGATATTTTGACCGTTTCATTCTGAGCATATATACAATTTTTTACGGCCAAAAGTAAAAAATCATAGATTAAGCTGAGATTAAATTTAAAACCAGTAGAGTGGAGCACTTTTTCTAGCAGTCAACAATAAAACCCAACTTTTACGTTACACTTAAAACAAGACAAAAATTTCCGATGAAAAACACCTTAACTGTGGTTTTGCTTGCCATTCTTTGCAACACCGCTTTTGGACAAAAGACGTCCATTGTTGATTTTGGCATCACCCTTCAGAATTTCTTTTTTAATCATTCAGAATTCAGTGTACAAGACATTCAGACCATCCTGCCAAATTCGGATATCTTAGCCAATGAACTCAATAGTGCATACAGTCAGAAGAGTGTTCCTATTCATTCTACTTCTAGCATCAATATTTGGGCGGGATTTCAATTTGGTGAAAAGGACAACAAACATCGTCCAACATTACGCATTGGCTTAACCCTTGGGAGCCATTACTTATCGTTGGGGGATTTTTCCACAGGCCATCAAAGATTTACCATAGACACACTCCGTTCGGCAGCCGGGAATAACGAAGCCACCATAGACAGCATCAACAACCGAACAATAATTACAGGGTTTGAGCACGAAAACATTGGCTTTCAGGCATCTTACATTGTGTACTGGAATGCCGAATCTCGTTGGACAATGTACACCGGGCTAGGCGTTGGAGCTGCTGTGTCTTTTGCGAGCAATTTACGAGCATATCACTACGAGCGCACCTCAGAGCAAATCAATTACGATGGAGTAAGTCTCAACAATCCAAAAAAGTACGATTTCAATTCACTGCAAAATGAACGTTTTGATGGAGGCACCGGTTTCTTCGGTCAGATTCATATTCCCATTGGTCTAGATTTCAGAATTGGAAAAAATCCTGATAACTTTTGGGGGCATTCGCATCTTTTTTTTGAATTAAACCCCGGCATCTTGTTCCACAATGTTGCTGACCATCAAGTATCGGTGAGCTCAGGACTTATGCAAACGTTTGGCTTTCGGGTTACTTTTTAGGTCATGCGTAATTTAAGGTTCTATTATCGCTTCATCCTTCGTGATTTTTGATACGGTGTACCATCAATAAATTCAGCTGTTGAAGATGCCTTTTATAACAGCTTTTAGCGTTAACGTTTTGAGACGCTAAAAAGCTTGATTTTAAGAGACAGCCCTTTCACTGACAGACTTCTCGAACCCTACAGCTTTCCCGAGCCTTCAATACCTGTTGCTCATTCGGAAGTTCGAATAGCATTGTAAAGAACTGCTGCCGAACTGAACCCTGCGAACAAGTCATTACCTATCATCACATAGGGTAAAGAATTCCTGTTACCAATTCGCCTGTCAGCTCCCATAAAAGCCTTATGCATTCTTTCTCTGTTTGGTTCACGCTCTCCCCCACCTTCGTAAGGCATGTAGTCGTGTTTGATATCAAGATCTTCAAGCTCCCGGTGCAAGCGACGGGTTTTACCGCAGTTTGCTTGTCCGTATACTGTAATGTTTACCCCCGCTAAACCGGAGACAATTTCATCCTTCATACTTTCCGGAGTAATGATGGAAAACATAAAAACCCAGTATGCCTCTGTATTTTCAGTACCATTCTCAACTTCTGAATCATTCTTTACCGCAGCAGCAACAGCCACAGCAGTGATGCTGTTAGCCATAATTCGACGACATGCAGAAGGGTCAGACAACCAGTCGGAAAGAGCATCCTCAAAGTCAAAAGAAGACTTTTCATAAACATAGTGCGCCATGCGCAAGCCATCACCATTCACCCATGTCCGCTTAAGCTCCCGATCTTCACCACGACCGGGCTCTTCACTATTCTTAGCCAGAATTTTTGCCCTGTTTTGCGCAACTTCTTCGAGTGCGTCATTCCAATTAATTTCAAATCGGGGCGAGCCTTGACTCCCCACTTCTCCGTCACAACCCTCACCTTTTCTGCGCACCTCGTTCAGTATACTGAGTACAGCCCTCTGATCAAGCTTAAGGCATGTCAGATCACCCTTGCTGTTTTCAGGGACTTCCGCTATGGCACGAGGCGTTTTTTGATCAATTTCACGTGTTGCCTTTCCAAGCTTCATGGTCCAGTAGGGCCTAGTTGTACCGTGGCTGTTTGAAATTTCTTCTCCCGTGCGTACCGCAAGACCTACATGGGTGGTCTGAGGTTGCATAATATTTGCGCAGTGGCCCGGGCTTTCCATCCAGGCCATCATCACATCTATATCAGAGGTTTGACCTCTAGCAATATTTTCTCGAATATCTGTAAAGCTGTCTGTAATATCTGCAACACGACTGAAAGGGCTCTTATTATCTGGACTCCTATGCGCAAAATAGCCGTTCACGATCATATCTCTCACATGAGCATCGGCAGCTTTAGTAAGATCTTCTGACCAAACCAACGCATCTACCGGCGGATAATACGTATCCCCGCAGTGACAACCTTTGCCGCGTATTTCGTTTATCAAACGCATGACCTCTTCGATGTCTTGTATCACGCCGTTTTGTGATGCATTATTATCAGTCACTACTTGAGCACTTAAACAACAAGGGATCAATAAAAAGATTACGAATAAGGCCTTTGTAAAATGTATCCGTAAAAAAAAGAGCAAGCCCTCAAAACAGTTGGCTACGATACATCGAGATGCAAAAACGCTTCGCATGATTGGTGCTTGTGTCATAATATCTTAATTATGTGGCTAATATAGGAAATCAGCAAGAAGTGACCAACCAAATATCCTCAGCAGCACTTCGGTTCACGTCAATAACGTTTTCGCTACTGAAGGTTCCTTTTCAATACATCTTTTAGCGCTGGCGTTTGAGACCTTTGAAAACCAATCTTTTGAAAACCGGCTTATTTCGTTCGCTTAATTTTTTCAGGATGCTGATGGGTTTCAAAAACGTCCATTATTTCAACCCTGTTTTGTTCGGAGTTTATGTAATATCTAATTTTGTGTGTTTGATGAAGTAAGTATCTAAATTCAATTTCACTTTCAATCAACTCAGGTTTTATTTGACCTATTTCAGGTTGATTTTTTAGTATTAAAACTGATTGAACTATTTTTTTATTTTCATTTTTTGCTACCCTTAAGCTTGCGTTTTATTTCAAATGCTCAAAAGCTTTTTTTAATTCGGTCTTAGCAAAATCAGTCCAATAAATTTTTAACTCCATGTTTCTATTTCAGCTAATAAATCATTTACTTCTGTCAAGTTTCCATTTTTAGAGTCTTGAAGCGACTTTTCAATTCTAGCTTTTAATTCAACGGAAGTCATTGGTTCAACTTTTTTCATAGAAGACTTACCCTTTTCTTTTTTTAATAGTTTTTTCAAATTTCAATTTTTTTTTTCGTTGGTCATTTTAAAAAACTCTTGTACAAATTCTATTTTACGGGCATCTATACTCATAATCAATTCTTTTCACAAATATACAAATTATAACTTTCAAATTTGTGTTGATTAGGTTTTCTTAAATTGATGTAGACGCCTGTTCTATTAAATCCTCATTTACACTCCAAATACTCACGTCCTCGAAAATATTGCAGCTTCTATATAATCATCTCTACCGGATAGCCTGTCCCGTGACAAAACGGGATTCCGTTCAACACTGCTTTCATTTTTCATGTCTTGTATATTTTCAAAGGTATTCAAGAGCGCTTCGCGGTTAATGGCTATTCAAGTACGGCGAAAGCTTAGCTGTTGGCAGTAGTGGTTCTATTCTGCATCTGATTCACTATCAAATAATTCATGTAACTTCTTCTGCTATATTTTTTTTTTGGGAAGTTGTGTTTTATAATCAGAAATCATTATTGGCGATAGGCTTCTGCAAAATCCGCTTTATTGGTTCTTTTCATTTTTTCTTCTTCGCTTTTTCTTCAATGGTTTTCAAACTATCGAGATAATTTTTCTCAGCCTCGCTCAATGTTTTGGCTTGATACTTTTTATATTCTACTGTTGCTTTTTCTACGGCCTCCTTGTGGCTAACCTTACCTGCATCTAGCAAGAGGTTTTCTCCACTCATAGTTAAAATACGATCCAAATGTGCTGCCCAATCTTCCATGGTCATGAGTTGCTCCCTTTCGGCTTGTCGTTCTGCAAAATCTAAATATCCCGAAACGATTTGCCCCAATGCCCGCAGTTCCTTTTCGTCTAAATAATTCTTTGCAATAACCGCATCTTTTAAGTAAGGGCGCTCACCGGGAAATATCATTAAACCCATAAACTCTTTTTCCGCATCAGCACGGTTAAAAACAACTTCTGCTGCTGTTTGACCATGTACGGCATAGTGGACTTTGTTTTGCACTTTCTTAAAAAAGGCAAGGGACACTTCGGCTTGGGGATCGTAATCTATACTGGTGGCATAGATATCTAAAACTTGTCGATAAAAAACTTTTTCTGAAGCACGAATGTCGCGTATGCGGTGCAGTAGCTCTTTCCAATAACCTCCACCACCTAAGTTTTTTAGACGCTCATCGTCCATGGTAAAACCCTTGCGGATATATTCGTTGAGACGTTTTGTTGCCCAAATGCGGAATTGTGTGGCTATTTTGGAATTGACACGATAACCCAATGAAATAATCATATCTAAGTTATAGTGTTTGGTATTATACTTTTTACCGTCTGCGGCAGTTCGTAAGAAATTCTTACGAACTGACTCTTCCTGCAATTCGCCTTCGGTAAAAATATTTTTAATGTGTTGAGTAATTCCCGGACGCTCCACACCAAAAAGAGATGCAATTTGGTCTTGCGTAAGCCAAAAGGTTTCATCTTCAAAGCGTACATCTACCGAAACCTGCTCATTTTCATTTTTAAAAATGATAAATTCGGTTATGTTGTGTTTGTCTTTACTCATTACAATTCTCTTTTTTTACGCCATCGGCTTAATCATACTTTCTATAAACACCACTTCCTCCGCACTCAATTGGTACTTTTTGTACAACTGCTGGTCTAATTCAGGAATGGATTTTGTCAAAAATGTCGGTCTGCTTATGTTCGTTTCTGTCGTCATTTAAAATGTGCTATAACGTCAGTTCGTCTTAAAACCTCATTCCCACCCCAAATATACACGCCCTCGGGAATATTATGGACTGTAGACAGCAACGTTCAACACGGCATTTATCTTTGGCACTTCGAGCATAACGTAAGCTCATCTGCTTTAGAGCCTTTTTTATAGATTTTCATCGTCAAACTTGAAGATTTCTTCTTCGTTTTTAATCATGTAACTCAGACATTTTTCAAAGTCACTTTTAATGGTCGCACTTAAAAACTGTTTCCATTCAGGTTCATCTTCATGTCTAATAAACGCGAACAATGCCAATGCATACGCCCATTCATCAATTTTTAAATATCCCAAACTACTGTGTCCCCAACGGTCAACCTGATTATAAAACTGAAAAGCACAATTTGCATTAAAAATTCCAAGTCCGAAAAAGACTGCTGCTAAGTCAGTGAGCATTTCATCGTTTTGCTCAAGCTTTTTTTCACCAAGTAACTTTACATGAGAAAGCTCATGAGCAATTGTTGCAATTAAACTGTCCGGCCTTTCTAATAATGCTTCGTCAAGTGAAATACTGTATTTACCATCAACTTTTTCATGATGATATAATCCAGCGGCTTCTGGACTATCGGGGTCTTGCTCCGTAAAAATCACAGATGCTCCCGTGTCAATTTCTTTTAGTCCATTGTCATAAAAGTCAAGCTTAATCTCATTTGGATCAAGTTGCATATTGTTACAAATAATTTTAAGGACATCAATTGCATTTTCTCGGTTTTTATTCCATTTTACCGGAAAGTCTGATGCTCTAGGTGTCAGGATTTTACGCTCTTCTATTTTTGGCTCCGGAAACTCCTGCATCAGCCAAAGAAAATTGTTTTCGAAATACTTTCTCAGCTCTTTGTCGAGTGGCTCGTATTTTTTATTTGATTTCAAAAAGTTGAACATGGTTGTCTATTAAAATGCCCTATAACGTCCGTTTTCTCGATACAAATTGGGGCAAGCTGTTTTTAAACCTCATTTCCACCCCAAATATACACGCCCTTAGAAATATTATCGCCATTAACAACAACCAATACTGATTAAGTATGCAAATAAAGAAACTGTAATTTCCCCCGCAAAAAAACCATACTTACCATGGCTTAGCCAACCCAACCCCGAAGGGGTGTTAGGATTATAGCAAATACAATCAAAACCGAACATCAATCACAACCCCGAAGGGGTGGCATGATAAACCTGTGTGTATTTATGTCACCCCTTCGGGGTTTTTTGCCGGATCAATAAAAATTGTGATTTCGTATTTATTACTGGAGCTGAATTAAAGCAGATTTGCGTTTATTTTTAATGTGCTATCGTTTTTCTTTTATTTTTTACCTCTTAATTCGAGGTTTAATTTCAATGCTCCTAAGACCACTCCTGAAACTACAGTTAAACCTGTTAATTGATAAAATTCCTGTGTTAAAATTACATCCTTGATTATTGAGATGGCAAAAAACAGACATGAAGCTATTATGAAATATGACATTATTATCCATGCTCGTTTTGCAAAATCTTTTACTATCGCATTATCTTTCAGCCAAATGAGTTGAGATAAAGGAGCTATACTTAGAATCCAGTAAAATAGGTGAAATCCAAGGTTCATGGTTAATATAATACCTACGCGACTTAGAAAGTCATATTCAGCAAATGGAATAACTAATACAATTAAACTGATTCCACCTAAAACATATGCAACTTGCTTGTATGTTCTATGGATTTTGTCTTGGGTCAATTTGTCTGATTTAGATGCACAACAACATTTGTTTGTCTTAAAACCTCATT
>SKIJ01000162.1 GCA_007116495.1 Cryomorphaceae bacterium | reverse complement strand
TAAAAAAACAACGAGAAATTGTCTTTGAAAAAGACTTATTTTCTGGGTGATGCTAATTTTAGTGCCTGTTTACAAGGGATAGCGAAGGTTTTTAACAACTTTCGAAAAAGTTTCGGATGCTCGTGTGATTTTTCCTTTAGCGCCAAAAAATTATGATTTTATGGGAGTTTTTTTATTACCTTTAACCAATCATTAAATATTTTGAGTAACCCTGCAATATTTGGGGAAATAAATATGTGATTTGTGCAGCATTCTAAAGAATAAGATTCTATCATGAAAACCACCAGAATGAAAAGAGCTTGGCGTTTTTTGGCAATTGTCCTGTTCATTATTTTGGGTAGTAGCACCTGGACTAGTGCCTTTGGGCAAAAAGAAAAATCACTGCCCGATTACTTCGAGCAATCGAAACAATTTACCCAAAACCATGCATACGACTCAGTGATTCACTACATCGAGCTCGGATTGGAGTTACAAACCGGGCGCGATGACAAAAGCCTTCTTGCAGAGGCATACTTTGATTTGGGTGTGGCTTACAGCAAGACCGGAAGATTCAGTAAAGGAAATGAAAATCAACTCAGGTCAATTGAAATAAAAAAGGCAATCAATGACTCTGCGGGCATAGGCAGCTCATTGAATATTATAGGTTTAAATTACTATGACCTCGGTGAGTATGAAACGGCGATTGCTTATTACGAGCAGAGCATGCAATACCGCGAAGCCCTGAATGACCTCACCGGAGTAGCCTGGAATCTGAACAACATCGGTAATGCGTACGGTGACGCGGGTTGGCCCGAGAAGGAATTCGAATATCAAGATCGCGCTTTAAAGATCAGAGAATCAAATAACGACAGAAATGGAATTGCCGCATCCTTAAACAATTTGGCGCTTCTTCATTTCAATCGTGGAGATCTCGTAACCGCTATCGATTACCTGCACCGCATCTTAAAGATGGTCGACAGAGAAGAACATAAATCCATGCGGGCTAATGCCTTGCAAAACCTTGGGATTTTTTATTCTGCGCAAGGTCAAGATGAAAAAGCATTGGAGCATGCCTTGGAGGCTCGGAAACTCAGAGAAGAGTTAGGCGATGTTGCCAGGTTATTAAGCACGATGGCAAATATTGCCGCCACCTATTTAGATTTAGAGGAACATGAAAAGTGCCTTGCCATTTGCCAAGAGATCATAGAAATTGGACAACGAGAAGGCCTCGACTCCAAATTAGGAAGCGCCTATTACTATATGGCCATCACTTACCTGGATCGTCAACAATACGACTCCGCGTTGTACTATATTCAAAAAGATCCCGTGTTGATTGATTTTGAAAATCAGAAATACGGAGCGTCGAGGGCAGTTGTCCTCGGTAGGATTTACACGGCACAGGGCAAGAATGGACTTGCCATTCAATGGTTGGAAAAAGCCATGGATAAGGCACTGCAAACCACAAATTTTTCTGACTTAAAGAGCATCTCGGATGCATTGTATAAGGCTTACAAGAGTTCTGGAAAATCGAGCAAGGCCCTGCAAATGCTGGAGTTGTACCATCACTATCGCGACAGCGTTATGAGCGAGGAAAACCAGCGCGCTTTAATTGAAACAGAATACCGCTATCAATACGAAAAAGCCGCAATGGCCGACAGCATTTCCAACGCCAAAGCAAACGAAATCAAAAACGCACAAATTGCCCAACATCAGGCCGAAATCAAAGCCAAAAAGAACCAGCAAAACGGGCTGTTTGGTGGATTGGGACTGATGTTTGTCTTGGCAGCGGTGTTTTTTACGCAGCGTAACCGGATCTCTACAGAAAAAGAACGCAGTGAAAGTTTACTGCTGAACATCCTTCCAGAAGAAGTGGCCGAAGAGCTGAAGGCCAATGGCTCGGCTGAAGCTGTACAAATCGATCAGGTAACGGTGCTCTTCACCGACTTCAAAGGTTTTACCGCCATGAGTGAGCTGGTATCACCCAAACAACTCGTGGCCGATTTACACGCCTGTTTTTCCGAGTTTGCCGCATCTGCGAAACGTACGGCATCGAAAAAATCAAGACCATCGGCGATGCCTACATGGCCGCCGGGGGTCTGCCGAGTCCCAATTCTACTCACCCGCAAGACGTATCCCGTGCCGCCCTAGAAATGGCTGAGATAGTTGAAAAAGGCAAGGCAGCCAAAATCGCTGCTGGACTACCCATTTTCGAAATCCGCATCGGCATCCACACCGGGCCGGTGGTGGCGGGTATCGTTGGCGTTAAAAAATTCAGCTACGACATTTGGGGCGACACGGTAAATACCGCCAGCCGGATGGAGAGCGCGGGGGAAGTTGGGAAAGTGAATATCAGTGAAGCTACTTACGCGCTGGTTAAAGACGATTTCCGTTGCACCTTCAGGGGAGAAATTGAAGCCAAGGGGAAGGGGAAGATGGGGATGTACTTTGTTTCAGTGAATAGTTAAATGTTCCTTATATCCCTTTATAATCCGTTGTTATCAGAGGGGTACGGTTATTAAGTGTTTCTATATCTAAGATGTCGACCAATTTAGGTTTGCCGTAAATACATACGTTTGACAACACCTAGTAAAAAACAATTTACAAGGTGTTGCCAAAAATATGGAATTGAATACAGTAGCTTTGCAGTCAGAATGCTTTAAAAGCATTAACCAATTATTTTTCTACATAAAAAATATTCGTAACCAACTCTTCTGAGCTTGAAACGTCATTGGGGTTATTGACATACTCTTCCACTACCAAATCCGGCAATGGTAAGTTGTGTTTGCCGTAGAAAGAGTGAATCATACCGTGTGTTTCTTCTATGGTTTCATAGCTTCCGCGGTGAACGGCTTTGTATGCTTTGCCGGAAAGAGACATTTGCTCATAACCTTCAAGCGACACTTGATCAAGATTACCGGAAATAGGAAACGCCGCTGTAACTTCTACTTCGTTGTTCTCTTCGTCCCAGTCGTAATACAATGCCGTGGCGCGGCCGTTGGATTCAACAAAATCATGGCCGCCTATATATGCAGAGAGTTCTTCATAGTGCTTGGCAAAAAACGCCTCCATTTCATCCATGGGCATGCGTTTTCGAGAACCGAGATAGTGTCGCTCAGAAAGCTCTACCAATTCAATACCTGACCCTTGTTTTGCCGCAATGCCTTCCGCCAGTTCTTTCAAACTTGCAAGCCCCTTTTCATAATCCTCACCTATGGCATCTTCCATATTGAAAAACAAACCCATAACATTGAAAGGGCGCGGAAATTTTGAGTGAAAACCCAAAGATACATTGACGCTGTTTTCACGTTCATCAAACTTGAAATAGGTGTGTGCTACACTTTCGAATGGACGAAGAAAAGTTACGTCAATGTTTACGCGGTTTTCTTCTACACTTATCAACTCCTGATACCCTTCTCCAACATCGTCGTTTCCATCCCAAAAATATTTAGCACCAATGGTGCCGTCTTCGCCCTCTATCCAATCGTCCATATTGGGATCCATTTCGTGCCAGGGCGAAAATTCTTTTGATTTTTCAAAATACATCACCTGCTCTTTTATGATGCTTTTTGAGGCATTAATGTCAATATCTCTCTCAATTTTGAAGTCTGTTGGCGCAACAAACATTAATACAACTACAAGTACCAATAAGGTTACTAGCCCAATGACAAAATACTTTAAAACTTTCATAATTAAATGTGGTTTGGTTTACAGGCAAATGTAAGCATTTTTGCGAAATGTTTACTGATTAACCCGTTAAGCGGATGGATTAAGCAACCGAAGCATGCTTGATGCATTTATAGGTCATCATGGATTTTGTTATTCATTAGCCGCACTCTGACAGCAGCCGTATTGACTTTATTCTCGACCTTTGCAGCATAAATTTTAACGATATGCAGCGTTTTAGGTTTCTCATCGCATTGCTAGGTATGATGCCATTATTTTTACAAGCCCAAAACCTCGACTACCTCGACCGCATTCATTTTGGTGACGGCCCCGGGCTCAACGATGAGGTTTTTGTTGTAGTCCCTTATAACAACGGGGATATCCTAACTACTGGGCGCTTACGCGGTCTCATTGATTTTGATATCGACAGCAATACCACAGCATTAGTCTCTCAGCCGGGTGGCAACACCGCAGGCTCATACATTGCTCGTTATGGAAAAAGCGGTCAATTGAGATGGGTGAAATCCGTAAGCGGTAGTGGTTCCGCTCAGATTATAGATGCAACCATGGACGATGACGAGAACATCTACATCACCGGGTATTTTTCCGCAAGAATGACATTTCCCCAAGACAATAACCCGCAAACCTTTTTTGGATTTTCTCCCAACAACGCCAATGGTTATGTGGCCAAGTTAGACACAACGGGAAACCTAATGTGGATACGGTTTTTTATGGGCAACTCTGTTGATATGGGAAGAAGAGTACGCATCAATAGTCAAAACCAAGTCATCGTACTCGGTCACGTGAGCCAAACCGTGGTGTTTGATTCACTGGTGCCCAATTCCACTGTGATAAGTGCAGGATTTGCCGATATCTTCATAGCCGCCTACAATGCCAATAACGGCGATTTTTCATGGGTGAGCCCCATTCCGGGTGGTGGTGTTGACAACTCTCGTGGCATGGAGCTAGACAGCGACGACAACATCTACATCAGTGGCGATTTTACCGGAACAATTAACTTTCCAACGACCCCACCATCGCCGACGCCGACGACCGGCGGGAATGATGTGTTTGCGGCCAAGGCTTCTCCCACCGGCGATTTTCTCTGGGCAAGAAAAATTGGGGGCACCTCTACAGATATGGGAGCTGATTTAAAACTGTCGGGCGATACCGTGGTCTTTGTCAACGGAACTTACCGCTTCAACATTCAATTTGACCACGGCGGATCAACCCCTTCCTTTACTTCCCCCAACTCCAACGTGGATGTTTTTATGGCCGCTTACGACACCTCGGGGAGTTACCTTTGGAATGTAAGAGCAGGCAGCAATTCAGCCGACAATGCCGGCGACATGATGGTGGACGATTCCGCTCGGGTTTGGATGTCCGGTCGATTGTTAAACGCCGGCGACTTAGACCCCGGAGTAGGTACGGCAATGGTAAATACCAACAATGCCGGAAATCCCTTTGCGGCAGCGTATGATATACAAAATGGTGCATTTTCCCGTCTCATTGCGCCACAAGCCCATGTATTTGGAAATACCCAAGCACTTGCACTGGGTTCAAATGGGGATATTTGGACAGGCGGTTGGTTTCGTGGAGATATGACCTTGGACAGCGCGAGTGGTTTTAGTCTCTTTTCACGTGCAAACAACATAGCAAGCTCGTATTGGGCGCGGCACAGCAGTGGATTTGATACCGCTTGGACGACCATAAGTAGAGGCGGCGGAACAAACGACGAAGCAAAAAGAGTGCGCCATGATCAATCCGGAAACATCTATGTTTGCGGAAAATTCAGCGGCAGGGTGGATTTTAACCCCAATGGAACTCCCCAATTCTTGTCGGCTGCCGACGAAACCGATGCCTTTGTGGCCTCATACACCCAAGGCGGCATGCTGCGCTGGGCACATCGTTTTGGCGGCACCGGAGAAGACGACGCTACTGCGCTGGCCGTCGATCATCAAGGGAATGTACTCGTAGGCGGACAATTCCACGACGACATCGTTTTGCCAACCGGATCGGGGTTTGACACCATCACGGCCCTTCCCTCGGGCATCTTCAATCGTCCCAATATTTTTAAGGTAAAGCTCGACAGTTCCGGAAACGCAATTTATGGCTACCGAATTGGCGGAACAAACGTAGACATGATCAACGACATAGTATTTTACCCGAACGGCGATTATTTGATTGGTGGTAACTTTGCCGGTGGGATGGACTTTGATCCGGCACTGGTAGGCAACGGCACGTATTCAGGCAACAACTCGGTGGGGTATTTTGCTAAGTACTCGGCCGGTGGACAATATCAGTGGAGCAAACTGATCAATGGGTCAAGCAATCAGTATGTCAATGCATTGGCCATCGACGATTCTTTAAACATCTTGGTAACGGGCGCACACCGCAACACCACCAATTTCGATTTACCAAACACGTTTATGCTGACCAGCAACGGTGGCTCCAACGATGTCTTCATCGCCAAGTACGATTCGGTTGCTAATCTTAAGTGGGTCAACAGTTACGGACTTACTCCTTCAACCTTCGGGCGAGGCGTGGCCGTTGACGAAAATGGCCACGTGTACGTTACCGGAGAATTTACCGGAAGCACCGATTTTAATCCGGGCGGCACCCCAAACCTAATTACCAGTAATGGCGGTGTTGATGTGTTCGTGGCCAGCATCCACAGAGACGGCAACATGCGTTGGATAGTGCCTTTTGGCGGCTCACAAGACGACCGTCCGCGCGACTTACAACTATGGGGCAGTCGAATTTTCACCGTGGGCGAGTTTTTTGAAACTGTAGATTTTGGTAGTCCAAACGACACCGTAATTCGCGAGAGCAGAGGTGGAAGAGATGTTTTTGTTCACGTGCTCGATACCAGCGGCAGCTTTGTAAACGCCTCTACTTTTGGAGGGCCAGGACAAGAATATGGTTGGTCACTAACACACTTCAACGGCAAAACCTTCGTGGGCGGACAAGGAGGGCGTTTTACCAATTTGAGTCCTACAAACTTTCCCATCATACTCAATGAATTTGCTAGTCTCGATGGCATCGTTGTCAAGTTGGGCAACGCAGGACCGTGTCCGCCGGAATTCGATACCATTATTGCCACCGAATGCGGGCGCTTTTCTTGGAACAACGAAACCTTTACCGAGACCGGAACCTACACCCGACAGCTATTTACCGTCAACGGCTGCGACTCCACCATATTCCTCGATCTCACCATTCACCCGGAGTATGACACCATTTTTGAAGCGACCACATGTGCATTGGATTTTTCCTGGATGGGGCAAACCCTTACCACCTCAGGCATGTACGTCGATACCCTTTCAACACTCAATGGCTGCGACTCCATTATCCGACTTGATTTGGAGCTGTTGCCCGTAAGTTTTGACACCGTCCAACAAACCGCTTGCGAGGAATATACGTGGCCATTGAACAACGAAACCTACACCCAATCGGGCTTGTACGCAGACACCTTGCAAAACACCAATGGCTGTGACTCTATCGTCACTTTGAACTTGATCATTAATCCCGCCACGAGCGATAGCGTCAACATCACGGCCTGTGAACAATACATCTGGTCTCTTAACAACCAAACCTATACCCAGTCCGGAACCTATTTGGATACGCTGCAAAATATCAACGGCTGCGATTCCATTGTCACCTTACATTTAACCATCAATTTACCGACGAGTGGAAGCGAAACGGTTACGGCCTGCGAGGCGTATACGTGGCCGGTAAGCAATCAAACCTACACCCAATCCGGCAATTATGTGGACACAATACAAAATGCTAATGGCTGTGATTCCATCGTCACGCTACACCTAACCATCAACGACGTGGACGTTTCCGTAACCGACTCCGTCTTATCACTCACCGCGACAGCAACGGGCGCCACCTTCCAGTGGCTCGATTGTCAGGATAACTTCAACCCCATTCCCGGCGCCACTGCTGCGGTATTCTCCCCTACGGTAAATGGGGAATATGCGGTAGAAGTATCCCAAAACAACTGCGTGGACACCTCCTCGTGCTATTTGATCTATCAAATCGGCGTTGTCGGTTTTGACTTGACAGACATACGCATATTCCCCATCCCCAATACCGGACAATTCACCATAGACCTCGGTAAAATATACGCCGAGTACACCATTCGGATCACCGATGCTAAAGGACAAACCGTTCGCTTGATTACGGGCATCAACAAACAGTTCATAGAGCAGCAGCTGCACGTAGCCGCCGGGGTTTACATGGTGGAAGTTTATGCAGAAGGTAAGCGTGCGGTGGAGAGGTTGGTGGTGATGTAGGGGGAGTCAATACGAACACTCCTATAGCTATCCGAATCGCATGTCTTGCTCTTTAGATTTCTAATTCAGCCACCACGACTATATGGACATACTTAACTTATTAGCTTGTTTTCACATCTTTTTCTCATCATACCACTTCCCATGATTTTTCGAATGTTAAAATCCGTGTATTTTTTATTTTTTCAAAACATTCACACTATATTTGAATAGGAATAAATACAACAATTCATTTGTTATTTTAAATATGTGAAACATGTATACTAAGTTGAAGATTCTACTAACCGTTTGTTTATTAACAAACGCATCCTTTATCTATTCACAGTTTGGAGGCATTGAATCGCAAGAAGAAAGAGTAATGAGATGGTCTAGTTAGGCTGGACAAC
>SKIJ01000060.1 GCA_007116495.1 Cryomorphaceae bacterium | reverse complement strand
CGTGCGTTTTTGTTTTTTATACATGGCAATTGTAGAGACGCAATTTATTGCGTCTTTATAAATGTAAAATGATTGACGAAAGGTAAATACAGAAGCATTCGCTGATTCGATGTGTAATTGAAGGAACGAGGATAACGCGGACGCTTTGCAACGCTAATCTACACTGATTTTAAAAAATCCGAGTTTGAAAATCCGCGTCATCAGCGTTCTATATTGATTAGCTATTAAATCATCCACACCCCTACGGGGTTGGTATGCAGCCGGTTGTTGCACCATTGTGCTATAATCATCTACACCCCTACGGGGTTTGCTGCTGTCTGTCGTCTGGATACACGTTTCCTAATAAATAGTCTATCGTTTTTTATACACTTTTTTGAACACTCCCTTTTGAATAGATTCCTTTGATTTTTTTTACACCTCAACACCTCAACACCTCAACACCTCAACTTCTCAGCATTTTCAAAAAAAAACCCAAAGATCAAAACTGATCTTGGGGTTTGAATATTGTCGTGGCAATGCTGCCGGATGTTGACGATACTTAGGCGTTATCGTCTTCTTCCTTATGTCCAATCATCTTATGGGCTAATTTGGGATTTACTTTTTCTAATCCCACTAGAGTTAACCAGTACCCTATGAAGAGGGATAGGAAAATCAACATTGAGAACCCCATACCAAAAATGATGAGGAATGCGAACCAGCCAAGTGTATATGATAGCATAATGCGTTTGTTTTTTTACGCCGCTAAATTACAAACGAAAATGAAAAGGTTTGGTATATGGCAGCACTATTTCACTAAATTATTTTTGATGGCTTAGTGATGTTTGGCTAAAAAAAAAGCTGCTTTAAATGAAAAGCAGCTTTTTATAGTGTTCGGTGTGCAGATGCTATTTGTTTTTGGCGAGCTCGTCTTCGATCATACCGTAAAACTCATCGAGTTTGGGCATGATGACGATGCGTGTACGTCGGTTTTTAGAACGTCCATCGGCAGTTTCGTTGCTGGCAATGGGAATGTATTCACTGCGACCAGCCGCGGTTAGGCGCCCGGGCGCCACGTTATGGTCGTCTTGCAATAAGCGTACAATGCTGGTGGCGCGCTTTACGCTGAGATCCCAATTGTCTTGCAAGCAATCGGTGAGGATGGATTTGTCATCTGTGTGCCCTTCAACCATGACCTCAAAGCTTGGTTTGCTTTCGATGATTTTAGCAACCTTTCCGAGAACCTCCTTTCCTGCATTGTTGACGGCAAAACTACCGGAGCGGAATAGGAATTTGTCGCTGATGGAAACGAACACTACCCCTTTGTCAACATTAACGGAAATGTCTTCGTCGTCCAAGTCGCCAATGGCACCTTTAAGACTGGTAACGAGTGCAAGGGTAACCGAATCTTTTTTGTTCACCGCTTCTTGCATGGTCTTGATTTGGAGATCCTTTTCGCGAATGCTTTGCAACGAACTTTGGAGGTTTTCGGCTTCTTTACGAGAAAGCAGTGAAAGCTCACCGATGTTTTCGGAAAGTTTGTAGTTTACGCTGCGCAAGTATTCAATCTCTTTCGAGGTTTTTTTCTTGTCGTCGAGGCATGCAGCCAATTCCATTTTGGCCTGACTGAGCTTAGAGGAGGTTTCTTGGTGCTTGTCTTCGAGTTCGGTGAACTTCTTTTTAGACACACAAGAGGCAGTGAGTAAGGAGACTAGTGATAAAACAACAAGTCGCTTCATTGGTTAAAGTATTTTGTTTGAAAACCACTACATCACATCACGGTGTGATTGACGTGTGCAGTGGTTAAGTGCGTTTACATTAATATGGCACACCCCATAGTTAGTGTCTGTTAGTAAAGTACATAACCTGTACTGTGTTTTAATGGGGAAGAAACAACTTACACGTTTCTTTCTTCCACAACCGTACTCTAGTACTTTATAAAACAGGCACTGAGACTTTGCATTAAAGTCTTATTTCAAGCCGCGAATTTATGTAAATTTTTCTGTTATTAAAACCTACAATAGTGCGATCGGCTTAAAAGTTCTTTAAAACTTGACGCGTTTGCGTTTGCCAAATTTCTTTTTGCCGTTGGTCTTTTGAAACTTGCCTTTTTTGCTGTGTTTTGCACGTCCGCCTTGTTCGTGGTCGCGAACTTCAACCACTACGGGGCGGTCTCCGTAAAACGAACCTTCAGACCCTTTAACGAGTTTTTTGGCCAAACTGTCTTTCACTTCAACAAACGAGTAGCTGTTGCGCATGCTCACAAAGGAGAAGTCGTTAACATCGATTTTTGCCATATCGGCCAAAAAGATCTTGAGATCTTTCTCCGATACACGGTCATACTTTCCGAGATTGACAAACAGTTTAGAGGCGCCTTTAGGCGTTCTGCTGCCTTGTCCGGCAGACTCTGTATTTACGCGTTGCTCGTTTTTGTAGTAGGCGATGAGCTTGGTCATTTCCGCACTCATGATTTTGCCCAACAGCTCACGAACGTCCCAATGGGCGAGATCGCCGCTCATGGTGTTCAGCATGTCACTGACATCGGGATGGATTTCGGTGTTTTTGAGCGCATCGAGGGTTTGCAGCATTTTCGCTTGTACGATGTCTGTTGGCTCGGGAATATTGTATTCCGTCCACTTGGTACCGGTAGCGCGTTCGAAGCCGCGCAGTTTACCTTTATCGCGACTGCTCAAAAGGGCGATTGATTCACCGCTTTTACCTGCGCGTGCGGTACGTCCACTGCGGTGGGTATAGTTTTCCGCCTCATCGGGTAGGTGATAATGGATGACGTGCGTAATGTCGTTGACATCAATGCCGCGTGCAGCCACATCCGTAGCGATGAGGAGTTTAATGTTGTGATTGCGGAAGCGCTTCATTACCATTTCGCGTTGTGCCTGAGAAAGGTCACCGTGAATGGCATCAGCGGCGTATCCGTCTTTGATGAGTTTTTCGGCAACTTCATTAGTATCTCTGCGTGTACGGCAGAATACAATGGCGTAGAGGTCCGGGTTTGCGTCAACGATACGGCGCAGTACGCGGTACTTATCTTGCGGGCGGACCACCGTAAACGAGTGATTGATATTGATGTTGGAGGTTTGCGCACCTAAACCCTTAATTTCTTCGGGGTTGTTCATATAGCGCTTGGCAATACGCGCTACTTCAGACGGCATGGTGGCGGAAAACAACCAGGTTGTTTTGGAAGCAGGTGTTTCTTCGAGAATGCGATCGAGCTCGTCTTTAAAGCCCATGTTGAGCATTTCGTCGGCTTCGTCGAGTACGGCAAAGCGCAGCTCGTGTAATTTAACGGCACCGCGGTTGATCAAATCGACCATACGGCCGGGGGTGGCTACGATGATTTGTGTGCCGCGTTTGATTTGCGTAATCTGCGTAGAAATATTAGCACCACCATAAACGGGCGTAACGCTAACGTGGTCGCTGAAGCGGGCAAAATTTTCCAAATCTTTGGTAATTTGGATGCAAAGCTCACGGGTAGGACATAAGATAATGCCTTGTACTGCTTTTATTTTTGCGTCGATGCGGGAAACCATCGGAAGACCAAAAGCGGCTGTTTTCCCAGTACCCGTTTGTGCTAAGGCGATGACATCACCGTCAGAGGTGAGTAGCGTAGGTATGGCGCGTTGTTGAATTGAGGTAGGTTCTGTAAAACCCAGTGCGTCGATGGCACGTGTAACATTGTCGGGTAGGCCCAACATTGAGAATGATTCCATGTGTTTTTTGGAATTAGCGATTAATTAAAAAACGTCCGTCATAATGTGAATGAGGCGAACTTTTTAATCAACGTATCGCTAACGACTAAGAGGCATACGTGCACTAAAAAACTCTGACCATTCATTGCAAACGAAGAGCGTCTGAACTGCCGACAAAGATACAATAGAAAGCATCAAATTAGCACCAACGAAAATGTGTAGGAATAAATGTGTATTTATTCTAAAGGTCTCGGCGTACCTTTTTCTGTAGAATAGTTGATTTTAAGAGCGTTGGCTTTGCGTAGTTCCAATTTAACATCAGAAACAATACCCATACGAACGCCTTTGTCGGCCTTTATGGAGAACTGCATAAGTGGTCGTTCCGACTCACTTTTTTCTTCTTTTTCGGCGATGGCGAACTGTTGAATGTCATCCAAACGCGCAAATTGATCGTTCAATTGAACGCGTGGTTCTTTACCGAACTGCGGTTGGTACATTTCCTTTGGTGGACCAATGTAGATGTAGGATACGAGCGAACGCTTTTCCAGTTTTTTGACTTCCGTAGCACGTGGTTTTGTGTTTTGGAGTTTCAATTCAACCTCTCTCATGACCGTTGTGACCATAAAGAAGAAAAGAAGCATAAATACAATATCCGGTAGGGACGCCGTTGATATACCCGGCCCTTTTCCACCTGTTTTCTTTTTAAACTTTGACATCTTACAGCTTTAAAGGTTCGGCTTCAGAAATGTTGAGTGGGAATAGTTTAGCTACTGCTTTAGCGTCGTCTTCATTGAGAAGGTCATAGTTGCGGCCATAACGAAGTCGTGCTTCGCGGTTGCGCAATTCGCGGTACGCAGCGGTCAACTCGTTCTGAACTGCAATGTACATTTCGTAGCTTGTTCCGCGGTCGTTTTGCAGCGAGATGACGTGTTTTTCAGGGTTCTCAGACATGGTTGCATCACGAGTGCCTTGACAATAATCGCAATCGCCTTTGTGGTTGTTGTCGATAAACTGCACGGCCTTTAATCTCAAATCGCGAAGCTCCATGTAATCATCATTCACCAAGATTTCGTCGTTGGCATTCACCAGCACCTGTAAAATATTTTGTTTTTTTACCGGTGGTGGGGGTGCCTGCTGTTCGTCGTACGGCGGCAATTTGCGGGCAATACCCGAATCGACGTCCATAGTGGTGGTAACGAGGAAGAAAATCAGTAGCAGGAAGGCAATATCTGCCATTGACCCTGCATTAATTTCCGGAGCTTCTCTTCTGGCCATGGTGTTACTTTATCGCTTTACTAATTTCGGCGTACAAAATGGATACAATCGCAATACCGGCAGTGATGGCAAAGGTTACGATTCCGGCATTCACCAGTTTCGATATTGTTTCTGTGATGCCCATTTCGGCTTTGTATTGAACGTAATCTGCACCCGAAGACGCAGAGTAGCTCACTACAAAAATCAAAATCATGAGCACCAATCCGATGATGGTGTTTTGCGACTGTTTAAAATTGGTTGCAACCTTTACGGCAGCAAAACCAACAATGACGGCTACACTTAATCCTATCAAGATGTAGGTTAGAACTATGGCAGCCGGAGCAATATTTTCAATCATAACGAATTAAGATTTGTGTGATACCAGCAAATCGATCAATTCAATCGACGCGTTCTCCATCGAGTTGGTGATGTTGTCGATTTTAGCAACGATGTAGTTGTAGAAGATTTGCAGAATGATGGCTACAATCAAACCAAATACGGTTGTCAAGAGTGCTACTTTAATACCACCCGCAACGAGTGATGGAGAGATGTCACCAGCGGCTTCAATGGCGTCGAATGCGCCAATCATACCGATAACTGTTCCCATAAACCCGAGCATGGGCGCCAAGGCGATGAATAAGCTGATCCAAGAAACTCCGCGCTCCAACTGGCCCATGAGAACACTGCCGTAGGAGATGATGGATTTTTCAACAACGTCGATGCCACCGTCGGCACGATCTAAACCTTGGTAGAAAATGCTGGCAACGGGGCCGCGTGTGTTTTTACATACTTCCTTAGCTTTTTCAACACCGCCGGACTTAAGCGCGTCGCTCACGTTGTTGATGAGTTTGCGATTGTTGGTAGTTGCAAGGTTGAGGTAAATGATACGCTCAATGCAAATGGCAAGACCAAGGATAAGTACGAGAAGAACGATGCCCATAAATTCGGGACCGCCCTCGATGAACTTTTCTTTAATGATTTGGTGAATGGTTTGACGCTCTTCCGTTGCACCTTCTTCTTCGTAATCTTCTTTAACAGGCATGGCGGCAACGTCATCGTCTGCTTCTTCGTCAGCTGCTGTTGTATCGGTCATTTCTTCGTCGGTCATTTCAACCGCTTCTTCGTCTATGGCGACGTCTTCAACTTCACTTTGAGCGTAAACAATGGTGCTCGAAGAAAGCATTGCGACTAGGGTAAAAATAGAAAACACCTTTTTCATCATGATGTGTGTTGGTTAAAAATAGTTGGTGCTACAAATTAAAAATTACTGCGGAGAGAGAGGGATTCGAACCCTCGATACCCTTTTGGGGTATACACACTTTCCAGGCGTGCTCCTTCGACCACTCGGACACCTCTCCTCTGGTTTTATTTTAAACACAAACGTTTTTGTGTTTGCAAGCGCAAATATATTGTTTTTTCCTGCGTATCAAAAAATATACGCGTGATTTCATTGTTTTTTTTTGGGTTTGCATAAAACTTAACACCTTGTTTATGTTAATTCCCCACAGAGATTTGACTGCATCCAATGTCTAAAAGCATTACTTTTATCCTGATCACCAAGTAAATACATCATTTTTGTGATGGCTGCTTCGCGGGTTAAATCCTTTCCCGATATCACTCCCAAGTCTTGCATCCATCGCCCAGCTTCGTATAAATCTTGGCGTACTCTGCCGGAATAGCACTGCGATATATTCACCACGGGTTGATTATGATCGATCATTTGTGTTATTGTACCTTCGAGATCTATGTCCTTTGGCGCATTTCCCGACCCGTAAGTGATGAGTAAAAGTCCTTCAATATTTCCCCCGTCGATTAGTTGTCTTAAAAATTTATGCGATTGTCCGGGAAATAGGGTGTAGGCAATGATGTTGGGATTAAGCTGAATGTGTTTGTTGTCATCGGTTTGTTGTGCCGGCAGCAAATGGTCGTAGTTGAAGTGTACGTCTACGCCAATCTCTGCTAATGGGGGGAAATTGGGAGAGGTGAATGCGTTAAACTGCTGCGATGAGTGTTTCAAAACGCGGTTTCCACGTAGCAGTTGGTATTCGAAGTACACACACACTTCCTTCACCACGGGTTCTCCATTGGGGTATCTGCTTGCCGCAACTTCTATGGCCGTGATGATGTTTTCGCGCGCATCACTGCGCAATATTCCTATGGGCAGCTGTGAACCGGTCATGATGATGGGTTTATTGAACCCGCGCATGATAAAGCTCAAGGCCGAGGCGGAGTAGGCCATGGTATCGGAGCCGTGAAGGATGACAAATCCGTCGTACGCCTCGCGGTTGTCGTTTAAAATGTTCGCCAGCAGCAGCCAGTGCGAAGGCCCCATATTGGCCGAATCAACCGGGTCGGGGAAACTGGTTGTATCAATATTGGCGTCAAGGAGTTTTAAATCGGGTATTTGTTTGAGCAAAGCGTCGAAGTTGAAGGCACTCAACGATTGGTTTTCTTTATTTCTAACCATCCCAATGGTACCTCCCGTGTAAATGAGTAATATGTTAGCCATGTTGAAATAGGTTTTGAGCGTTCTCCGAAGTGATGTGCATTACATCTTCCGTTGAGCAGTTCCAAAGTGCAGCAACTCTTTCTCCAATGATGGGTATGTACGATGATTCATTGCGCTTTCCACGATGAGGAACAGGCGCGAGGTAAGGGGCGTCGGTTTCTAACACCACCAACTTGCGGTCGAGGTGCGGGATAACGTTGTCCATGCCGCTGTTTTTAAACGTCGACACGCCGCCCAGTCCTACGTACATACCACGTGACTGAATCCACTCGGCTTGGGCAGTATTTCCCGTGAAACAGTGAAATACGCCACGTACCTCGGGGTACTGTTCCACTACATTAAAACTTTCTTCAAAAGCCTCCCTAACGTGGATGACGATGGGTAAGTCGAGGGATATGGCCCATTCTATTTGCCGTTGAAATGCCTTTATTTGTATGTCTAGGGTTGACGTGTCCCAGTACAAATCTAAACCGATTTCCCCAACGGCATAAAAACGTCTCCCGCTTTGGGTTAAAATTGTGTGTAATTTGTCTAACTCAGTTTCCCATTGCTCATTAACCGAACAAGGATGAAGTCCCATCATGGGGAAAAAGATGGTTGGGTACTGATCGCATAAGTTGAGCAAACTGTCGGTGGTGGATGCGTCAACATTGGGGAGGAAGATTGTGTTGACGTTTGCCTGCCGAGCGCGGTCTACGATTTCCGCTTGGTCGTTGGCAAATTCCGGTAGGTATATGTGGGCGTGGGTATCGATCCAATTCATGCCCGCAAACTTAGGAGGCAGCGGTGAAATAATCGACCGACTTAGAAATTTACTTGTGCTTGGATGCGCAGCAGTCTTCCCCGCTGACGGTTGGTTGGTATCAGCGCGTCTTCAAATGTGCGATCCGAAAACGTGTACATCACCACCAATTCAAAGTTGCGGTGCGGCTGCCATTCCACGCCTATTTCTTGCTCGTCTACGCGGTGGCGTCGAGCGTCGAGTTCGTGTTTCTTTCCTCCGCTGTATTGATGCCAGCGGACAAAGGGAATGAACAGGCCGTATGTTTTGTGTTCTAAGTAGTAATGCGCTTGTGTGAATCCTCCTCGCAAGGGCAAACTTTCAATGCTGTTGGTTTCCGGGTTATACTCGGGACCAAAGCCTACGTTGTATTCCATAACCAAACCAAATGGTTGCGGATATAGTACAAAGGTGGCTGCGGCACGCCGCTCGGTAAACTCTCTTCGGCCAGGATTAAGGTTGTCGGAAATGTTGTTGACCACAAATTTACCGTGATAGGCTTGTAATGAGGTTTCAAACATTTGCCCGTTATCGAGTTTAAACGGGTAGGTGGCACGGGCAACAAGGTGAGGAGACTCGTTGCGTTCCATTTGATTGGCCGTATGACCGTTGTAAATACCTAATCCAAACACGCCGTAATCGCCAGAACCCTTAAGGTTGTTACTGACCAATTCTGCAAATCGCCGGCGAATGTTTTCCGGTGCCCAGTAAAAAAACACACCGAGATCCCGTTCGTTGGCAACGGCACTATTCATTCCGTCGTTTCGGTCTAAGGGAATGCGGTTCTGACTCGATTGCAGATTTTCAAAACCAAAAGGAACTTTACTTTGGCCAATGCGCAGTCGGTATGTCTTCGATTCGTTCAGGGCTAAATCAAAATAAGCATCGCGTATTTGTGCAACGTTGCCGCTGCCACCAATGGTTGACGCAAAATCAGGTTGAATGTATACAAATACACGAGGGTGTACGTTGCCGAAAAAGATGAGGCGAATCCGTCTAAATGAGAAGCCCCCGTTTTTTCCCCAACTACGGTCACACTGCTCGCAACGTAAATCTGGATTTGTTTCCATTAAGCGGTTGTACCTAACTTGAGCATAACCTCTAATCGAAAGTTTTTCAAACCAGTTGTAGTGATCGTAATTGATGTTGGAAATACTGTCGGCTCCACCTTCGGTAGAACGCTCGTTATCAATTGGGTTATTTGCCGCCGTCACGTGGCTCGTAAAGACTAAAAATACGAACACAATAACTACCAAATGTTGCTTAAACATTACAAAATTGTTACAAAATTATTACGCCGCGAAAGTCTGAATGCGAATCCAACCCTATGTTACCAAATTGTTACGCATTCGTTATTGTAGTTTTACCAAAATTGTTGCGTTGCAATTGTATCTTTGTGTCTATGAAGATGTCTAAGTGGAATGTGATTGTTGTGTGCTTGTTTACCTCCTTTGTGGTGAATGCACAGCTAGAAAACCGCGCTCTCGGATATTTCACAGTTGATGCGGGTAATGAGTCGGTGCTTCTCAGCTGGCAGCTTAATAGGGGGTTTACTTGTAACGGCATCACGGTGGAGCGTCGATTGGATGCTGATAGTGTTTTTAAAACAGTGGGCGTCATTAAGGGCTTGTGTGGAAGTCCAACCCAACCTATTGATTATACCTTTACGGATACGACTGTTGAGCAGAATAACGCGTATTACTATCGTTTGATTCTGGGCGCTGAAGGGCACACAATGCATCGTCGTGTTTTAGTTCGTGCGCCTCAGGCAGATCGGTTGTGGATTTACCCCAATCCCGCATTAGAGGAAATAACGATTCGTTTAGATGATCCACCGGCCTCTGACGTTAGGATTATTGTAGTTGCTACAAGTGGAACTGTTTTACTAGATGAGAATAAAGCCGCCAAAGAGGCCATCGCAATTGATGTTTCCCGTTTGCCAACGGGGAGGTACATACTTATTGTTGAGGGTGACGGATTCAGAGAAACCAAATCAATTGTTATAAAGCAGTACTAAAGTAGGTGTGTTTAGTGCAAGGCAGTATCGATGATGTAGATCTCCTCATTTTCACGACGTAGTAAATACTGCTCGCGCGCAAATTTTTCCAGCATTTCCGACTGACTTTCCAGTTGCAGAAGCATTTCTTCGTCGCGGGCAATTTCCTCGCGGTAGTAGTCGATGCTGTTTTCAATATCGGCCATTTCCCGATCGATTTCTCGGTGTACTTGGCACGAATGGATGTCTAAAAAGGTCATCCATACAGCAAAGGCCGCAGTCATAATGACGTAGCGATTGCTTAGTATGCGAAACCAGAGGTGTTTCCGCAGAGCGTTGTACCTATTTTTCCATCTGTTGATCACGTTGTAAAGGTACGGATTAAACTTGTTTGAAAAAACGATTGCAAAGTAAAGACATGGAGAGGCTTACTCAGGTTGGTCAATGAGCGGCTAAGATTCCTTACCCATGCGTTGCATATCGGCGTACTCACGGAAAATTCCGTTTTCTTGACTGAGTAATTCGGCGTGGGTTCCGCTTTCCACAATTTGGCCGTTTTGCATCACTAAAATACGGTCGGCATTTCGAATGGTTGACAAGCGGTGCGCTATGACGATGCTGGTGCGGCCTTCCATAAGTTTTTCAAGAGCTTTTTGTACCATGTGTTCGGATTCGCTGTCTAAGGCGGAGGTTGCTTCGTCCAACAAGAGGATGGCGGGGTCTTTTAACATCATACGCGCAATGGCAATGCGTTGTCTTTGACCGCCAGACAGTTGAACGCCGCGTTCTCCAACAAGGGTGTCGTAACCCTCGGGAAAATTCGTGATGAATTCGTGCGCAAATGCCTTCTTAGCGGCTTCTGTCACGTCGTCGTCAGTGGCGTCGGGCTTTCCGTAAAGAATGTTTTCTTTGATGCTGCCGCCAAAGAGCAAAACTTCTTGCGGTACCACACCAATGCTAGCGCGAATGCTTTGCAGAGATTGTTTACGGGCTTCTGTGCCGTCAAAGATTATTTTCCCTTCGTAATTTCGGTATAGCTGAAGCAGTAAACTCACTAGTGTAGATTTTCCTCCCCCGGAGGCTCCCACAACGGCAACACGGTCTCCGGGTTTTGCGGAAAAGGTTACCCCTTTAATCACCGCAACATCCGGTCGAGAGGGGTAAGCAAAATGAAGATCGTGCACGTCAATTTCTCCTTTGAGACGGTGCTCATGTTTAACGCCGATCTCCAGTGGCTCGGGCGTTTCGTCGAAGATGCCAAGTAGGGATTCTGCAGCGCCCACAGCTTTTTGGATGCGACTGTAAACGTCTGCCAATCCACCAATGCTTCCGCCGATGAACCCCGAGTAAATGATGAAGGCAAAGAGCTGTCCGGTTTGCAATTCCCCGGTGGCAATCATGGTTGCACCTCGCCAAATTACGGCAACAAGCGCCCCAAATAAACCAAATACGATAAAGGAGGCAAACGCGGCTCGATAAAGGCCACCTTTGATGCCGGCACGGGCTGCCTCATCGGTTCTATCGCGGTAGCGCATCACCTCAAAGGCTTCACTTACGAATGATTTGACGTTGAAAATCCCTTGGAGGGTCTCGTCTACGATGACTTGACTATCCGCTACTTTTTCTTGAACAGTTTTGGCATACCGACGAATGAATTTGCCAAATATTACGGTGATGATGATCACTGGTGGCAAGATGGCGAGCATGAAAAGTGTGAGTTTCCACGAGGTAATGGCCAACAGCGTAATCCCACCAATAATAATAAGCATCTGTCGTAAAAACTCTGCCAAGGTGGTGGTAAAGGTTTCTTGTAGGAGTGATATATCTGCCGAAATGCGGCTGTTGAGTTCTCCCACGCGGCGTTTATTGAAAAACGACATGGGCAATTGGATGAGGTGTCTGTACGTTGCTTGGCGCAAACCGGCCAGTGCCTTTTCAGACACCTGAACAAACAAAATGATGCGAAAAAATGAAAAGAGCGCTTGTGCACCCAATACTAAGAGGAGCAACTGTCCAACGTTGGTAATTGCTTCGCGGAAGTTGTCATCACTCACGGCATCCACCAAATCGCCGAGAAGCTTAGGAAACACCAAATTTGCCGCCGATGAGAGCAAGAGAAACGCCATGCCTACTAAAAAACGACCTTGGTAGGGGCGAATGTAAGCATATAGTTTGAGGGCTTCTTTAACTGCCGACTTGGATATTTTTTTTGAAGGACGGTCGTCGTCTGTACGCGTTCGTTTTCTCATAAACGTTTTTTGCAGAAATACTCAACAACTAATAAACAAAAACTGGCCAAATTGTTTGGAAATTTGGGAATCAAACAATTTGGCCAGCAGTTGTAAAAAGCTGATTTACAATTCGAGTGTTTTTTTCACATTGTTGTCCATCAGTAGCTCGGTAGGGTTTTCGAGGCATTCTTTGACTTTCACCAAAAAGCCTACGGACTCTCTACCGTCGATGATGCGGTGATCGTAGCTCAGTGCAACGTACATAATGGGGCGGATCACGATTTGACCGTCAACGGCTACCGGACGTTCCACGATGTTGTGCATTCCGAGAATTGCCGACTGTGGTGGATTGATGATGGGGGTAGACAGCATGGAACCAAATACCCCTCCATTGGTAATGGTAAACGTACCGCCGGTCATGTCGTCGATGGTAACTTCTCCATCGCGTACGCGTAGTGCCAATCGCTTTACTTCTTTTTCCACTCCGGCAAAGCTTAGGTTTTCGGCGTTGCGGATTACTGGCACCATAAGCCCTTTGGGGCCGCTAACTGCAATGGATATATCGCAGTAATCATAGGCGATCATTTCGTTTCCGTCGATCATGGCGTTGACTTGAGGGAATTCCTGAAGCGCTTTAACCACGGCAAGGGTGAAGAACGACATGAAGCCAAGTCCAACATTGTGTTTTTCTTTAAAGGCTTCTTTGTATTCACTGCGCAGGTCAAAAATAGGTTTCATGTCCACCTCGTTAAAGGTGGTGAGCATGGCTGTTTCATTTTTTACGCTCACCAAGCGTTCGGCGAGTTTGCGTCGTAAAGAGGATAGGCGTTTGCGTTCACTGCTGCGTTTGCCGGTGGCTGTTCCCATGCTGGCAACGGCATTTTGGGCATCTTCTTTAGTTACGCGACCGTCTTTTCCTGTGCCTTTAATATTTTTAGCGTCGATGCCTTTTTCGGCAAGCATTTTTCGCGCGGCAGGAGAGGGTGTTCCCGATGCATATGTTTTTTTCTTTTCTGGCGCTTTCTCGCCCTTGTCTTCGTCGCTTTTTTCGGGAGCATCCGACTTGGATTCTGATTTGGTCTCTTCTTTTTCGGACTTGCTTTCCTTTTTGGATGAAGAACCATCACCTTCCGGTTTTTTCGCGTCGGTGTCGATTTTGCAAACAACTTGTCCTACTTCTACCACATCGCCTTCTTCAGCAATCAGCTCGATGATTCCGCTTTCCTCTGCCGGAAGGGCAAGAGTTGCTTTATCGGAATCAATCTCGGCTATTTCTTGGTCTTTTTCAACGTAATCTCCAGATTCTACCAACCAGGCAGCAATTTCGACTTCGGAGATGGATTCGCCCGGTGAGGGCACTTTCATTTCAAGTATCATAATATGATGGAAAAGATGGTTTAAAAATTATTTGAATGCATTTTCGATGACTTGTTTTTGAACGGCTATCGCAACTTGATGCGAGCCCGATGCCGGACTTGCGCTGGCACGTGGACTTATCGTTTCAAAATCGCCACTAAGCGCATTTGTGGCGCGAATGTACCAATTAGCACCCATATTGGCGGGTTCTTCTTGTACCCATCTCTTTTTTACTGAGCTTGGGTACCGGTCTAAAATCGCTTCGATTTGCTTTTCAGCTAAGGGGTATAACTGTTCCAAGCGAATGATGGCCACATCATCTCGTTTGTCTTCTTCTTTTTTGGCCAATAGTTCATAGTAAACTTTTCCACTGCAAAACAGTAATGTGTTGACATGTTCGGGTTTTGCTGAAGCGTCATCAATGACTTCTTGGAAACGGCCGCTGGTGAATTCTGCTAATGAGGAGGTACAGCGCGGGTGGCGCAGTAGGCTTTTGGGTGACATAACCACCAGCGGTTTGCGGAAAGATCGGTGCATCTGTCGGCGCAAGGCGTGGAAGAAGTTTGCCGGCGATGTGATGTTGACAACCTGCATGTTGTATTGCGCACACAGCTGTAAAAACCGCTCCAATCGTGCACTTGAGTGTTCTGCACCTTGCCCTTCGTACCCGTGCGGTAGGAGTAATACAAGACCGCTTTGAACTTTCCACTTGTCTTCCGCAGCACTTAAAAACTGGTCGATGGTGATTTGCGCACCGTTGACAAAATCGCCAAATTGTGCTTCCCAGAGGGTAAGGGCATTGGGAGCGGCCAAACTGTAGCCGTAGTCAAATCCCATAACCGCATACTCGGATAGGAGTGAATTATACACTTCAAATTTGGCTTGGTCTGCGTCGATGTGATTGAGTTGAACGTAACGTTCTTCAGATTTTTCAACGCGCATAACGGCGTGGCGATGACTGAACGTTCCGCGCTCGCTGTCTTCTCCGCTGAGTCGAACGTTGTGGCCTTCTTGCAACAGCGACCCGTAGGCCAGCAGTTCCCCCATACCCCAGTCTAGCTTGTCTTTTTCTTCGACCATTTTTTTGCGGTCGTTTACTAGTTTTTGCACCTTGCGGATAAAGGACTTGTCGTCGGGTAAATTAGTTATGGCGTTGATAACCTTTTGAAGTATGTCTTTTTTAACCCCGGTTTCCGGACTTTCATCGAAATCTTCTGGAGTCGATTCGCGAAAGTCTTTCCACTTTTCGATGAGAAAATTCTCAATGGTGTTTTTCTCAATTTTCTTAGACTCGTCGTACTTCATTTCCAACATGGATTTGAAGTCTTTTTCCAGTTCTTTGATGTGGTTTTCCGAAATGACACCTTCTTTCAAAAGCTTATCGCGGTATATGTCACGCGGATTAGGGTGCTTGGAAATGATTTTGTAGAGGTTGGGCTGGGTAAAGCGCGGTTCATCGCCTTCATTGTGTCCGTATTTGCGGTAACACAGCAGGTCGACGAATACATCGCGATTAAACTGTTGGCGATATTTTACGGCAAAGCGAAATGCGTGAACAACCGCTTCGGTATCGTCACCGTTGACATGTAAAACAGGTGCCATGATCGTTTTGGCTACATCCGTACAATAGGTAGACGAGCGTCCGTCGATGTAATTGGTGGTAAATCCTACTTGATTGTTGATGACGATATGAAATGTTCCTCCGGAGGTATATCCATTGAGGGTTTCCATTTGAATGTGTTCGTACACAACTCCCTGACCGGCTATGGCCGCATCACCGTGTATGAGTACCGGCATTACGCGTTTGGAATCTCCATCATGTGCAATGTCGCGTTTGGCGCGTGCAATTCCACCTACAACCGGGTTAACCGCCTCCAAGTGCGATGGATTGGGGGAGAGTGTGAGTTCAATTTTGGTATCGTTATCAAGTGTCTTTTCGGTAGAATACCCCAAGTGATACTTTACGTCACCATCAAACTCGTCTTCTTGAAACGCCTTGCCTTCGAATTCTGAAAAGATATCGCGTTGGGTTTTTCCAAAGATGTTGGACAATACGTTCAGACGTCCGCGGTGTGCCATGCCCATAACAACTTCTTTTACTCCTAAGTCCGACGCCGTTTCAATGGCAATGCTCAGGGCGGGAATCATGGACTCTGCTCCTTCGATGGAGAAGCGTTTTTGACCAACAAATTTTGTATTGAGAAAGGCTTCAAAGCCAACTGCTTCGTTGAGTTTTTTTAATATGTATTTTTTTTGGTCAGTGTTGAAATTCGGTTGGTTGGCGTTTTTGTGAATTTCAGCGAGAATCCATTTGAACTTATCGGGCTTGCGAATGTGGTTGAACTCAACACCTATACTTAGACAATAGGCCGTTTTGAGGTGATCGATGATCTCGCGGAGCGTTTTGGGTTCTTTAAGACCAACTTCCTTTGCAGCTTCAAAGGTTATGTCGAGATCTTCATCCGTGAGGTGGAAATTCTTGTGGTCTAAAGTAGGCTCGTACTTTCGGCGATCACGTACCGGGTTAGTTTGTGTGAAAAGGTGACCACGCGAGCGATAGCCATTAATTAAGTCCAATACGCGAAACTCCTTTTCAATTTTTTCCGGAACTTCTGGGGGAATGCATACGCCGCCATCAAAATCTATGACGTCATCGCCATAAGATTCACGGGCGAAATCGTAGCCTTGAAAAAATGCGCGCCAACTGGGTTCTAAACTGTCGGGATACTTGAGATACTTCTCGTATAATTCATCAACAAAAGATGCGTGAATGCCACCGAGAAAAGAAAAACGATCCATAATTTTGTCAAGACTTAATTTGGCCGTAAAATTACAACACGTTAACGCATTGAGACGAATTATTGCGTTGTCATTTTTTATTTAACACATTGTATAAAATGCGTTGGTATATTCTTTTGATTTGCTTGCTGTTGTCAAACGCTTTGATCAAAGCACAATACGTGGTTGATGATTTAAAAGATCCATACGAAGAGCAATCGGTGGATACAACGCAACCATCTAAGTGGATGTTTGGCGGGAACTTTTTTATATCTTTTGGCGATATACGCAGTGTGATGCTTACGCCGCGTCTTGGTTATTGGTTTACCGATCAGTTGTTGGTCGGTGGTAGCTACACGTATATTAATTGGCGCGAAACCGGGTTCAGTGCATTTAATATTCACGGCCCGGGCGTTTACAGCATGTACCGTTTGCCAAGTGCTGTAACGGATAATCTTCCGGCAGATCTTTTGATCAATGCAGAATTTGATTATTTGTGGCTTCAGGCAGGTAACGAAATCAGTAATGTTCAACAGTTATTTGTTGGGCCTTTGGCCTTTTTTAGGCAAGGAAGAGGCGGTGTTACGGTAGGAATATTATACAATGTGCTGCATAACCCAAATACCGCTATATTTGCAAGTCCGTGGCAATATCGCTTTGGTGTTTTATTTTGAGAAACTACAGCGAACCAAACGGGAATTATTTTAGTATTATAAATTAATTAAATGTTTTAAAAATGGAGCGTATAGGCGTTTTTTACGACGGGAATTATTTTCATCATGTGAGCAACTATTATTATTACACGCATGAACGTCGTCGCAGATTAAGTGTTGCAGGTATTCATTCTTTCATCCGCAATCAAATTTCATACGAAACAGGTCTTCCTTTTAACCTTTGTCAAATTGTCGATGCCCATTATTTCCGCGGTCGCAGCTCGGCATACGAAGCCAGTCAGCGCGGAAACCAATTGTACTACGACCGATTGTTTGACGATATTTTGACGCATGAGGGTGTTGTGACGCACTATCTTCCTCTGCGATTGATTCACGGTAGAAAAGAAGAAAAGGGTGTAGATATGTCGCTCGCGCTGGAAGCGTATGAGTTGGCTCACCAAAAGTCATTTACAACCATAGTGTTGATCGTGTCAGACGGTGAATACACGCCCTTAGTTCGCAAACTCAATGCACTGGGCGTAAAAGTGATGATTTTGTCATGGGATTTTGAGTACACCAATCACGAGGGCATGCGCAAGCAAACGCGCACTTCACAGGACTTGCTCGATTCGTGTTCGTTTCCACTCGCTATGCACGAGCTTATCGATGATGTTGACGAAGCCGATAACGATATTGTTAACAACCTGTTTGTGCAAATTGAAAACAAACATCGCCACGACGACAACTACAACGACAATTACAGCGACGACTATACCCATGCCGAAGACGACGAAGAGTTTGATGAAGCACACCTCGATGCTGTATCGGGCGATACTTTAGAAAGCGAAATTTTGTCGTTAAAAGAAGGCTTTGGTTTCATTCGTTTTCCTAACAACAACTTGTTTTTTCACTACACCGATGTAGAGGATTGCGAGTTTAGCGAACTGCAGCCGGGGGAAAAAGTGAGTTTTGTATTAGATGACGGAGATAACGGACAGCATATCGCCCGTCAAGTGCGAAAGCTCTTGGATATTGATGATTGGGGTTGATGCATGATTTTTGTCATTTTTTTACGTGTAGGTAATTAGTAAATTTGCCATACACTTAAATAAAATGACATGATTCGATCAATTACCACCTTATTCTCATTGTTTTTACTCTTTTCGTTTCAGCTAAAAGCAAATGATGCGTTTGTTAAAAACAACGGACAAATTAGAAACGCTTCGGCACTCTTTGTAAAAGATGACGGAGCGTTTCAGTTTTTTCTAAGGCAGGGTGGGTTTTCATATCAGTTTAGATCTTTAGAACAGTACGACGAAGAAACAATGTTGCGTCGTATTCGCAGTAAAGGTTTGAACGACCTAAACCTTATCATTAAAACCCATCGAGTAGATGTTGATTTGGTTGGTGCTAATCCCAATCCGGTAATTGCAGCGAGTCGTCCTACCTCTTCTAACAAACGTCACAGCAGAGCAGGTGGAGATTGGTTGGAAGCACATCAGCGTGTTGTCTATAAGGATGTTTACGATGGAATTGACTTGGTGTTTGATGTGGTAGACGGTCAAGTCAAATACGACTTCATCGTATCACCTGGAGCAAATCCCAATCAAATACAACTTGCCGTATCGCATCACGATGCGTTACGTATCAATGATCATGGAGATTTGGTGGTGGGTACCACTCTTGGCGAAGTATCTGAACAATCACCGGTAAGTTTTCAAGGCGACCGTCGCATTCAAACGCGTTTTGAACTGAAGGGTAATACGGTTCGCTTTAAATTGGGGCGATACGATAAAAACAAAGCGTTGAGGATTGACCCCAGTGTATTGTGGAGTACCTATGTTGGGGGAAACACCTTGGAATTTCCCGTTTACACTGCACAAGATGCATGGGGTAATTTATATACATCAGGCACAACCTTTTCCACTGATTTAGCCACGCCTGGTGCGCATCAAACCTCCTTGAGTGCTGCGTCAGACGCTTATCTGGCTAAGTACTCAGAGAGTGGTCAACTCATTTGGGCCACTTATTACGGAGGAAATGCGGCTACCAACGGAACGGGCTGTGCGGTTGATTCCGCCGGTAGTGTTTATCTCACCGGTGAAACAAGATCCACAAATGACATTGCCACCCCCGGTGCGCATCAAACAACGTTCGCGGGTGCCGGCAGTTCTCAGGGTGATGCGTTTTTAGTAAAGTTTGACAGCACAGGATCCCGATTGTGGGGAACCTATTTTGGAGGGGCCGAAGATGACGCAGCCACTTTTTGCACTGTGGATGTTGACGGTGATGTATATATTTCCGGACAAACTACATCTCCTACAGGATTGGTTAGTAACGGTCATCAGTTGAGCTTAGGAGGTAATTTCGATGCTTTCTTAGCTAAGTTCAGCGCCTCGGGTACGCATCAGTGGTCTACATACTATGGTGGAGGTGCACTTGATATTGGAAACGGTATATCTACCAACCCGCAAGGCGATGTGTTTTTAAGCGGGACAACGGCATCTACAGATAGCATATCAACGGCAGGTGTTCATCAGGCTTCGCCAATTGGGGGGATAACCAGTGCCTTCTTGGTTAAATTCAACAGCAGTGGTAGCCGCATATGGGGCACTTACTACGGAGGTAATGGAGAAGAGTTAGGCTGGAATTGCGCAGCAGACAACAATGGCAATGTTTATTTAGTAGGGGGAACATCTTCAAACGACGATATATCTTCTGTAAATGCGCATCAAGAAATTAAACACGGTGTAGGTTCTACTAATTATGATGGGTTTATCGCAAAACTCGATGCGCAAGGAGATCTCGTATGGGGAACGTTTTATGGAGGTATATTCAATGACGAGATTTTGGATGTTCACGTTGGTCAAGACAGCAATGTATACATATCCGGTTACACAAATTCAACCAATAATCATCCGACGTTTTCCGTTGATGAAAACATAGCCACCAGTGGCAGTCACCTTGTAGATGTTCAAGGTGGTTTGGATGGATTTGTCGCCGTATTTACACCGCAAGGTCAACGCGAGTGGGGCAGCTATTTCGGTGGACCTAATAATGATGTTGCGCAGGCGTGTGTAACGTTCAATAACTCTGGAGAGGTATATATAGGAGGTCAAACGAATTCTCCGTCAGGTATCGCATCCATGAATGCCTTTAAATCTTCCCTTACAGCTACAAATCAAGGGTTTTTAGCAAAATTTGATGCGTGTAATACTGTAGCAAGACCAGTATTTGGCGGCTGTGATGCTGTGTTGTCGCCATCTGGTGATTCGCTTTACGACGCTTCGGGGGTGTATTATGATACCTTGACAAACCGCTTTGGTTGTGACAGTATTATCATCACTACCCTGGAGCTAACGGATATCAATACAGGAATACGAGTGAGTGATATTTTTATGGAGTCACGTGAACCGGATGGTTCTAACGTTTCGTACGACTGGTTGGATTGCAACAACAATTTAGCGTCCATTGGCGGAATCATTACCCGCCGTTTCTTTCCTAGTGGCGACGGTGTGTTTGCCGTTGAGGTTACGGTTGACGGATGTGTAGATACGTCTGCTTGTACAAGTTTTCGTTACCTAACGAATGAAGCATTCGACGATCAAAATAAGCCATTAAAGGTTTATCCGAATCCCACAAACCGCCACGTACAGATAGAAAGTATGGCGACCGGACACATAGCATTGGTAAGTGCATTGGGACAAGAAGTAATGCGTGCTTCAGTGATGGAAGGCGAACAAGCTTCTTTTGATCTCGGTAGGTTTGCTTCAGGAGCGTATACACTGGTATTTGTGAACGAACAAACCGGTGAGCGGGTTCATGTGCGGTTGCTCATCCAGTCACACTAGAGTATATCTAAAATAAGCGACCTCGCAGTTTGTGCAGTCGTGGTTATTGCGATGCTGTTTGGTTTATCGTAAAATCAATATCGAGTACGTGGAGTTGCCAACTGCTTTTACCGTTCCATTTGTTTTCATTGAGATGGTAGGCAAGGTGTACGTGGCTGGCCTCCTTTAGTTGAGGGAGCAGGTGTGCTTTTTTAAAGGCGATGCCGTTGCGTGTTTCACCAGTGTTGGGGTCGATCACTTCGAGCTTAAGGTGTGATTCATCATTGCCTACCACACGTGAATTTTCGCCCAAAATGAGGTTTCGCGTAACAAAGATAGGCTTCATGTTTTCGGGCCCAAAGGGTTCCATACGTCTTAAGGTATTGGTAAGCGTTTCGCTGATGTCTGCAAATGGTAATACAGCGTCAATATCCAATCGTGGGATTGTTTGTTCGGGCAAAATTCGTCGACGAACAACGTCCTCAAAGCGCTGAGCAAACGCCTTAATTTTGGAGGCTTCTACGGTCATGCCGGCAGCGTACATATGTCCGCCAAATTGTATCATCTCCTCACTGCACTCTTCCAGCGCTGCGTAGAGATCAAAACCGATAACAGAACGCGCCGAACCGGCATAAACGCCATTGTTTTTGGTAAGTACGATGGTTGGACGGTAGTGTTTTTCAATGAGTCGAGAAGCGACAATTCCAATCACCCCTTTATGCCAATCGTCTTTGTAGACAACCGTTGCAGCCGCATCGGGTTGCAATTCTGAAGCAATCTGCTCAACGGCTTGGTCGGTTATGCTGACGTCGGTATGTCGGCGTTGGTTGTTGAGCGCATCTAACCGTTCCGCCAAATGATTTGCACGTTCCTGATTGGTTGTAGACAAAAGCTCCACGGCAAGGTTTCCGTGTTCCATTCGCCCGGCAGCGTTGATGCGTGGAGCAATGGTGAATACCACGTCGTCTATGGTGTGAATGTTTCGTTTTGCTACCCGAATAAGCGATGCAATACCGGCGCATGGATGCCGCTTGATGCGCGCCATTCCGTATGTTGCCAGCACTCTGTTTTCCCCGGTAATGGGAACGATATCAGCGCCAATACTCAAGGTCAGCAGGTCGGAATGTTGCAGCACCTCATCAAGGGAAATATTGTTTTTAGATGCGTAAGCGCAGAGTAACTTGAATCCCACGCCACATCCCGATAGGTCTTTGTAGGGGTAATTGCAATCGTTGCGTTTGGGGTCTAAAACAGCCGTTGCAGGGGGGAGTTCGTTGGCGGGTGTGTGGTGATCGCAAATGATAACGTCTAGGTTTTTTTCAGCAGCGTATTTTACTAATGCTACGGATTTGATACCGCAATCTAAAGTAATCATTAGGGAGCATGATTCCGATACGGCAAAGTCAATCCCTTCTTTAGACAATCCATAACCCTCCTTGTAGCGATCTGGGATGTAGGTCAAAAAATTTGGGTAGTGTTGGGTAAAGAAAGAAGCCATTAAGGCAACGGAGGTGGTGCCGTCTACGTCGTAATCACCAAAAAAAATAATTCGTTCGTTGTTGTTTATAGCACGCATCAATCTCGCGCACGCCTCATCCATATCCTTCATCAAAAATGGATTGTGAAGCTTGTCGGTGTCTGGCATAAAGAATTCTCGTAGCGCCTGACGGGTCAATAATCCCCGTTTCAACATCAGCATGCATATTACTTCGCTGGTGTTCCATTCACACGCAAGACGCCGTGCCGTCTCTGCTTCAGAAGCTGAAGGGAATACCCACTGGTGTGTTCGTTTGCTACGCATGGAGCAAAAGTAAGAAAAGTATTATTTTTTACAAAATTAAAAACATCTATTTTTAAGTGGTTATAAAAGCACTAATTTAGCGGCATGGAAAGTACGGTGGTTCATCATACGGATTGGATGTTTTATGTTTTGCTGATGATGTCGGCCATGTTGGTTTACGCGCGTGCAGTATATCCGCGTCGATTTATGCAGTTGTCGTCTATAAAACGCCAGATGATCAACCCCATGGATCCAAGTTACGAGCGATCAGCCAACGGTGCTTTTGAGTGGATTCTCACCATTAACTATGGGCTGTCAATGGCCATGATGATTTTTGTTATTTTGCAAAACGTCTTTACACCCTCTGCTATTTCGTCGGGAGGTGTTATGTATGCGCAATTGGTATTAGCGGTAAGCATGTATTTGGTGGTTCGAAATTTAGTCATTCGCATAGCAGCCCATTTGTTTAGTGTTGAAAAAACTGCGGATTGGTGGATGGAATACCTACACTTTTACCGTGTTGGATTAGGAATTTGGCTTCCCCTTCTTTTATTTTTCGTCGTTTTTTCAGATGCAATATCTTCATTAATTTTAGTTGTTTGTGTGATTTATATCGTTTTTTTCTTGCTAAAAATGATCATTACAGCAGCCGCTCAAATTCGTTCGCGTGGCAGCGTCGGTTTATTTAGAATTTTATTGTACCTTTGCGCTCTGGAAATAGCGCCCCTTATATGGTTGCTTTTCTGGGTTTTTGGTTGAATAATAACCACTTAAAACGCAAAAGCTTTGAAGGTAAAAACCATCTTGGTTTCACAACCCGAGCCAGCTCCGGACGTAAAGTCTCCCTATTTAGATCTGGTAGAAAAACAAAAATTAAAAATCGATTTCCGTCCATTCATTCACGTTGAGGGTGTTGATGTGACAGAGTTTCGCAAGGAAAAAATCAATATAGCTGATTATTCAGCCATCATTTTTACCAGTCGAAATGCCATCGATCACTTTTTTCGTATTTGTGAGGAATCTCGTTATGAGGTTCCCATAGAGTTGAAATACTTTTGCGTGTCTGAAGCAATAGCCTTCTACTTGCAGAAGTATGTGGTTTACCGCAAGCGGAAAATTTACTATGGCAAACTCACCTTCAAGGACTTGGTTCCTATACTGAAAAAGCATAAGAAGGAAACGTTTTTGTTGCCAACGAGTGATATTCTCAAGCCCGACGTGCCTAAATTATTAGAAAGCATTAATTTGAAGTATAAGCGCGCTGTTTTATATCGCACGGTGTGTAGTGACTTGAGCGATCTCGAGGATGTAAAGTACGACATATTGGTGTTCTTTTCACCGTTTGGTATCAAGTCGTTATTTGAAAACTTCCCCGACTTTAAGCAAGGCGATACTCGAATAGCCGGTTTTGGCTCCACGACACAGAAAGCGATTAAAGACGCTGGGTTGCGATTGGATATAGCAACTCCCACTCCTGAAGCGCCATCCATGACTATGGCATTAGAAGCGTATGTAAAGGAGGCTAATAAACGCCAATATTAAACAAAAAAAACGGGTAAAAAGTTGCGCAGAAGTATTTTCTACGTATCTTTGCATCACTGAAATCGCGGGGTAGAGCAGTTGGTAGCTCGTCGGGCTCATAACCCGGAGGTCGTCAGTTCGAGTCTGGCCCCCGCTACAAGCAAACCCCTCAAAACGCCCAGCGTTTTGAGGGGTTTTTTCATTCCTCAGCCTTTTCCAAGCTCTGCTTGAGGAAAGGCTGAGGAATGAAAAAACCGCGAATCCGACGTTAGGAGGATTTGCAGGTTTGCTTGGGTAAAGCATCTATTACCAGTCCGCCGAAGGCAATCTGGCTGCCTACAACGTTCGAGAGCAGCCATAAGATTTTTTTAGTAGCGCTATACCAGTGATAAAAAAGTGTTTAACTTCAAAAGCATTTCCATATTGCGATTATTTCCTTTTCTTTGAAGACCCCGAACACAACCCTTGTCCAATATTCTACGGCGAACATCACCCTGAATTCATGCCGTATTATAAAGAAATATTGGATAATTGTATGTGTCGATTCAATCGAAGTATGGCTCACGAATGCGAAATAAACTGTAATGTGTTTACCGAGGTGTATTGGTACCATCCCGATTACCTCGGAAACACCGAATACGTTTCTGACATAGGAGGGTTTATCTACCAGCACTTTTACTATTCTCCCTTTGGTGAGGCACTGGTCTCCCAGCACGCAAATAACGGGCGCTACGGTCTGAGTTTTGTTTAATGGTAAGGAGGTGTGCATCACCCAAAGTAAACCCAAAACACCCTATTCCAACATTGAGAATGATTTAGAAAAAATTGATTGTGTTGTAGGCTTAAACACCACTGTTTTAATCACTACAGTGGTAAATTGTTTATGTATGGAATGTAACGTAATTCTCCTGCTTATCAAGAATCACAGCCATTCATGGACAGAGTGCTGATTACCAATCCCAAGTAACGTCTTGAAACACACCGTCAGTAATATCAAATGACCCGGCATTGGCTGAACTTACATCAAATTCAAAGGTTCCGCTAATTCTCATGTCATTTCCATCATAATCATAAACTTCTGTAAATGTCACTACTGCTTGATTGTTCATTGATGCAAACCCAGCTGATCCAACTTGACCGGCAGGTGTGTATGTAAAGTCTAATGAGGATGTTTCTGGATTTGATGCGCCTCCGGTTGCTTCAAACCGACCTACGGTATCTGCTTGGATGGCAAAGGTCATATTGTTGCCATCAGCATCTTCTGCTTCACAACCGATTTTTCTGCGACCTCCATGCGAAACAATAAAATTAATTCTAACGCGTGTTGCAATAAAATCGTCCCCATTTACCTTAGCTGTTAAAGCAGGAGTATAATCATTATTTCCATTTTGGTCATTGTTTGTATTGTTATTCGTGTCATCATCGGATGAACAACCAATCGCCAAAGCAAAACATATCAGAGGGAAGAGTGATTTAATAGATTTCATTTTTTTTTTTACAAACATACAAAGAATTTGTTGTATTGTTTGTACTGTTAATATAGAAAGCTCTCCTCTGCTTAGGAGGAGCGCTTACAACTCATTTGTTACCCCAGACCTAACTCGAACGAGATTATTTAGCCCATGTAAATGGCAAATCGATAATCTTTAACAAACGGCTTGGTTACATAATATTTCTGCAGGTCTT
>SKIJ01000055.1 GCA_007116495.1 Cryomorphaceae bacterium | reverse complement strand
TGATGTTACCCGTGATGACACCATATTGGTGCGGACTTTCAACAAATACCTCTTCACCCGGATCAAGGAAGCTACCGTTTTGGTTGAAATCAATCCATACTTTGGTCGAGTGTGTCCAGGTGCCACCACTACATCCTTGTACGTCAATGGATATTGGATACGTAACAGATGCAATGAGGTTGGTTGAGCTCGAATCTGTATAGTCGGTATATTGTTGACCACAACCAACAGGTGACAATTGGTTTATGGAACCCAGTTCAACTTGCTGAATGTAGCCAAATGTGGTTGAGGTTGCAGTTGACGGGCAATAGCAGTCAGCGATGGGCTTTAATACCACTAATTTAGAGGTAGAAGTTGCCGACTGATTATTACAAGTGACAATACATCTAAAATGTGTTGGTGCGGTAATGGTTGTTGAAAGACCAGGTAGCGTGTCGTTAGGTAAGTTGCTCCAAGTTGTGCCATCTGGAGAGGATTGCCACTGAAAGCTTTGTCCGGTTCCAGCAGTTCCTCCGGAAAGAGAAAGGTTGACTATTTCTGCCGGGCAAACACTGTCTTGACCAGTTGTGGTACCAGCTGTAGGAGGTGCGGTACAGGGACCGGATGTAATGACAAACTGTGCATTTGGTCTATTAGTTGGGTTTTGGTTACTCGTACCAGCGTTGCTACATACTCCAGCCTGGTCCATTCGATACGTTCTGGAGGATCCAGCAGGTAAATTTTCTGTCCAGAGTACAGATGCGTTACCACTGCCGGTCCAACCGCTGTTTTGAGAACATATTTCAACAATGATGTTTGAAACGCCATCCCACATAAAAGGAGAAGAAAAGGTATGGGTGTTCCATCCTGTAGAGGTTGGAGGTGGGTACGATGCCGAAGTAAACACAGTTGTCAAACCGCTTACCCAGCCGTTGTCTAAATTATCAACAGTATCATTTTTAATCTTGATCTCAAAATCATCCAAGGTTGGAAGCGAATTGAGGTTGTCAATGTTAAATGCAATTGATGAAATTAAGCCGGCGCTAGCTCCAGCGGCTGTAAGTTCACTTGCACGATAAACAACTTGTAGTCTGTTGCCCCAGTACCAGTTTCCGTAAGGCGTTGGGTATCCGGTCGCTCCGTTGGAGGTTGTTCCGGTACCGATGGTAATGGTTGTTTGTGCATTAAGGTCAGTAAGACCTACAAATGAGAAAACACACAGCAAAAAATACAGCGTGCTTCTTTTTAGGTAATTAGTCCACATAAAAAACGTGTTTTAGTTTAAACAATAAAATCGAAACCGATTTTAGCAAATCATTACGCAAATATCATCATTTTTTTTGCATTTCAGCACTTTTTTTATCGAAAATTTAATGACTTTAACACAAACATTTTTTTTATCAAATTGAACTTGAATAACGAAATGTTTTTTGAATGCCGTTTTCAATTAAATAAATCCACTAAATTGGTATTGAATTTCTGTCTATTGATTTCTACTAAACAAAACACTACAAAGTATCGGTTTTAAGGTTGCAGGTTACTGCGTTTAATTTTGACGTCAAATTTCATAAAAAGTATACTCATCATCGGACTCAAAAGATTAAAAAAGGCAAAAGGGGCGTAGGTAAAGGCGTTCACCCCCAGCATGGTCGATTGATATGCGCCGCAGGTATTCCATGGTATTAAAGGCGATGTTACGGTGCCGGCATCTTCAAGCGTTCTCGTCATATTTTCAGGGGAAAGGTTGCGGTCTGAAAAACTGCCTACAAACATTCTACCGGGTATTACAATCGCAAGGTATTGATCGGATGCACTTACGTTGACTGTAATGGCGCTTACCGCTGTAGCGCTTACAGTTGCAACGTCACTGCTTTTTTCACTCACTAATGCACGTGTCATTCTTTGAAGAAACCCACAGGCCTCCATGATGCCGCCAAAAAACATGGCAGCAATGATTAACCAAATTGTATTGAGCATACCGGCCATTCCTCCGGTTGATAGTAGTTTTTCAACCGTTTCGTTGTTGGTGTTGGGTTGGTTTTGTGTAAGGAGTGCATCGTGAATGGTTTGATACATACCGTTGCTCATCACTGCATCTCGTTGAAAAATGACCATACAAGCAATGCCAGCTATAATTCCAAAACTCAAGGCTGGAATAGCAGGAACTTTTCTTGTTATTAGTAGAATAGTAGCTGTTGGTGCTAGAAATATCCATGGATTGAGATTGTATACATCCGGTAGTTTTTCGCGCATATCCAATGATGTAGAGGTTTCACTACTAAAAAAAAATGACATTAACATGTATAGTAACAGTGCAATTACAAATGCCGGTATGGTTGTTATGCTCAGATATTTTATGTGTCTGATGACGTCGATATTTCCCATTGCTGCAGCCAAGTTGGTCGTGTCTGATAGAGGAGATAGCTTATCGCCAAAGTAAGAGCCACTGATGATTGCTCCTGCTGTGATATAAATAGGAATGCCAAGAGGTTCACTCATTGCCATAAGCGCTATGCCAATGGTGGCGGTTGTTGACCAACTGCTGCCGGTTACTAGAGCAACTATGGCACAGATGATGGCGGATACCGGCAAGAAATATGCGGGGTGCATCAATCCGGTTCCGTAATAGATCATGGCGGGAACAATGCCGCCGGCCATCCAGCTGCCGGCGAGCGCACCAATTAAAAGCAAAATAATGATGGCTTGTGCTGTGGATGCAATGTTTTTTTCGACACCTTCCATCATCTTTTGCCAATGAATACCTCGCGAATGTCCAGCTAATGCCGCAATCAATCCACTTGTGATAAGAATGATTTGATTGCTCCCATCCTGAGCTTCGTCTCCCACCATCTGAATGTTAAAAAAAAGCGCAATCAACAATACAGCTAAGGGTAAGATTGCTAGCCAGAGGGGTATGGGTTTGTTCATTGTTTTCCTTTTTTTAGTTGAGCGGCTGGATTTGGAAAGTAGCTGTTTGTAACGTGTTCAGGCTTGTGTGTTCAATCGGAAATTTTCCCAAACCCAACGCAAACGATGATATTTACAATATAGCCGTTAGTGGATTGTCTATTGTCCAAAGGTACACGTCCCAATAGTTGCTTGCAAATGCTTTTGTGTTGACGCTGCAAATGGTTTAAAGTATGGTTATTAATGCAATTGAGCAGAGCATCCACGCCATAAACCACTTTGCATCCCTGCGCCTCACCATTTCCAGTCCACTAATAAAAAAGGCTAACAGTAAGCTCGCCTGAAAAAAGGAAGTTTCTAAACCGTTAACCACTGCGTTAGGCAGGGTTGTTATATGCGTTATGGTTTGATTTTGAATGTTATAAACCATGTCAATAATGTTGCTCAACCAATGTGGCAAGGGGGTGATTATCCCAATGGTTAACACTGCTATTGATGCAATCATGATGCTCGACAACAATGGGATGACAAGTAAATTTGACAGTAAAAAGTACGTTGGAAACTGACCGAAGTAATGGGTGGTAAAGGGAAGGGTAATTATTTGTGCCGAGAGCGATACGGTCAATAGCTGCCATACGGGGCTCATCCATTTTTGTGAAGGTGTCCACCAGTCTTGCATTTGGGGCTGATAGCGTACAATACCGAACACGGCAGCGTAACTGAGCTGGAACCCTGGCTTGAATAGAAGATCTGAATCTAAAACAAGTAAGAGCAGAGCTGAGGCCGATATGGTGTGGTAGATTCCGGTCATTCGCCCAAGGTTTCTGCCAATGGAGAGTAAGGTAAACATCGTCGCTGCTCTCCATACACTTGGGGAAAGTCCGGTTAAACATGCGTAAAGCCACAGCACGAGAATGACGACCATGGTTTTAGCGAATGCTTGTCGGTTACTGAGAAATGTGTTGAGTAATAGAGACACCAATAAATAAATGACGCCTACATGAAGTCCACTAACGGCTAATACATGTACAACACCGGCTTCAGCATACCGTTGGCGAAGTTCTTTATCAAGCAATCGTTTGTCGCCAAGTATAAGGGCAATCATTACTTGTTCGGAATGCGGTTTCATGTTCCAGCTTTGTATGGTGGCGATGGCCCGGTAACGAAAGCGCATTAAACTGTTTCGAGAGTCTAGTTCTCCGCTATACCACCAATCGGTCTGTCGCACATAAGCACGATGATAAATGTTTTTTTGTCCAAAGTAAAGTGATGCATCAAAGCCGGTGTCGGATGTGTTTATAATGCTGTCGTATTGTAATTTTACAGTGATTACGTCGCCTTCTTTTAGGGATGCGCTCCGTTCATCATCTTTAACATACAGTTGTATGTTGCCGTCTGCAACCGAGCGTTCTCCACTACACATTAACCCCAATACTCGCCCTTCAATTGCTAATGATTTGGGTTTGCACTCCGGCTGATTCATTACCTGAACGATAAGTGTATCGCCGGGTTGGGAATGCAAATAGAATCCGGAAGGGGCAGAAGGCAACTGCAGTAAAATACCCAAGCATGTAAAGGCGGTGAAAAGAAAAATACCGCTATACAGTTGCTTGTAGGTGTGAAAAAAAAATGCGGTAAAAAGTGTTGCTGCTATAAGACTAACGCGCAGATTGGTTGAAATGTGTTCGTCAATACCTTCACCAATGATGATGCCGGTACAAAGGGCCAGTAGAATTTTGAATAACCAGTTTCCTGAGCGCTTCATTTTTGCTTAGTAGTTCACTTAAGTTTTTAAGGTGCGAATTTTCGTAGTAAAAGTACAAAATATCTTTGAAAGAAAAACCTGACGCGCTCATATGTATCGCGCCGTCTTGTGAAAGTCCAACACCGTGGCCGTATCCTCGTCCTATGAGTTGGTAATAATCACCTTCAACCTTGACATCGAAAAAGGTTGAACGTAGTTTGAAGCGATTGCGCAGTACGGTTAGTTTGAGTTGCTGATTGTTGTAATTAAAATACGCTTTTCGCGTGGGTTGTGTAAATGATTCCCAAGCACGTATCAGATTGGTGTCGGTGGGTGCGGTGTTGAAATGTCGGCTTAAAACATTGAGTAAATCGCGTTTGGCTATTCTTTTTTCCCACCGATATGAGTTTTGATCGACGCTAAAAGGGTCTGCTTTGCTGGTTAAGTAGGGTAAATCTTTTGACCAAACATCTGATGATTTTGCTGTCTGTCCACCGCTATTGGCGTGAAAAAGTGCTGCTAAAGGAAGGTTGTTTTCGTCAGTTATAACGGTGTCTTTAGTAGCGTTTGACGCATTTATAATCATTTCAGCATTGCGAAAATATGCTCTGCTGTGATAGACTTGGGAGCTAACATCATCGCGTAAGTTGTATCGATCTGGAAGATGTTTTTTGAAGTTTTTTATAGCGAAAGTACGTGCAAGAATGGCCTGCGCTTTGAAATATTCCATTTGGGAAAAGGCGCCTCCTTCCGACTCAACTACTCCGGCAACGTACTTTTCCAGTGCTACTTGATTGACAACCGTAAGTTGATTATCGGGCTGAGATAAGAACATATGAAGTCCGTCCTGATACCAACGTTCTTTTGACGCTACGCCCGCAATGATGAACGAGGGATCAATATCGCGCTGATCGGGTATTAGCCATAGTTCATCAAACGATAAAGCGCCAATGCTGGGCATAAATACAACAACCTTGTTCTTGCTTTTTTTGATGGTGAGAAGCGTTTCTTTGTCTTCATGGCTTATGTGCCACACGGTATCTAATGCATACCCATCTCTATCGGCAGCAATGAGATGATAGTGACCTTCTTTTATGCGCACCATTACTTCGTCCGGTTGATTTCCCAAACGAATGCGAACATTTACCTGAGAAAAGGCCTCGGTGAATAGACATGTAGACAGAGCAAGAACCAACCAGTGTTTAAGTTTTAGCATACGTAATCACCTTTGCTTCTTTAAAACGTTGTGCAATTACATGGTTCATTTCATCAGTTCGCTTTATTGGTTTGAGCGTTTGTTTTGTTGTACTCTTCTAAAACAATGTGCGCCGCACGATCTGATGCCCCACCATCGCCTAGTTTCGCTCTAATGTATTCGTAATCGCTAAGAATTTTCTTTCGAACACTACCTTTAGATAGCTGCTTGATGACATGCTCAAGGGTGTCCGAATTTAAGTCATCTTGAATGATTTCTCGAACCACTTCTCTGTTGGCGATGAGGTTGACTAGCGATATATACGGTACCTTAATAAAATGCTTTGCAAGGTGGTATGATACAGTACTGGTTTTGTAACATACCGCTTGAGGAATTCCAATGAGTGCTGTTTCTAGTGTAGCTGTACCGCTAGCCACGAGTGCTATATCTGAGTCTTTGAGTAGTTCTGCATTTGGTACAGTAGCCAATTGCACCCTATTGGTTAAGTACGGTGCGTACAACTCAGCTGGTTGAGAAGGTGCTTGACTAATGGTGAATTGGGCGTTAGGAAAGCGGTCGACGACGCTGAGCATTTCTGGGAGAATACTTTTAATTTCTTGTTTGCGACTCCCGGGCAGTAAGGCAATCTTCATAGTGTCTGCTGGTGTTACCTCAGCAGGTTGCCACTCCAGATGATCCAATAATGGGTGACCCACGTAGTCGATTGTCATATTGTGTTTGGCAAAAAAATCTTTTTCAAATGGTAGGATGGCCATTAAGCGATCGGTAATTCGCTTAAGCGTTTTCACTCTGTGCGCTTTCCATGCCCATACTTGGGGAGCGATGTACCATACTATGCGAATGTTGTGTTTTTTAGCAAACGCAGCAATTCGCATGTTAAATCCGGGGTAATCAACGAGGATGAGTACGCTGGGTTTCGTTACCAAAATGTCTTGCTTGCATTTTTTTATGAGCGATAAAATGGTAGTAATGTTTTGGAAAACTTCCCAAAATCCCATAAAAGACATGCTCCGGTAATGGGTAACCATTTCGCCGCCCACTGCTTTCATTTTGTCACCTCCCCAAAAGCGGAAGGTGGCCTGGGGTTGTTTTTTTAATATGGAATGCATCAAACGGGAGCCGTGTAAGTCCCCTGATGCTTCGCCAGCTATGAGGTAGTAATCACAAGGCATACTTGTAGAAAAGAATGATGACAAATATGAAGACGGTTCCGTAAAGAATACCACGAGAAAACAACTCTTTATCGAATTTAAGCCCCAAGAAAAAGAGCCCAACATTCACTATGACGCTTGCGCTGAGTAAGCGGATGTTTAAAAAGCGAATCAGTTCGCCGTAAGCGCCGGCATCGCTGATGTCGTAACCATGGGTTTGGGAAAAAATATAGAGGCTTAACGGTGGTATGATAACCGCAACGATGCAGCCAAAAATAAATGGACTGCTCAGGTATAACGGCCTTCCGTCTGGTGTATGCGATCTGCTCATTGTTACAAAACCACTTATGTTAGCTAAAATCCCATTCATTCATTGCCGGAAGATATGAACCAGCAGTAAGGTCAATCCCTACGGGAACAACACTGATGTAATTGTTGGCCAAAGCCCATTCGTCGGTGTCTTCTCCGTAGTCAAAATTGACAAACGTTCCGGTAAGCCAGTAATATTTACGCCCACGTGGATCGGTGCGTACATCAATTTCTTCTTCCCAGTTTGCACGTGCTTGACGGCATATCTTAATGCCGCGGTATCGTTCAGCGCTTGCGCGTGGAATATTAACATTAAGACACACACCGTCAGGTAATCCTTTATCGAGTACCATTTTGCAAATGCGTTTAATGTATGCATGTGCCGGCTTGAAGTCTGCTTCCCAAGAGTAATCCAAAAGAGAAAAACCAATAGACGGTATGTTTTCTAGCGCACCTTCTACAGCGGCAGACATGGTTCCTGAATAGATGACATTAATCGACGAGTTGCTTCCGTGATTAATCCCCGAGATGATCATGTCGGGCTTTCTGTCTAAAATGGCATTAATTGCCAATTTGACGCAATCAACAGGGGTGCCGCTGCAACTGTACTCTTGTTGAGGTGCGTTATCTTCAATGACAATGGGATCGCAACGCAATGTACTATTGATGGTAATGGCGTGTCCCATTCCGGATTGCGGACTGTCGGGGGCAACCACCACCACATCTCCCAATTCGTTTGCTATTGAAATGAGGTTTCTTATGCCCGGAGCAGTAATTCCGTCATCATTGCAAACCAAGATAAAAGGACGCTTTTTAGCCATGTATAACTTTTTCACAAAACTACGATTGCATGCGCGTTTATATGCCTTCAGCGGCACATTATTTGCTAATTTTGTCCACAATAAATTCAACAAAAAATCATCATGATAATTATTCTTATCGCCTTTATGCTCGTCGGTTTTCTAGTGCAAAATCGGTTGAAGTCTAAGTTTAAAAAGTACAGTGAAATTCCATTACAAACTGGTCTGTCCGGTAGAGAAATTGCTCTCCGTATGTTGAACGACAATGGCATTCACGATGTTGAAGTTCTGTCTACACCGGGAAAGCTTACCGATCATTACAATCCTCAAAACAAAACCATTAATTTAAGTCCGGAGGTATACAACGGCCGAACTGTTGCTGCTGCCGCAGTTGCTGCGCACGAGTGCGGTCATGCGTTACAGCACGCCCAAGCCTATAAGTGGCTTGAGTTTCGAAGTGCAATGGTGCCCGCTGTGAGCTTTAGTTCCCGTGCCATGAGCTTCATTTTTATATTTATGCTCTTTGGTATGGGGTTGACTACCATGTTTACCTTCACCACTGTCATTTGGGTGATGATTATTTTGCAGAGCATTGTCACTGCATTTACGCTTGTCACATTGCCCGTAGAATATGATGCCAGCGATCGCGCATTGGTTTATCTAGAAAAGAGTGGTGTTGCGGGTACGTTAGAAACATCTCAAGCTAAAGATGCACTTACATGGGCTGCTAATACATATTTGGTTGCTGCATTGGCATCATTAACGCAATTGGCATACTACATTCTGCTTTTGGCTGCATCACGTGATTAATCTTTTGTCAGCAAAAAATGCCGACCATTTGACAAACTTACACCCTCACTTTGCAAAAAAAAGTGGGGGTGTTTTTTACGTCCATTAGTTTTGGATAAATGACAATATCCTAAACTTTACAGCGTGAATAATGTATCCATATCTAATTGAAAAACATCAGCAATTATTTTTGTATTCTATAATAATAAACACTAAATACCATGAAGAAAACGGCATTGATAACTGGAGGAACGAAGGGCATTGGTTTCGGTATTGCACAAGTTCTTGTGAAAGACGGCTACAATGTTTGTATAACCGGACGAAATCAAAAGAGTGCTGAGCAGGCAGCTGAAAAGCTCAATAGCATTCGCAATGGCTCTGCTTTTGGCGTTGAATCAGATGTGCGTAAATTGAGTGCACAGGTCAATAGCGTTGAAAAGTGCATCAGTCATTTTGGTCAATTGGATTTGTTTGTTGCCAATGCGGGCTTAGGCTACTTTTCCTCCATTCAGGATATGGATCCTGAAAAGTGGAAAGAACTCATCGATACAAACCTAACGGGTGTTTTTAACAGTGCCAAGGCAAGTTGGGAAGCGCTCAAAGAAACCAAAGGATACTTTATTTCAATTGCGAGTTTGGCAGGGACAAATTTCTTTGCAAAGGGCAGTGCTTACAATGCATCTAAATTTGGTGTGGTAGGTTTTACTCAAAGCATCATGCTCGATTTACGCCAATACGGAATTCGCGTTACGACCATCATGCCGGGTTCTGTAACCTCGCATTTCAACGGCCATACCCCTAATGACCAAGATGCTTGGAAGATTCAGCCGGAGGATATCGGTGAAATGATTGTCAATCTGGCAAAATTGAATCCGAGAGCGCTGCCATCTAAAATTGAGGTAAGACCTACGCTTCCTCCGAGCGCGCAGTAACTGTTTTTAAATCGGTTCCTGCAAAATTTCCGCTGCTCATTATCACCAATACCACCGGCTTTTCTATGTCGGAGGTGTGGTGGTGTATATCAGAAAACAACAGTTCAGGATTGGTGAACACTCTAACGTCTTGCCCAAAGGACTCCTGAACGTCTGTAATCGAAAGTGGCGGTAATTTTTTGTGCGCTACGGCTTCAGGGTTGAAGAAAACCCACGCCTCGTCAGAATCCGATAAAGCACCTTTGTACTGCGGAAGGAAATCGGGATTGAGTGAACTAAAGGTGTGGAGCTCTAGTGCAACCATCACGTGGTGACTAGGAAACCTTTCCCGAAGCGCCCGAGCTGTAGCTTTTACTTTACTTGGAGCGTGGGCAAAGTCGAGATACACACGGTCCAGGCCGGATGTGTGAATCAATTGCATACGCCGTTGCGCTCCTTTAAATTCGGAAATTGCTTCGTAGAAATCGTCATTTTGAATACCAATTTGGTTACAGATCAATCGAGCGCCTTCAATATTTGAAACGTTGTGTTCACCAAATACCTGAATTGGTACGTCGTACTCGGGAAACTCAATATGGATTTGTTCGTCTTCAAGATGCCAAGAAGGAGTCGTGTAGGGAAATTGCTTGAAAAAGAATTTTCCGTCACGCACAAGTTTGTGTAACGTCTCGTCTTCAGAGAAGTAGATGAGTGCTCCACCCGGTTCAATGGTGTTTAAAAACGCGGCGAATTGGTCAACGTAGTCGGATTCGGTAGGGAATACGTTGATGTGATCCCATGCGATGCCACTGATTAGTGCGATGTTTGGCTTGTACAAGTGAAATTTTGGTCTGCGATCAATAGGAGAGGATAAATACTCGTCGCCTTCAATCAAGATAAATTCATTTTCACTGGTAAGATGAACCATACGGTCAAAACCTTCAAGTTGAGCTCCAACGAGGTAATCGATCTCAACATTGTGATAATGACAAACGTGTAAAATCATTGAGGTAATGGTGGTTTTACCATGACTTCCCCCGATAACTACGCGCGTTTTGTCTTTAGATGCTTCGTAGATGTATTCTGGATATGATAGTATTTTTAGTCCGAGATCCTGAGCTCTTTTGAGTTCGGGGTTGTTTTTACGAGCATGCATGCCAAGTATAACAATATCAATATCTTCGGAAATAGTTGCCGGGTTCCAGCCTTCTTTTTCAGGAAGCAAACCGGCGCGTTTTAAACGCGTACGAGAGGGTTCAAAAATCTCGTCATCTGAGCCAGTTACGGTATGTCCTTGGTCGTGAAGTGCCAGTGCTAAGTTGTGCATGGCGCTGCCACCTAAAGCTATCAAGTGTATTCTCAAAACGGTTGATTGTGGAGGTTTTTTTATTCGCCTTTGAATAGTGGAAACTTACGCATTAATACATTAACCTCATTTCGAATGCGTTCTGTTTCTGCAGTGTTTTCGAGGTTAACAAGGCAGCGGTCAATGAATTCAGCTACAACATCCATATCATCTTCTACTAACCCACGTGTTGTAATGGCCGGTGTGCCAATGCGTATACCGCTGGTTACAAAAGGGCTTTTGTCGTCAAACGGAACCATGTTTTTATTGACGGTAATATCGACTTCGCCGAGGGCTGCTTCAGCCGCTTTTCCTGTGATGTCTTTGTTTCTTAAATCAATTAAAATACAGTGATTATCAGTTCCGCCACTGATGATGTTGTAATCTTTTTCGATGAGCTTTTCGGCCAATCGACGGGCATTTTTTTGCGTTTGCAATTGGTAGTTAAAAAACGAATCTGTAAGTGCTTGTCCAAAAGCCACGGCTTTACCCGCTATGACGTGTTCGAGAGGGCCTCCCTGAATGCCGGGGAACACGGCGCCATCGAGTACTGCAGACATCATTTTTACCTGGCCTTTTGGGGTTTTTAGTCCCATAGGGTTTTCAAAATCTTTACCCATAAGGATGATGCCACCTCTCGGGCCACGAAGGGTTTTGTGTGTTGTGCTCGTTACAACATGACAATGGGGTAGTGGGTCGTTGAGTAGTCCTTTGGAAATTAATCCGGCAGGATGAGAAATGTCTGCCATGAGAAGCGCTCCGGCTTCGTCGGCAATTTCTCTAAATCGCTTAAAATCAATGTCACGTGAGTAAGCGGATGCCCCACATATGAGTAATCGGGGTTTTTCCTCAAGCACGCGTTCTCTTACCACATCGTAGTTTATTAAGCCATCTTCCTTTTCAACGCCATAAAAGCTGCTCTGATAGGTCTTTCCGGAGAAACTAACCGGAGAGCCGTGGGTGAGGTGCCCGCCATGAGAAAGATCAAATCCCATAATTTTGTCACCGGGCTTTAGCAAAGCGAGGTAGACTGCTGCATTTGCCTGTGAGCCGGAATGCGGTTGCACATTTGCATATTCGGCTCCAAACAGTTCTTTTGCCCGTTCTATTGCCAACGTTTCTACTTCATCAACAATTTCACAGCCGCCATAATAGCGTTTGCCGGGAAATCCTTCGGCGTATTTGTTGGTGAGTACAGAACCCATGGCTTCCATAACCTGTTTGCTGGTGTAGTTTTCTGAAGCAATGAGCTCAATTCCTATCGTTTGACGTTCCTCTTCGCGTGCTATAAGTTCGAAAATTTCGTGATCTCTCTCCATTTTTTTAACTCTTTAAACGTTTTTAGGTTTACCCTGCGATGTGTTTGCTAATTTTGCCAAAAATAGAAAGCAATGACATTACAACAAGCAAAAGAATTAGAGAGTTGGGTAAATGTGCCCAAAAACAGTGATTTTCCACTTTTTAATCTGCCATTGGGTGTATTTTCCACTACAAGTGAAACAGTTACCTGCGGTACGCGCATTGGCGATTCCGTCATAGACCTCAATGCACTTCACCAACTTGGTTATTTTGATGATCTCAAATTACCCGATGATGTATTCATGCAAGATGCCCTCAATGACTTTATTTCGTTGGGTAAAGATGTGCATCGTGCCTGGCGAAGCAAAATGATTGCTTTGTTTTCAAAGGATAACGCAACGCTTCGCGATAGAGATGAGCACCACAAAGAAATCTTCAGCTCAGTGGATGATGTGCAATTGATGATGCCGGTTTTTGTTCAGGATTACACTGATTTCTACTCTTCAAAGGAGCACGCTACAAATGTTGGAATCATGTTTCGTGGGAAAGATAATGCCTTAATGCCCAATTGGCTGCACATACCGGTTGGCTATCACGGTCGAGCGTCGTCCATTGTGGTTTCCGGTGAGGATATTCACAGGCCAAAAGGTCAGCAGCTGACGGCTGATGCGGAAGTGCCTGCATTCGGTCCCAGCAAGATGATGGATTTTGAGTTGGAAATGGCGTTTATCACTACGGAGGGTAAGCCACTTGGACATCGAATAAAGGTAGAAGAAGCGGAAGATTATATCTTCGGAATGGTTGTGTTTAACGACTGGTCTGCGCGAGATATTCAGAAATGGGAATACGTGCCTTTGGGGCCTTTTTTAGGCAAAAACTTTGGTTCATCGATATCGCCTTGGGTGGTTACGATGGAGGCTTTGGAGCTGTTTCGATGCGAAGGCCCCAAACAACAGCCCGAGCCACTTCCGTATATCCAAACAAACAAGCCAAGTGCCTTTGATATTGCATTGGAAGTGCAAATTCAACCCGAACAAACCGAACCAACAACCGTCGCAAAAAGCAACTTTAAATACCTTTATTGGAGCATGGCGCAGCAGTTGGCGCACCACACGGTTAATGGATGCAATGTAAGTGCCGGAGATATGATGGCGTCCGGAACCATTTCAGGACCAACGGAAGACGCCTACGGATCCATGCTTGAATTGGCTTGGAAGGGAACCAAACCCTTACAGTTAAACGATGGTAGTGAGCGCAAATTCATTCTCGACAACGATACCGTTATCATGAAAGCACACTGTGAACGCGATGGATTCCGTTTAGGGTTTGGAGAGGTTAGGTCAAAAATTTTACCTGCAATCGATGATTAGCCTTTATACACGCATAGCTATTGTTATAACAATGGCTATGCTCACTTCTTGTGGAAGTTGTGATTTTGAGGGTGTTGAAAAACAAACTTCGGGTAGCTTCGCGTTTGAAGTTGAGTTGAGTCGGTGTTACGGTTCAGCCCCGGCAAGACAAGCATCGGAAGGAATTCATATGCGGTCTAGAGCTCAGTTTCTCAACTTTTTCCCTAAGCGAACGGCAGCATGTGCAATTGGTGATAGTTTGGACGTTGACTTTGAAACCTACGACTTGATCAGTTACTACACCGAAGGGAAATGCAACACACGTATTGAGCGCGATGTACAAATCAATACAGCACAGGGGCGCGTGATTTACAGTATAACTCAAGAAGACTGTGGTCGATGTGGTACGGACAATCTTAGTCCGAATATCATTGCGATTCCCGCAGTTGGCGAAGATGTTCAAGTTCAATTTGAATTCACTAAATTATAGTACATGGAACCGTCAGCAAGTTTGATAATGGACGCGCCTAGAATTGAACGATCCTTGGTGCGAATGGCGTGGCAGATATATGAGAATCATCACGACCATCGGGAATTGGTAATGGCTGGAATCATCGGTAGAGGAGAAGATTTAATGAATCGGTTGGCGGACAAGCTTGAGTCTATTTCATCGATAGATGTAAAGCGCGTTGTTGTGGATTTGAAAAAACGTCAGCCGTGGTTGCAAGATGCTCGCTATGAAGGTCTTGATTTTGGTGTTTTATCAAATACAGCTCTTGTTTTGGTCGATGATGTTCTCAATTCAGGAAAGACATTGACTTATGCAGCTGCTCCATTACTCAAGCACGAAATATCAAAATTGACGGTGACAGTTTTGGTCGATCGCTCCCATAAACGTTTCCCTATTTTGGCTAACGTTGTTGGTTTGAGATTGTCGACATCCTCGCACGAGCATGTTAGGGTTGAACTGAATGGGGTAGAAAGAGTTTATTTGGTGTAGGAGTGTGCCTGTTGGCAGGTTTTGTAGCTTGAAACCTCTCTTTTTTAGTGTACGTTTACAGGATTTTCGCCAAGGTCACCTAAATGGATTTTAATGGTTACTGATAGTGTTAAAGTCTTGTCGAATAGACTGGACTAAATAAATTACAGCTTAAAGCTCCGATGAGCAAAAACGTTTTAAAGCCTAAAGGGTTATTTGAAAAATAAAAAAAGTAATGAACATTGCAGAGAAACTACGAAATACTGAACAGACATTGTTCAGTTTTGAAATTCTACCACCGCTAAAAGGTGACGCAATTGATAAAGTATACGAGAACATAGATCCGTTAATGGATTTTAATCCCGCATATATCAATGTCACTTATCACCGTGAAGAAACAATTTTAAAGCCGATGGGTAATGGTTTGTTAAAGAAAAAAACCATTAGAAAGCGGCCCGGTACAATAGGCTTGTGTGCAGCAATTCAAGCCAAATACAAAATTGACACAGTTCCGCACCTTTTATGTGGTGGGTTTACCAAAGAAGACACTGAAAATGCGCTCATCGAGCTTGATTTTTTGGGAATAAAAAACGTATTGGCACTAAGAGGTGATTCGTTGAAGGGTGAACGTTACTTCTCTCCTGAAGAAGAGGGAAATGCGTTTGCAGTTGATATGGTCAAACAAATCAACAACCTAAACCAAGGCATTTATATAGATGAAGAACTCGAAAACAAACATCAAACAAATTTTTGCATTGGGGTTTCAGGGTATCCAGAAAAGCATTTTGAGTCACCAAGCATCAATGTTGATATTAAGTACTTAAAAGAAAAAATTGACGCCGGTGCAGACTACATCGTAACGCAAATGTTTTTTGACAATCAAGTATATTTTGATTTTGTAGATAAGTGCAATGCTGCCGGTATAAATGTTCCCATTGTTCCCGGTATAAAACCACTCAGTACAAAACGTCAGCTAAGTGTTATTCCAACTATGTTTAATGTGGATATCCCTGACGAATTGGCGTTTAGCGTATTAAAATGCAAAGACAATAATCAAGTTAGGCAAATAGGTATTGAGTGGGCCATAAAGCAAGGTGAAGAGCTTATGAAACACAACGCACCGGCACTTCATTTTTACAGTATGGGAAGGAGTAAAAACATCGTCGAGATAGCCAAATCGCTTTTTTGAGTTATTAAACGTTATTAACAATTAGATATTAAAAAAACATCATTCCTTTGATATTGATTCGCTTAAAAAACATATATTTGTACAATATGTTGATTTTTTGGGTTTAACACGATATTAAGTGGGGTGATGGGTAAGCGTTTTGTTTTGTTGTTTGCACTTAGTGTTGGGATATTTGGGGTGCATGCTCAAGATCCAGAGTGTCTTCCTACGTCAGATTTAGGGTCATTTATTCGCATATGTCAGGGTAGTAGTGTAATCCTCAACCCTGGAGCGAACTCAGGGGCTTCTTTTTTGTGGAGTACAGGACAGCAAACACAAACCATCACGGTTACCCAGACAGGTGTTTATACTGTTACCATAACAAATAATTGCGGCAGTATTACAGATTCTATTGAGGTTGTTGTTGATGCACCAACACAGCCCAATTTTGGAGGCACGTTAGGTCTTTGTCCACAGAGTAACGATACATTGCGCTTTACACTTCCTACTGGCACTTCCTATTCTTGGAGCACTAACCACAATGGGCAAACACTTGAGGTGACATCGCCGGGGTCGTTCTGGGGGAGCTATACCAACGCTTGCGGAACGTTTAGTGATACGTTTGACGTGGTTTGGAGCAGTGTGCCAGTGTTTGATCTTGGTCCCGATACGTTTTATTGTGCCAACGGTATGTTTCAGCTTTCTGTTCCCGAGAATTTAGGTAGTGTTGTGTGGAGTAATGGTTCTCAACAAAATAACATTAACGCAACATCTACAGGTACATATTGGGCTACCATTACAAACAGCTGTGGAACCTACACCGATAGCATACACATAACGCGTGTTCCCAATCGTCAGCCCAACATCCCTGATACTATTGGAATATGCGGTACTGATGCCGTACCTGTAACGGCGTTTACCAATTTGCCGCCTTTTACAGACGTAAGTTGGTCAAATAATTCAACCGGAAACTCAACGTCATTCAACGCTGCCGGTGATCACTATGCCGTTATTGATGGGCCCTGCATCAACGATACGTTTCATTTTCACATCATGCAGGTAAACGCTCTTCCGTCAATTAATTTAGGAGACACAATCATTGCCTGCGGTGAACAGGTTTTTGATGTAGGTCCACAACACGTAACTACCGACATAATGTGGCAAGATAGCTCCAACGGGCAAACCGTTATGGTAAATACAACAACGTTGGTAACGGTAACATTATCAAATGCTTGTGGTTCGGTGAGTGATCAGGTCATGGTCTATACCTTAATGCCTCCTGATTCGGTACCGCTTATGGATACCCTAGAAATTTGTCCGCACGAAATAGGATCTGCTAATGTGCCAGGGCCTCCCGGAGACTCCCTTCGCTATTTGTGGTCAACGGGTGATACAACGCAAAATACAACAGCGCTTCAGCTCGGTTACCTGTATCTCTCTGTATGGAACCGATGCGATTCAGTTTATGATTCAATTTATGTAGACCTTACTCCACAGCTGTCACCATTTAATTTACCAAATGACACCTCATATTGCGATGGTGATAGTTTAACTCTAGATGGTACGGATCCAAATGCAGAGTATTCAAATTCGTTTAGTTATCGATGGTATAAAGATGGGGAGCGTGTGGCGAGTTCTGCTATATACAGCATTACTCAAACTGGGCAATACACGTTTTTTAAAACCAATGGCTGTGATACCATTATCGACAATATTAATGTAACAATTACGCCACTGCCAAAACCCGTAATGGATAGTGTTATAAATGCCTGTTTTGGCGATACTGTTTGGCTGCGCCCCGATACCAATGGCACCTACTACAGTTGGTCAAATCGATTTGTCGGAAGCGATCAACCTGTTTTACAGTCCGGTGTATATGCTGTTACCGTTGGTAACGAATGTGATACAATAGTTGATTCTGTAGAAGTTGTTTACGAAATGCCTTTCCCTTTTTACTCCACCGTTGATTCCATTGTATATTGTGAAGGCCCCATACGCATTGAAGCACCTATACCAAATGCACGTTATGAATGGTCTGACGGGTCAACGGAGCCATTTTTGGACGTGACGTCGAGTGGAAAGTACTGGGTGAAAATCACAAATTCTTGTGATACGGTTGTTGATACAACAACAGTGCTGATTACCGGGCCTCCAGCAAGTGTTTTAGGTACAAGTGTAGTCATTTGTCAAGGCAATCAATTGATTATTGATGCTCAAAACTTAGGCAGCTCTTATATGTGGAGTACTGGCGATACGACACGACAAATAACGGTAGATACCGCTGGAATATACTCCGTTTACATTGAAAATCCATGCGGATCATATGTAGACTCCATAGAAGTCGTTATAGTGTTTCCTTTAAACCTAAATTTAGGAGACGATATAATTGCTTGTGTTGGTGATACTGTAACCGTAGATACCGAAAATGAGTATTCCCAATATCTATGGAATACCGGGGAGACTACACAAGCCATTCAGATAGACACGAGTGGAAAGTATTTCGTTCGGGTTACTAATCCGTGTGGATTTAGGGTTGACACCATTGAAGTAACGTTTTTGGACGTCCCGGTTTTTGAACTCGATTCGGTGTTTCGATGTGTGGATACGGAAAGTGTTAATATCACTGCACCAACAGGTCTTAGGTATTCCTATCGGTGGTCTAATGGTGATACAACCAGATCTACAAATGTCTCGCATATTGGCGCTCATTGGCTGACCATAGATAACGGATGCTTTACGTATACTGACACATTTTTTCTTGAAGAAGAATACCCCTTGGATGTAAACATTTCACCCGATACTCTTCTCTGTTCTGGAGATTACATTGACTTGCAGCTTGACGTTCCTAGTAGGTGGCGGGTGCGTTGGAATACTGGAGATACAACGCGATCAATCCGCGTGAATAAACCGGGAAATTATGTTGGATTAGTGACCAATACCTGCGGTGAATACTTCGATACGGTAAGGGTGCGTTACGATGTCCCGTTGGATTTAGATCCCATAGAGCGTTTGTTTTGTAAAGGAGAAACGTACACGCATAATTTACTCTATGAGTATCAACGAACGGTTTTATGGGGTGATGGCGATACATCGTTGGTTAGAGATTTTGAAGAAGAAGGATTATACCCATATCAATTAACAACGGTATGTGGAACCTTTGATCAAATCTTAGACTTAACAGTTGACAACTGTGATTGTCCTTTTTATGTGCCAAATGCATTTACCCCGGATGGAGACGGCATCAACGATTTTTTTGAGTACGGGTACGATTGCACCATAATTGATTTTTCAATCCGAATTTTTTCACGTTGGGGAAAGCAGGTTTTTTATACCACTGATGTTTATGAGTTTTGGGACGGAACATACGGTGGTAAACCACTGCAAACAGGAACGTACACGTATGTAATAGAGCTAGAGTATAAAAAGTATGGGCATTCCGAGAATAAGTACCTTCAAGGCGCTGTAAGCATTATACGTTAATGTGAATGGATCTTGTAGAACGCTCTTAGGATAATGTAAAGCAATCGAAAAATAACAAAAATGTATTGTTACTGATGTAATTAGTATATTTGAATCATGGGAAAGAAGTGCCGTATTCGCATGACTCAGTGGCTTAGTTTAGTGGTTTTGTTATCGCTAAATATTCTTTCCTATGCGCAAGTACCAGAATGTTTGCCCACATCAGATCTTGGCAGTGACATCCGTATTTGTACCGGTAGTTCGGTCGTATTAAACCCTGGGAATAATTCATCTAATACATCCTATCAGTGGAGTACGGGAGCAACTTCACAGTCCATTACCGTCAATCAATCTGGCGTTTATTGGGTAACGCTTACCAACCCATGTGGAACAATTACCGATTCAATTGAAGTCATTGTTGATTTTCCAACTCAGCCTAATTTTGGCGGTACGTTAGGGTTGTGTCCTCAAAACAGCGATACGCTTTTCTTTACATTACCAGATGGGATATCCTATGTTTGGAGTACGGGGCATCAAGGCCAAACTTTAGCTGTTTCGTCACCGGGTACATATTGGGGAGAGTATACTAATGCGTGCGGAACATTCACCGAATCATTTAATGTGGTATGGAGTAATGAGCCCATTTTTGATCTTGGACCGGATACCACGGTTTGTTCCACGTCGGGATTTACGCTTTCCGTGCCCAATAACTTAGGTTCTGTTTCGTGGAATACCGGCTCTCAATCAAACCGCATATTCATTACAACCACTGGATGGTACTCCGCAACGGTAACCAACAATTGCGGCTCTTATACCGACAGCGTTTTTGTAACGATGATTCCCACACCAGTGCACATTATTGACGATACAATTGGCATTTGTGCAGGCTCAGATGTGCAGATAAGTGCATTTTCTTCACTACCGGCGAATACAACCGTTAATTGGAGTAATAATACCACGGGAAACAACACAACATATACAACTGCCGGACAACATTTCGTAATCCTACAAGGACCTTGCATCAACGATACCATTCCGTTTTACATTGAAGAAGTAACGTCACTGCCGCCCATTAATCTAAGTGATTACGATACCATTGTGAAATGTGGTGATGTTGTGTTTGACATCGGTGAGCAGAGTGGATCTACTACCATTGAGTGGTATAACGGCAGTTCGAACGAGGAAGAAACGGTTTCCTCAACGGCACTGGTTTGGGTTACACTTACCAATGCTTGTGGAAGTGTTTCCGATACGGTGATGGTTTACACCTATGCGTACCCTGATCCAGATTATTTACCTGATTCCTTGTATATATGCCCGGCTGATTTGGGGAGTTATGTTCTTCAGTATCCCCCCGGTGATTCCATGCAGTTTCAATGGTCAAACGGAAGTACGTCTAGTTTTACTACCGTCAGCGACACAGGACTACTCACAGTTCTGGTTTACAACATGTGTGACACCATTGAAATACCTATATTTGTAGATACCATTCCACCAATGACCCCCTTTGAATTACCAAGTGATACAACCTTCTGCGAGGGGGAAGAGCTGGAGTTGAATATGGAAGATACATTATCGGCTGATACATTATTTGCGGAATACTATTGGTTTTGGAATGGCAACTTTACATCGGGTTCGCCATCGGTAACCATTAACCAAAGTGGGGTTTATAAATTAATTAAAACCAATACCTGCGACTCCATCATTGATGAGTTTACGGTAACTGTCATTCCTACTCCTAAGGAAGTCATGGATAACCGAATACATATTTGCTTTGGCGATTCCGTTGTCTTACAGCCCGATACAAACGGGTCGTTTTTTCAGTGGAGTAATGGGCATCCAGCACTCAATCAGGTTGTTACGCAATCTGGCAATTATGCCATTACCATCGGCAACCAATGCGATACAATTGTAGATGAGGCTGAAGTTGTTGTGGAACAACCGTTCCCCTTTTATTCAACCATTGATACCATCGCAATTTGTGAAGGCTCCGTGCTTATTGAAGCTCCCATTCCCAATGCGCGATACGAGTGGTCAAACGGAACAAACCGATCTAATTTACGGGTGCACGCCAGTGGTAAATACTGGGTAAAGATTATGAATGCATGCGATACGGTCGTTGACACAACAACGGTGCTCATAACCGGTCCGCCAAGCAGTATTTTGGGAAATCAGGTGACGCTTTGCCGCGGAAATGCACTGGTGTTAGACGCCCAAAACTTTGGTAGTACATACATGTGGAGTACGGGTGATACCACACGGCGCATCACAGTTTCTGATGAGGGAACCTACTATGTCGATATTGAAAACCCCTGCGGGTTTTACCGCGATTCAATCAACGTGATTTTGGCTGATCCTGTGTCTCTGTCCTTGGGCAATGATACCGTCGGGTGTGAGGGCGATAGTCTGGTTTTGGATGCAACAAATCCATTTTCAACCTACGATTGGAGTACAGGTGATACCTTTTCTACAATCACAGTGTTTGAATCCGGTAAATACTATGTAACGGTAACCAATGCGTGTGGTAGTCGGGTAGATAGTGTGCATGTTACATTTTTAGATGTTCCTGTGTTTGATTTGGATACAGTATTCCGTTGTGTCAACACACAAAGCATTACGGTAGAGGCACCTGATGGTGTTAATCAAACGTATACCTGGTCTACCGGAGAAACAACTAAACGTATAGAGGTTTCTTCAGAAGGGTACTATTGGCTTACCATCGACAATGGTTGCTTTAGTTATACGGATACTTTCTTGCTCGTTGAAGAATATCCCTTGGATGTAAATATGAGTCCTGATACCGTTCTTTGTAAGGGAGAAACTCTTTTACTTTCAGTTGATGTGCCTGGACGGGTGCACGTTCAATGGAATACGGGTCATATAGGTAGGAGCTATGCCGTTACAGAAACCGGAAATTACAGTGTTCGCGTGCGTAATAGTTGCGGAGAGTATTACGATACTGTACGTGTATGGTTTGAGGAACCCTTACCCCCTGATCCAATAGAACAAATTCTTTGTTGGAATTCCACCTACACCCACAATCTAATCTACGAATACGAGCGACATGTTCTCTGGGACGATGGTGATACGTCTTTAGTGAGAGAGTTTGTTCGTGGAGGTGAGTACCCGTATTTGCTGACCAATGCCTGTGGTGTTTTTGAACAATTATTGGTTCTCAATGAAGAAAACTGCGACTGCCCATTCTTTGTTCCTAATTCCTTTACTCCAGATGGCGACGGAATCAATGATCTATTCAAGTATGGTTACGACTGTAATATTTTACAGTTTCAAATTCAAATTTTTTCCCGTTGGGGGGATTTGGTTTTTACAACCAGCGATCCCACCCATTACTGGGATGGAACTAAATCAGGAAGGCCAATGCAAACAGGAGCTTACAGTTATGTCATAAACCTGAGATACAGCCGAAAAGGACAAAGTGAAACTAAAGATATGATTGGGGTTGTCAACCTCATACGTTAAAAAAAACCCACAGGAAGCAACTGTGGGTTTTTTTAAAAGATTGAGTAAAACAGTTTGAAATTTAACCGTACGTCTACATATTTCGACGGTACTGTCCACCAACTTCAAACATTGCATCGGTAATGTCTCCGAGTGTACATACTTTGGTTGCGTCCATTAATCGTTCGAAGATGTTCTCATTCTTAATAGCTGCATTTTGCAACGCTTGGAGTTCTTTGGTGCTTTGTTCAGACCACATCGACTTTAGGTTATTCACTGTTTGTATCTGCGCTTCCTTCTCCTCTGGAGTAGCTCGAATAACTTCTTTTGGCAACACTGTAGGTGAACCTTTAGAGCTTAAGTAAGTGTTGACGCCGACTATGGGGAATTCGCCATTGTGCTTGAGGGTTTCGTAATACAACGACTCTTCTTGAATTTTTCCGCGTTGATACATGGTTTCCATGGCTCCCAAAACGCCACCGCGCTCGGTGATGCGATCAAACTCAGCTAACACGGCCTCTTCAACAAGGTCGGTTAAGTCCTCAATAATAAATGATCCTTGGAGGGGGTTTTCATTTTTAGCTAATCCGAGTTCTTTATTGATAATAAGTTGTATGGCGACAGCTCTGCGAACACTTTCCTCCGTAGGTGTTGTAATGGCTTCATCGTACGCGTTAGTGTGCAAGCTGTTGCAATTATCGTATATGGCATAGAGTGCTTGCAGGGTGGTGCGAATGTCGTTGAAGTCAATTTCTTGAGCGTGTAGTGACCTTCCGGATGTCTGGATGTGGTACTTGAGCATTTGCGCTCTCGGATTTGCTCCATACTTGTCGCGCATAGCCTTTGCCCATATTCTTCGCGCGGCACGTCCAATCACTGCATATTCCGGATCAATGCCATTAGAAAAGAAAAAGGATAGGTTAGGGCCAAAGTCATCGATGTCCATGCCACGACTGAGGTAATACTCTACGTAAGTTAATCCGTTAGCAAGGGTAAATGCCAGTTGAGTAATTGGATTTGCTCCTGCTTCGGCTATGTGGTAACCCGATATGGACACCGAATAGAAGTTGCGAACCTTTTGTTGAATGAAGTACGATTGTACATCGCCCATAAGTCGCAGTGCATATTCAGTACTGAATATGCAGGTGTTTTGCGCTTGGTCTTCTTTGAGTATATCCGCTTGAACCGTTCCTCTTACTACGCTCAGAGTTTTCGCTTTGATGGTATCGTAAACATCTTGAGGCAGCACTTGGTCTCCGGTTACTCCTAACAGCATAAGGCCAAGACCATCGTGGTCTGCAGGGAGCTCGCCATTATAGGTAGGGCGTTCATTTTCTCGTCCTTTATAAATGGCATCAATTTTTCGTTTAACATCTTCTTCTAAGCCGTTTTCCTTGATGTATATTTCGCATTGCTGGTCAATGGCAGCATTCATAAAGAACCCTAAAAGCATTGGCGCAGGGCCATTTATGGTCATAGAAACCGATGTGCTGGGTGCGCATAAATTGAAGCCACTGTACAGCTTTTTAGCATCATCAAGACAACATATACTCACCCCCGAGTTTCCAATTTTACCGTGGATATCAGGTCGCGTATCTGGGTTGCGACCGTAAAGTGTAACCGAATCGAATGCAGTGGAAAGTCTTGCGGCGGGCATCCCGGTACTCAAGTAGTGGAAACGTTTATTGGTGCGCTCCGGTCCACCTTCACCGGCAAACATCCGTGTGGGATCTTCGCCTTCTCTTTTAAAGGGGTAAATCCCAGAGGTGTATGGAAATGAACCGGGAACATTTTCTTGCAATTGCCAGTGAAGAATATCACCCCAACTTGAATACCGAGGTGTTGAGACTTTGGGGATTTGCGAATGCGATAGACTCTTGGTGTGCGTCTTCATTCGAATCTCGCGGTCTCTTACTTTAAATACGTATTCTGGCGCTTTGTATTTCTCGACCAGTGCAGGCCAGTTTTTAATTAATTCTTTGTTGTGCGGATCTAAGTCTAGCTCCACTCGCGCATATTCTTCTTGTAGTTTTTTGATTAAGCGATCGCGATCATCTATGTCGGTGTGTTTAAGGTGCTCAATTGATTCGTGAAGATTATAGAGTTTTTGGGCAACGCTTGCTTGTTCTTTTGCCCAATCGTTGTATTTCCTATTGTCTTCAGCGATCTCCGATAGATAACGTGTACGCGCCGGAGGAATAATAAAGACCTTTTCAGACATTTCGTCGTTTGCTTCAAACGTAGAGTCTAAACCGGCATCGCATTTTTCATTAAGTGTTTGAATGATTTCCCGATAGAGTTTGTTCATGCCGGGATCATTAAATTGTGATGCGATGGTGCCGTAAACAGGCATGTCATCAACATTGCTCTCCCAAAGTTGATGGTTGCGCTGATATTGTTTTTTTACATCGCGCAGGGCATCCAAAGCACCTCTTTTGTCAAATTTGTTAAGCGCGATAAGATCGGCGAAATCGAGCATGTCAATTTTTTCCAACTGTGTTGCGGCACCGTATTCAGGCGTCATAACGTATAGCGATGCATCGCTGTGATCCAATATTTCGGTATCGCTTTGGCCAATGCCGGAGGTTTCTAAAATAATGAAATCAAATTCAGCAGCCTTCAGAATATCAACGGCTTCACTCACGTATTTGGAAAGCGCTAGATTGCTTTGGCGGGTGGCAAGCGAGCGCATGTACACCCTGTTATTGCTTATGGCGTTCATGCGAATCCTGTCGCCAAGTAATGCCCCGCCGGTTTTTCGTTTCGATGGATCTACGGATATGATCCCCAAAGTTTTATCTTTGAAGTCCAATAAAAAACGTCTTACGAGTTCGTCTACCAAAGATGATTTTCCGGAACCACCTGTTCCGGTAATTCCCAATACGGGTGTTTTTACGTCAGCGGCTTTATTTCGGATTGAAGCGAGTACTGAAGCGGATTCTTTGGGGAAGTTTTCGGCTGCTGAAATCAATCGCGACAAGCTCCCCCAGTTGTCTTTAGATAAGTGAGAGGCTTCACCGTTCAAATCGTTACCAACAGGAAAATCGGAACGTTGTACAAGGTCGTTAATCATACCTTGAAGCCCCATGGCGCGTCCATCATCGGGGTGATAAATTCGGGTAATGCCGTAATCTTGTAATTCTTTAATTTCCTCAGGGAGAATGGTTCCTCCGCCTCCTCCAAATATTTTTATATGACCAGCCCCTTTTTCTTTGAGAAGGTCGTGCATGTATTTAAAATATTCCGTGTGGCCACCCTGATAGGAGGTCATGGCAATCGCTTGGGCATCTTCTTGAATGGCGGTATTTACGACTTCCTCAACACTGCGGTCGTGACCAAGATGAATCACTTCACATCCGGTGCTTTGAATGATGCGACGCATAATGTTGATGGCGGCATCATGTCCGTCAAAAAGGGACGCTGCTGTAACAATACGGATTTTATGTTTGGGCTTGTATGCTTCGATTACTGGGTGCATATATTTTAGTTTTTGTAGTGGTCAAAAATACGGAAACGAGCGTAAGGAAAAAAATACTACTTTTGTCGATCATTATTTTCTTTTTAGATTCACTAAAAAAGTAATAAATCATTGAAAAACAATTAATAACGTTGTGGTGGTTTTTGTGTGGTGAGTAGAATTGATTCTTTTCCTGTAGGGGTAGTTTTTTTTACCAACATGTTTGAATGTATGCACGCTATCACATTTGAATCTGTTGCATTTTTAAACCACCACAATCCATTTTTACTCAAAACGATTCACAGATTCTTGTATTTTAACGCATAAATGATGTGCAGACGAACAACAACCGTTTTTTAATTTAACCTATGAATCAACCTCCGTTTTTAAAAAAAGGCGACACAATATACTTACTATCCACTGCTCGAAGTGTAACATCAGCGCAGGCCCAACGTTTTGCTCAGTGGTTACTTGATATAGGATATCGTGTAATCATTGGCAAAAGTATAGGCCCGTCACACCATCAGTTTGCCGGCAGTGACAAACTCAGAGGTGAAGATTTTTGCACTGCGCTAGATCATCCGGATGTGAAAGCTATATGGTGTATGCGCGGAGGTTATGGATCAGTAAGAATGTTAACATACATCGACGAAAGGAAGGTTCGTAATGCCAATACGTGGCTATTGGGGTTTAGCGATGTAACCATATTGCACGGGTTTTTTCAACGCTGCGGTATCGCCTCAATACACGCACCGATGGGTACACTCTTCGACCAAACCGATGAGCGTGCGTTTTTATGCACCATCAAGCGACTGGAAGGTGAGTCTTGTGCAATTCCTGTTTTACCCCATGCACTTACTACGTTAACAACACTAAAGGGTAGGGTTGTGGGTGGCAATTTGTCGATGCTATACAGCATGCAGGGATCGCCATACATGCCTAAATCAATGGATAATGATATTCTTTTCTTAGAAGAAATTGATGAGTATCTCTATCACATTGATCGAATGATGTGGGCGCTCAGAAATAGCAATTGGATACAATCCTTCTCTGCATGGGCTGTTGGAGGTTTAACCGACATGAATGATCACCAACTTCCCTTTGGATGGTCTGCTGAAGAAATCATAAGACAACACGCTGATGACTTGGGTGTCCCCATTATTTTTGGTGTCTCCTCTGGTCATATTCGTGAAAATTATCCAATAGTTCTCGGAGCTGAAAACGAGTTTTGTAGTGAAAATAAAATGTAATATTAACAGATCTGAATCAGGTATATATGAATCGGTTTAAACAAAAAAATCGAATTTTTTTACGTTAACCGAGTAATTGACATGATAACCAATAAGTAACAGTCAGATGGCCTTGTCTAAAGCTCAATTAAAAATCTTACGGCGATTAAAGCAAAAGAAGTATCGTTATCTCGATAAAAAGTTCACGGCTGAAGGTAATAAACTGGTTAATGATTTGATGGAAGCTGGTTGGCGTCCAGATGACATTTACGCACATGATGAAGTTGATTTGAAACTCTTTCCTGGTGCGGAGTTGATAAGTAAATCAGATCGAAAGCTGCTTAGTTCGCAAGATAATCCAAGTGGAGTTTTGGCTGTTTTTAGAATGCCGGAAATACAACATCCGGATGAACTGGACTCTTCAGCACTGGCCTTGTATGGCGTACAAGATCCAGGTAATATGGGGACCATAATCCGAACTGCTGCATGGTTTGGTTTTACACAGCTTGTTTTGTTAGATGGCTGCGTGGATCCATTCAATGAAAAAGCGGTACAAGCGTCAATGGGTAGTATTGCTCATATCAACTTGATTGTAGCGCCTAATGCGTACTTAGAAAAATGGAAAGCTGATGGGTTTAATTTGCTTGCTGCTGATATGCAAGGCGATGACGTCTACGCATTTGATTGGCCAAAGAAATGGCTGCTCTTAATGGGTAACGAAGGACAGGGGCTTAAAGGTCTGCCTACTGATTGTCAATCTATAACGATTCCTTCGCTGGCGAGCAATGGCCCGGAATCTTTAAACGTTAGCATTGCTACTGCGGTGATATTGTCCGCAATGATACAAAAAATGCGGCTGTAAAGCCGCATTAAAGGTTACGTGTAGTTGATGCGTTTATTCAACGACAAAAATACCTTTCATTGATGCGTGACCCGGGTAAGTGCAGATGAACTGATAAATACCTGGTTCGGGTGCATCAAATTCTACTTTAACAGATTCACCGGGATTAGCCATTGGCGTGTACGCGATGATGTTTTCATTGTCTGTTGGAACGTAGTTGTTGTCAGGTCCCGCTTCAATGGCTAGGGGGTAAACTTCGTCAGCTGTGCCGCGATTCACTAAAACAAAGTTGTGAATCATTGCAGCAGCTTCTGCCTCATTTTCTAAAATCACAACGACAGATGATCCGGCAGCAACTTTTATTTGTTTAGGACTAAATTCCATATCTGCCATGGTTTCACCAACGGTACGAAGTTGAATTTCGACCACGCCGGCATCTTCGTCTTCAACCGCATCTTCTTCTACAACTTCAGTTGCCGGGTATTCCGTTGACTCTGGTTCTGTTGCAGTGGGTTGTTCGCCACCACCACACGCTACAAATGCCAGCATGCTGGCAAACATCAATACTTTTTTCATGTTTTGCTTTAATTTTACAAATTGATAGATTAGTTAAAGGGTCTATTGATAACCGCAGTTATTCTAAATTGTTTTTTGCTTGCCGCGCTTTAATGGATTAATATTGCATCTAATTTATGGGTTTTAATCTAAGTTCGATCGCTTCATATGGTTTGGTGCTTTTGTGGTCAGTTATCAAAATTAATTCCAAGCAATTGAATTTTAATCGAGCCTTAGGGATTAACTATATTGCGCACCACGAGCAAAAATAAGTAGAATTACAATCATTGCAAATATATGCACCTTATTCTGGTTTTAAGAAGTGATTTTAATCACAATCCGGGAGGTGATGTGATACAACTTCGCAGCACAGAAGCAGCGTTAAAAGAACGAGGCGTAAAGGTGCAAACCGTAACACACATTGAAGAGGCTAATTTTTCTGATGTTGACGCAATTCAGCTGTTCAACCTGGGGCGACCTCACGAAATCATGCCGTGGTTACATGTAGGTTTGCCCGTATATGTATTCACAATTTGGGTTGATTTTTATGAAATGGAGTTAAAGGCGTCAAACGGAATTAGGCGGGTGATGGCTCGTGCTTTTGGTCGTTTTGGGTTGGAGTACGTTAAAGTGTGTGCGAGATGGTTAAAGGGGCAAACGCGCTTTCCCGGGTGGCAATACATATTCTCCGGACACCGGAAGTCCATGCAGTATGTTATCGATAATGCAAATGGTTTAATGGCATCAACAGAGAATGAGAGCAAGCGCCTTGCACATTTTTTTCACATTCAAAAGAAAATAGTTGTCAATCCGTTGGGTCTTCCCTCATTGTTCTTTAATCAAAACGTAGAAACGGGAAGCGACATCGTATTTGGTGGGTATATAGAACCAAGAAAAAATGTGCTTTCATTGATTAAAATCTGTAATAAACGGAAGTGGACGCTCCATATTTACGGCAAGGCAAGTCTGCAGAATCAAGCGTACGAGAGAAAGTGCAGAAAAGAGGCTGGAGAGACCATTCACTTTCACGGTTATGTGCCACAGGAGGTTTACGCCAAAGCACTTTCTAAGAGTCGTGTTGTTGCATTACCTAGTTGGTTTGAAACCACAGGTTTGGCAGCACTTGAAGGTGCCGTTATGGGTAAAGGAGTTGTTGTTGGAAATAAAGGCGATACAAAAGATGTGTTTGGGCCAAATGCCAGTTACGTAGACCCAGGTTCTGAGCAGTCAATTGAAAACGGTATAGAAGAACAACTAACAAGGGATTATCAGTCCGATCAGCGTACTTACTTTAGTGGTCACAATTTCCAAAGTCACTGCGAACGCTTATTGAATATGTATGAGCAAAAAACGTAAAATAGCGATTTTAGGTACCCGCGGAATTCCTAATCAATACGGCGGGTTTGAAGCGTTAGCTGAAAAACTATCCGTTTTTTTGGTTGAGCAAGGGCACGAGGTTTTTGTTTATCAAACACACAATCATCCATACGCAGATAACCAGTTTCGCGGTGTAAAGCTTGTTCATTGCTATAACCCGGAGGTATGGCTCGGTACATTTGGTCAATTTGGTTATGACTTATTGTGTCAGTTGGATGCGCAAAAAAGAAATTTTGATGTGTGGCTGCACCTTGGTTATACCAGCAACACTGTTTGGGGAAGATATTGGCCCAAGGGTGTTTTACACATTTCAAACATGGATGGATTAGAGTGGAAGCGGTCAAAATACAATCCGTTGGTTCAGCGATTTCTTAAATGGGCTGAGAAAAAAGCAGTGATTCACAGTGATAAATTGGTTGCTGATCACCCGGTGATTCAGTCATATTTAAAGAACGTTTATAACGCAGACTCCAAAATGATACGCTATGGAGCGGGGTTTATAAATCCTTTGAAGCCAAACGTTGATTTGCCGGATTCGTTTGATTTGGTGATGGCGCGTATGGAGCCGGAAAACAATGTTCTTATGGCCTTGGAGTCGCAGTTGCACACCAAGCGACCACTTGTTATTGCCGGCAATATAGCCACTCGTTATGCAAGGAAATTGACAAAGCGTTTTCCCAACGGGAAAAAAGTGTATTGGATTGGTGGTGTATACAATCCATCAGAAGCTGAATGGTTGCGTAAAAATTGTGTGTATTACATTCACGGACATTCTGTTGGGGGAACAAATCCAAGTCTTGTGCAAGCAATGGCAACAGGTTGCCGCATCATTGCTCACGATAACGCGTTTTCGCGTGAAATACTCGGTGAAAAGGCGGTTGGTTATTACGCAAATAATAATCAGTTAGCCGCGCTAAGACGCACTCAATCAGACGGAGAGGTACAGTTTGCTGTGCCATCATGGAAGGACATATGTGAGGCCTACGAAAGTCTCATCCTCAACCACTGAATGCAAAAGAAGGGCATCCATTAGGTCTATTTGTCCATCAAAACTCATCTACATTTAATACCAACCTCTACGAACGCGCTGTATAATTTGGTTCATGTCTAGGTTGAGAATAAAGCGAATTTCTCTGGGGTAGGCGCGTTCCCACATAACCCTGTCTTGATTTTGAATGGGGAAATAGACTTCAAAGAAGTCGGTTAAGGGAGCAATGCGAACACCGTAACCCCAGTAGGTCGTTTGAAAGTCATCTGCAAAGCCCACGTCGCCAAACACACCAAAAATACTCCAAATGGGAATATTGGTATTAAAGGCAGTCAGCCACTGTGTAGCAAAGGTGTTTGTTTGTGACTTAAAGCCACCGTCGGTCATAATCATTTGCTGACTGAATAGTCCGTCTGTTTCTGAGCGTCCAAACAAATAGTAGTCAAACGCATAGTCTTGTGTTCCACTCATACCAAAATCAAAAAAATTGTTCCCTTCACCTATGTTTCGGTGTACAAATGCTCCGGCAAAGAATCGCGTGCTCAACCATTTTTTGTTGGGCAGCATCCATCTTTGGTCAACATCGATTTGCACTTTTGAGAACAAATCCGATACTTCAATCATTCCGTGAATCGAGCAGGGCCTCAGTATATTGACATTTTCGTAATCATGGGTCATCTGGAGCAATCCGTATTGAGCATTGAGTATTTCCGATTCCGGATTGGTTTCTCTTTCTAATTGTAAATATCTGAGTCGTGTACGGTGGATGTTTTCACTTCTGGGATGTGATTTTCTCCACCAAAAACGTACAAAAGGAGAAAAACGGTAGTAGCCTAAGTCTGTATCATAATGGTAATGATGAACGTAAAAGCCGGAAGTAACTCTGTGAAACCAGCCACTTGATGGGGTAATGTTATTTACTAATGCAGCTGCTCCGGTAAGACTTCTTGTTTCCGTTGAGAAAGTTGGTTCAATACGGTACTCCCATCGTTTGGGAATGCGTGTGCGATTGTAAAAAGATATTCCGCCGTACAATCCATCGTACGCATTGAATCCGCCCACCGGATAAAAGAAAATTTGTTCACGTTCAGGGTTTTCTATGTCTGTGTATAGTTGAAGCTTAAGCGGTCTTAGCCCTTTCAATAGTCCGGATTCTTTTCGCCGATTATTGCGCGGATTTAAATCAATTGTTTCTCTGTTTTGGTCAAGTACAATTTCGTCGTAATCTTCTAAGTGAAACTGCACGGTCTTTTTGCCTTCATGCCCTTCATACCAGATGGTAATAATTTCTTTGCCGTCTCTAATTCCTGTAAGCGGGTATGGAATACGTGCACGCCCTCTGTTTTTTACCGTAACGGCGTAAACGTAACTGCATTTTTGAATCTTTGTAATTCGGTAATCGGCATATTTGTCGCTGTATAGGTAATCGTTAAAGAACCAATGGGTAGGTTTGTTCGTTAACGAATCCAATATAGTTTGAAATGATGTTGCAGCTGCTTTCTCTTCCTTAGAAAGCGTCTTGGTCCATTTTTGCAATGCCTTGTAAAAGGGGATTTTGCCAATTCGCGATTGAAGGTGGCGCAAACCGATGGATGTTTTTCCCTCTACAATAGCAATATAGTTTCCAGCAGAAATATCGTCATACGCATTACCAGCTGGTTGATCTAAGCCTTGGCGTGCAAGGTAGTAGTACATGATGTGATTTTGATAAACCAATGGATAGTTTCCCACGGGAAAAATTCGCGTCAGTGGCTTTAAAATGTCGGGTATGCCGGAGCTTAGTAATATGTCACGATCGGTTTTTTCGATAAAGTCGTCGCGTAAAAATCGAATCAAACCATCTCCGGCCCACGGTTCTTCGAAGTAGTTTGTTCGGTGATTTGTCTTAACGTGAGTTTGGAGTATCGACAGTGCATAAGATGCATCGGAAGAGGTAAATATTGAACTGGAGTGTGGAAGAAAAATAATGCCACAACCCGGATCGTGATATCCCAACGGTTCACCGGGGTTTACCAATTTGTAATTTGTATTCAAACTGTCATTCAGGTACGTCTTGAGATACTCATCAATGTCACCGCGTAATTGTTGTGCGTATATATGTCCTACTTCAAAAGGGTCGTGGTTATAGACATCCCAGTCGATTAAGGACTCTTTCGGCATCACGTCTGGGCTTATAATTGCAAAAAAATCATTCGCGCTGGTTTTAGCGTATCGGTTTTTTGCTGTTTGTGTTAGGTTTGAGAATACCTTCCAGCCATTTGGCAAATGAAATGATGCCTCAATATTTGCCATACGTCTATGGTAGTTGGCATGACGATTAAGTGGTGTAATACGCCAACCACTATCGTAATGAGGAATGTGGTGAATGAGGTGATTAAGCCAAAGACCGTCTTTACGCCACCCTACAACGTCATATGTTCCAATGTGCATGGTATACGATCCATTAAGGGTGATGGTATCATTTTGCGGTAAAGGTTTGTGGAGTTTTATCCAGTCCACTTCCGGATAAATGGGGTCTTTGTTGCGCTTACAATCATCTTCATTTTGGTAAATGCGTTCTTGGACGATGTGAGATATCTCATCGATTTTTTTAAAATGCAATCGTTTATTTTGATCTTCGATTTTCTCTTTACGGTAAAATGCGCTTTCGTTATTCACAGCTTTTGGAAGAAACACCAATGGTAATTCTTCAATCGTCTCCTGAGTGGAATTAATCCACTGTACCTTCCAATCTACATACAGAGTATCTTTAGCGTAAGTTACCTCCAAAAAATAGTTAGGCGGATGCGCAGCAAGCGGGCACACAGATAAAAAAAGCAGAACAACCTTAAGGTTCATTTCGTCTCTAAATTTAGATAACGATGACTGATATCACTTTGAGATAATGATATTTGCATAATCGAAAGAGTTCTTACGGTATCTCTTTTCATACAAATTTGGTAGTTTTTTGGTGCTTCGTTTTTACCTCCGTTTAAGTGAAACGACCACAAATCATCGGGGTTAAGTACATTTTGTTTTTTTATAAAAGCGTTGAACCATCCGTGTCGTTCGCGCTTCATCTCACTGTTGTAAAGCGTAGATGAAGACCATATATGGGGTTTCGTTTGATCGTATTCATTGATGAATGCGTGGTTCCCATCCCAGGTTAATTCTTCAATGTTTTTGTTTTTAGAAAAACGAACAAGCGTAAACGGTTCAATATTATTGAGAATATATGCACTGCTAAATGCGTTTAATGATTCAAACGAAAAACTATTGAGCACAATCAAACCACGACTATGCCCGTAAGGAGGGCGATGTTTGTGTTTTTGAAATGCACCGTTTAAAAGCACATGTACGTGATGGCTTGTTTTGTTGTAAGCAATCCAACTTCCACCACCACTTATATCGGTTGGGTAGGTAATCCAATGAGGATGAATATATCGCGTTTTTGGGGATAGAGAGGGTCTTAAAGGTGACTCATCTCTACTGGAAGAAATGATTTGATGAGCTTTATGAGGAAAATAGGTTAGCGTACACATTAATGAAGTAGGTCTTTGTGGTGCATGGCAAATTTAAGAAGACTACCCTGACCACTTAAGTTTAGTTTATTGGTAATATTATAGCGATGGTTTTCAACTGTCTTGGTACTAATGAACAGCTTTTCAGCAATGCTTTTGCTGGATTCCCCTCGGGCAATTAATGAAAGGATTGTTTTTTCCTTTTTTGTGAGTTGAGAGATGTTTACAGATGTGTCAACATCCATACTTTTTTTTCCTTTTAGTTGTTTTACTCGCTTTAATCTAGTGTAAATAGAATCTAAAAGATCATTGAATTTAAATGGTTTTGTGATGTAATCATCAGCACCGTGTTTCATCCCATTTCGCATATCGTTACTTGATGTCTTTGCCGTTAGGAAAACAAAGGGAACGTGTTCGAAGATATTTGCGGATCTCATTTTGTTTAATAGCTCAAGACCATCCATTTCAGGCATTGTAATATCGCTAATGATTAAGTCAGGGTTGAAGGTGTCAATTACAGACAATGCATCTTGTGCACTGTAGCAAGTGTGAACATCAAACGATTTTATAGTCAAAAATTCTGCAATTGAATTTGCTAATTCTTTTTCGTCTTCAATAATTAAAATTCGGATACCATCCATTCGTTATGCATTGTGTTTAAACTGTTGTTACCTTAGCGTACAGAATCAAGGGTGTGTAGTTTTTTTAAACAAAGCCCAAAAGTACCATTACAAGCCAAATAGCAATGAATTTAAGTTTAGTGTTCCCAAAGATAAGCAGCATTCTTTTGCATCATGATGATTTTTCTGCGTCACTTAATGATGCTTTACGGGTTTTGGGTACAGCAACAAACGTAGATCGTGTATATCTATTTTCAGCAAAAAACACCAATGATTCAGTGTTGATCAATTATGATGCTGAGTGGTGTAACGTTGGTGTTAACCCGGAAATTAATAACCCTGCGTTGAACGGGGTATGCCTTTCTGATTTAGGTAATCTTAAAAAAATGTTCGAAACAGAAGCTAGTATATGGGGACACGTTGAAAACTGCGCCATCCCAGAAGTCAAACCACTTTTGGAAATGCAGGATATCAAATCGTATTTGTGGGTGCGATTGCAATACAAAGGACGTTTTTTAGGATTTGTAGGTTTCGACAGTTGCATTGAAAAGAGAGACTGGAATCAGGGTGAAGTCGAAATTCTTGAGTATTTAACCGATATGATTGTGCATAGTATTGTTCGTAAGAAGGCTGAGGATAGTATGCGCGAATTGATGACCTCTCTAAAAAAGCAAAATACTTTTTTAAAAAAGGTGAAGGATGTTCACGATTCATTTTTAAAGCAACCAAGTAGTAAAAAGCCATTTCGTAGTATTTTACAATACATATGTGAATATTGCGGCGCTTCGATGGGGTTCATCACAATGATTAGGTTGGAGTCGACTATGAAAAAGGTGGAGTTTGAACTAATGGCGAATACAAATGAACAACCGGAAAACGATTGGACATTGGGTATTGAGAATTTGATGCCGTTATTGGTATGTGTTGATGATGAAAAAAAAGTAGATTGGTATAATCATAAAAGAGAGGTGTTGTTGATTAACAAAAATGAACACTATGATGATACATTTAGAATTGAGGGAGGTATTTCTTTAGAAAACTTTTTAGGCCTTCCAATTTATTATGGCAGCCAGTTTCTCGGTGTAATGGGATTGGCAAATTTCCCATCATCTGTCGATAAAAACAGCAAAGAAGAAATGGAATTGGCGGTTGATATCTGTGCCAATCTTTTGTACAGCTATCAGCTTAAAAGCAAACTCAGAGATAACCTAGCGCAGGAGCGTCAATTAGGAAAACTCCGTTCCCTCCTAATCCATACGGTTTCGCATGAATTTAGAACGCCCATGAGCATCATTCAATCCAATGTAGAGCTTTTGGGAATGAAAATTAAAGGAAGTAAATTGTCCAATGTTACTGTAAACATAAAGCGTATTGAAAATGAATTGGATCGGATGAATGGTTTGATAGAGCGGGTTATGATGATGGAAAAAACCAAACACAATATGGTGAACAAAAGCAAGGAGTTGTCTAGTTTACTACAGGTTATCGATGATGTTTTGAAAGAGTACTCTTCATTAATAGATTTTAAACCATTTCGGTTTGTCAATCGTCCAAAAAAAGAGATATGGGTTAACGGTAATCGTGAAAATTTGTATTTGATTTTTAGTAACATGATTTCAAATGCCCACAAATACGGTGGAGACAATGTAAACGAACTGGAATTCATCGAAAAACCAGGACACATAACAGTGATTGTTCGCGATTATGGTTTAGGGATTTCTAAAGACGACATTAAGCATATTTTTCACCCTTTTCATCGCGGAAAAAATGTAATTAACAAACCCGGAACCGGTTTGGGGTTGACGATAGTTTCAGAACTTTTAGAGCAAATTAATGGAAGCATAGACGTTATTAGTGAAGAAGGTGCTTTTACTGAGTTTCAAATAACGTTAAATAGACCGTGACATCAATGTTACAAACAATGCCTGAATATTAAATCGTAATTCGTAAGCATTTTGAAATTGAATAAAAATAAGTGAATACACTCATAATATAGAAGTAATTCGATATTATATTTGTATTGTTATTTAGAAAAGCATTAAAACTATAAAAATAGTGAGTAGGAGTGTTTTCATGATTCCGCCAATCTTTTGGGATTGGCGGTTATCTTTCCGATTACAAAAAAGCATTCGTTAGATAAACATAGTGAGTAGGAGTGTTTTCATGAAGCCGGCGAAAGAGATTTCGTCGGCTTTTTTCGTGTTTATTAATGTGGTTGCGTGTGTTCGTTGATATTCCTCGATGATATGTAAAATATGATATTGTTGCGTGAATTTTGATAAATCATTCATTTGACAAATCCTTTGCGCATGCCTTGATGTGCCATTTGCCGTTTCTTCGGTCGAGTTCAATGAGCCCCCAACGAAAAAAAGCACCTAATGAAGTTATCACGTCTTTACGTGCTAAGGCTGTTTTTTTACAAATGGCGTTGAGGGTTATTCCATTATCATCTATAAATGTAAGTAACTTTTTGTCATCTGTAGAAAACTGATCGGGCACAGCGTCGGTTTTGTCTTGGTGCGCCCAATAGTTGAGATGAATAGGCGATGCAAGAAAGTTTTCGTCGTTAACTCTTATGAATGCCTTCCATTGATTATCATCGGTTTTAGCTTTATGCGGTCGTTCCGGTGACGGGTTTATCCACACTTCTAAAACTCGCTTATTATCGTATTCCCAAACCTGAAAATCCATGTTAACAGATGGCTTACAGAATAAATCAGCTGCACCTTCAACCATGTACATCTCTTCGTCGTTGCGGATTCCGGCGATCTTGCCATTGTCCTTTACTCCTATAAGCAGCCTGCCACCATCTGTATTTGCAAACGCCGATAGTGTTTCGGCAATTTTACGCGCATTGTTAATGGCAAATTTAAAGTCTTGCTGTTGGTGCTCACCTTCCGAAATTCGCTTCCCTAAGTATCCCGGTATATTTGGTTTGATGATTCGATTCATAATAATATCTGTCGTTTAATCACAATAAACAACTTTTGGCTTGAATTGTGCGTATTGAGTTATTGTTGTGGCGTAAGTTTGACCACGCTTTATTTACAAGATTAATCAATCGTTTATGCGTTATTTATTTGTTGTTATTTCAACGTGTTTTATATCGCTTCATTCTTCTGCTCAACATGCAGAGCCGCGGAATCTGAACAAGGAATTTCACAAAGTTACACTTCAAGTCATTAGTGTTGTTCCGCAATCTAATGAGCATGCGGTTGTTTTGATAAAAGAGGTAGATAAATTAGCAAAAGAGTCATCTTTCCAACCTTTGGTCGGCGAATATGTAATGGTAACGTTTTTTTATACGACAAAGCCAACACGCAAACAGCAAGAGTTTAAGGAGCTTGGATTTGATTTCCCGGGAGTTAAGCCGGGTGACATCATAAGCTGTCAACTACTTGGTAGCCCCAGTCGATTAGATGCGAAACGCTCTAATTGGAAAGTGTTTGAATATGTAGTGACCGGTAGAGATCAGCTACCCGAATCAACGGATAATTAAACGAGGAAGTTCATCCATTAAAGCGAATTCAAAGGTCACCTTTTCTGAATGTGGTTTGTTCATCGGGTTAAAGTAACCTTGTTTTAGACCTGCTTGCCTAGCGCCAATAATATCGGCTAATAAATGGTCACCAATCATTATGCTGGATGTTTGCTTTGCATTTGCAATTCGTAGCGCCGTGTGAAATATTTTACGATCTGGTTTATTGACACCAACTTCATCACTGGTAATCACATTTTTAAAAAAAGGTGACAGACCGGTTTTAGTCAGTTTTGTATACTGCACTTCTCTAAACCCGTTGGTAATGATGTGCATGTTGTACTCTTTTTCTTGTAAAGTGCGCAGTGTTTTCAACGTACCCGGTATAAGATTTTCTTTTAGCGGTGATCGTCTGATGTATTCTTCAGTAAAAAATGCCTCAAGCGATTTTTCGTAGACACCGAGTTGTTTGAGTGTTTTGCCAAAGCGAACAACTCTTAACTCGTCTTTGGTTACATTGCCCTTTCGGTAGTCGTCCCACAGCGAATCATTTATTCCTTTATACACACTCATAAAGTCGTTGAACCTGATATGCTGCTCTTCAAGTTTTGCTTCTTCAAACAGCTCATTCAACGTTTCACGAGAGTTTTTGTCGAAGTCCCACAACGTGTGGTCGAGATCAAAAAAAACGTGTTTAATCATTCCGCTGTAAGTGTGTATCGGAATGTTTTAATTCCAAATTGGTGATACACACGAATCATGTATACACCTGATGCCAAATGTCCTACGTCCATTGTTTTTTCGGAAATATGATATGTAATTAGCTCATCCGAAAGCACTTGCCCTCCTATGTCGACCAATTGAATGCGTTTTACATTTGCTTTATCAGGTACGTCAATGGTGAATGTGCCGTTACCAGGGTTTGGATAAAGGTTCCAATCAGGCATAGCATTAAATGAAGTGCTGGATAACCCTTCTAAAGTAATGGTTCGCGAGAAGGTTCGGTCGCCACAATCGTTGTCTGCTTTAAGTGTTACGATGTATGTGCCCGGTGCATCGTAAGTGTGTTGAGGGTTTTGGATGAATGCGCTGTCGCCATCTCCAAAGTCCCACACCCAACTTGTAGGTGAACCTACCGATAAGTCATTGAAGTCAACTGTAAGTTGACTGATTGTTTCTTGGAACGCTGCAAAAGGACGATCGGAAATGTCTACGGTAATGTTATCTTGTGTTTGTCCTGCGCTGTTAATTGCAGTTACCGAAACATTTCTTGTACCGGTTGCCCCGTACGTAACGTTGTGTGGTCCTGGTCCATTTGCAGTTGAAGGCGAAGCATTAGCACCGAAGGACCACTGAAAGCTCGTTGTATTTGCTGATGTTTGTGAAAACACAACGGTATTACCAACGCAAGCATCAGACGTACTAGATGCAATATCAACTGTTGGTGCATTCATCAATGTGTCAACAATTCTAAAGTTATTGAGGTATAATGCGTTACCGTATCCATTGATGTTTGTAAAACGCAGTCTGATGCTGTTTCCAGTAAACATACTCAAATCAACAGTGTCTGAGCTCCACTGATTTGCATTTGGTACAAACAGAGCGTTCTGAGCACCACCAATGCTTGAAAAATCAAATCCACCATTGATATACACAATGGTATCAAATGAGGTCTCGCAGCCAACCGCTACGGAAATCTCTAGTGAGTCGGTAAAGTTTACGTTAAAGGGTGCGTAAGCATAATCAAACACTAAGAACGCGCTTTGGGTTTGATTGAGGTCAAACGGAGGTGAGATGAGTTGATCGCGTTCTCCGGGTGCGTTGTACGAAAAGTTATTGACTCTTACAGCAGAATTACTAGCCGGATTAATCAAGCTTGGAACGCGCTCCCATGTTTCGTCGTTGTCGGGGTTATCGATGCTCCAATTTGGTAATACGTCACCTATTGTATTATTGGTGTAAATGCCAAAGTAAGGCGTCGTATCACCATTGGTAATTTCAATGAACATGGTTTGTGTAAGGGTGTCAGCCCCATTGCTATTTGATGCGATCAATGTAACATCATAAATACCGGTATTTTGGAATAAAACGACGGGTTCTTGGTCGCTTAGGGAGCTGCCTGGTGCCGCTACAACTCCAGCACTAGGGGAAAAAACCCATTCCCAAGTGTTTGGAGCGCCAGTACTTTCATCAAAAAATGTAACGGGTACGTTTGGACAAGCAACAATGTCTGAGGCTCTGAAATCTGCATCTGGTGCATCAGTACTCTCAATAATGGAAATATCGTCTAGAGCGATATCTCCCTGCCAACTACCAATGGTTTCACCCGTAAAACGGATGGCAATTTTTTCTCCTACGTAAGGTACAAGGCTAACGTCATAACGAACCCATGGGGTGCCCGTAGTTGTGGTAATACTAGGCATAAGCTGTTTCCACTGACCGTCGTGATATATGTCTATGTGTAGTGGGCCAACACTGTTTCCACGTCGATGATGGTAGAACTCTAAAATAGGTGCAGATGTACCGATGAGATCAATACAGGGTGTGTAAAGCTCAGAGATTTTGTTAAAGCAGGTAGTGGCTTCAAGGTAAACGTACTTTCCGGAAGCTGTACCTAAAGTATGATCAACTGCAGGTCCGGTATTGTTTGATGGCGTTGTTCCGTTGTTGACACGCCAATCAATATCGTCAAATTCCCCGTTTTCGGCATTCACGTAACCAAGAGTAAGTCCACACACTTCTTGCTCGCAGTTTGACGCTGTTGAACAGTTGTTATCACTTTCAAAGTCTTGGATAAAGGGGACGTTTACACTACCTGTTCCGTATATATCAACTTTGGTATATGCGGTATCGTTTCTAGCACTTTCGTCGTTCGGTATATTTAACCATACGCGAATATTATTTGTTGTGCCACTGATAGGAATAATGCTGGAAGGACTCGTAAAAAGAATTGAGTCACCGGGAGGAATACTTTGGGTTATAGTGTCTGAGGTTACTGTTCCGCCATTAATGTCAAACGAAATAGTAAAGCCATTAATTGGGTTGATGCCATTATTGTGAATCCATATTTCTATGGGAATAGTATCGGCTAAACATGAGGGTATGAGCCCTTTTGATGGACTTAACAACTCACCGGCGGCAATATCGTTGTCGACAATACAGTTAAATAATCCGGAACCATCAGCTAAAATGGCAACTGCTCTGCGCCCCACACCATTGCTATCCGCAACGGTAGCTACTGAGTACCAATGCTCATCGAATGCACTTACGTTGGGCACATCAAATGTTGTATTGGTGGTATAACCTATGGAGTCCATGTATATTGCGCCTAATTTGTAGACCACGTAACCCTTTGCATTATTTACAGGATTCCATGAAAGTGTTGTGGTGTCAGGACAAATGCTGGAAAAACCCAAATTAGTTGGGGTAGGAGCGATGACAAAGTTTTCACTTTCACTGTTTTGAGTACCTCGCGTAATTCTTACACGAATCTGATCGCTGGTTGTAGTAGGAGGTGTCCAAGTGAAATGTCTGGTTGAACCGGCAATACTTGTATTAATGTTTATCCAGCTAATACCGGCATTTGTACTATACTGCAGGGTAAAGTTTCCGGCATTGGAGTTGGCATCCCACCGAATGATCTCGGAGTTTCCAGGTGTAAAGGTCTCTCCACCAATTGGGTGGGTTAAAGTGAGATCTTCATCTTCAACGTAATAAACGATGAAATAATCTTGAGAGCCAAATGGAATGGATGTTCCTTTTACGGTAATTGTAGCGCTACCTGCTGTAGGGTTAGTGATGACTATTTGTTCGGAATTGTTGAGTGTATCGATGCCTGGTGTAGCATTAGCACTCAAAGAAGATACATTTGGTGTGGGGTCCAAAGTCAATGGTAGAAATGTGTTTGCTCCTTGCTGAAGTGTCATGTCGAGGTCGTTAACCAATGCTTTTGAAGCAGTAAGACTACCTTCACGATCTACCCAATAAAGCATTACTTTAACTGATGATGCTCCGGACGGTAATGTAATGGTGTGAGAAACGCTGTCGTTTTGCCCAACAGTACCGGAAGTAAACCACTCTTCACTGAGCGTACGAAGAGATTTACGGATGTTAATTCTTCCGTATCCGTAGATAAAATCAGGGCCTGGGTTGCCCAAGTCATCACTTGCGTTCATTAAAACCGCTTTCATTAATCCGCCGTTCGCAGAATCATTGTACTGATCTTCGTAAGCTTCATAAAGTAGGGTTAGGGCACCGGCAACTCCCGGGCAAGCCATGGACGTACCTGTTTTTGTCGTGTAGTTGTGCGGAAACGTTGTGGAGAAAACTTGTGTTCCAACAGCAGCAACTTCGGGCTTTAATCGGCCATCCGTAGCCGGGCCTCTTGAGCTACTACTCGCAATATTGTCTAGACGGGTTACGTTGGCAACGGCAATAACATTTTTACCCAGCTTATGCCCACCGGTAATATTACCCCAGCCCCCGCCTGCGCCATATCCACAGTCGCTGGTTCCATTATTGCCCGCCGAAAAGACGTGTAATAGTCCGTACAACTGATGTGATGTGAGGTCCATGTTGCGGGCAAAATTCGTGTATCCGGCATTGCAACCATTGCTGAATGAAGAGGAGGTGATTTTAATGTTATCGTTATTGTAATCGCTAACCGTGTTATTGAGATTTGCAGGGTAGGTATAGTAAAGCATATCTGCTCCAGGCGCCATACCCCTTCCGCGCGGGTTTCTGTTGCCCGCGCCAAAAATGGTTCCCGCAACGTGATCGCCATGGTCTCCTGAACTTGCTCCGGCACGCGATTGATCTAATCTGCCTTGGTAATCAATATGAGGGCCTATAGCACCATTATCACCTAATGATACGCGTACGCCAGCTCCAGTGTAACCCGTTGCCGGTGCGTTTGTGCCATTTGCCGTATTGACGCGATGGCTTGTAATGGCTGTATTATTTTCCGGTTCTCCCGGTACTTCAGCTTCTTGAACAAAACTTATAAGGTGGTTGGCGACTAGCGAATTTAGGTCACTTATTCTGCAAATGGCTTCAACGTAGTCGTTTGTTTCGGGAATTCGTAAAACGTCGAATTGCGATAATTCATTTAGTGTTCCAACAACATCAGTAGCTTTGATGCCGCTGTAAGGTACAATCACAATTTCAACACGTCCATTTCCCATGTCGGCATGCTCAGGTATGTAGTTGTTAAATAAGTTTGACGATAACTTAAATACCTCATCTGGAATCACTGCAGAGCGAATGTCTAAGGACTTCAAAACGTTTCCATTCATGTTTTGAGGAATTCTAGCGACGTATGCGTTGTGGGGAATGTATTCCAGTAACTCTATGCCGGCATTTTGTAAACGCCCTAACTGAGTTACGTTAGGAATGGTGTTAAACTGTATCACACGAATGGCTTTGTTGAGGTGAAGCTCATTTTTCTCAATGTGAAAATCATTGAGGTTCTCCTTCAACGAAACAATACCGTTATTCAATAGTACCTTAGGTTGAGCGCCAATTTGGAGAAATGAAAAAATAAAAAACGAAACAACAAAGTAAAGTAAACGCATCAATATGTTTGATTTAATTTAGAAAAACAAAACTACATAAAATAACTGATTTATTTCTGAATAGTTCTTGGTGATAATGAGCGTGAACGTTATTTTTGAAACGGTCTGATTAATTGTTTTTAATATGTCCAAGCACATCAACATTTGCGTTAAACACATTGGGAAAATGATTTGCTTTTTTGGAAAAACATTGGTGAACGATAAACAGCACAGTGTTTCGTTTAGCAATTTTTGTAACGACTAATACAATAAGAATGAAAATCACAAACTCGTTAAAATCAATTGCTGTTCTTACCTCAGGTGGAGACGCGCCTGGTATGAATGCGTGTCTGCGTGCTGTGGTGCGAACAGCCAATCACTTTGACATCTCAGTTGTGGGGATAAACAAGGGCTTTCAGGGAATGGTTGAAAACGACTTTCGTAGCTTGACTGCCAATGATGTGAGTAACATTATTCAAAGGGGGGGCACCATTTTAAAAACGGCACGCAGTGCGGCTTTTATGACGAAAGAAGGACGAGAGCGTGCTATGAACAATTTAATAAAAAGTAACGTAGATGCGTTGGTTGTGATTGGCGGAGACGGGTCTTTTAAAGGTGCATTATCGTTAAGTGATGAGTACAATATTCCGGTAATAGGTATTCCCGGTACCATCGACAATGATCTATTTGGAACGGAAGCCACCATCGGATACGATACGGCTATTAATACTGTTGTAGATGCCGTAGATAAAATTCGAGATACCGCCAATGCGCACAATCGATTGTTTTTTGTAGAGGTTATGGGACGAGACGCAGGCTTTATTGCGTTGAGGTCTGGCATTGCCTGTGGAGCTGAGGCGGTACTAATACCAGAGTCAAATACATATGTTGAAGCGCTTATGGGGCGTTTAGAAAGTGGCTGGGATAGAGAAAAGACCAGCGCCATTATCATAGTCGCGGAAGGTGACGATAGCGGCGGAGCTGCTGAGTTGGCTAAATTGGTGAAAAAACGTTTCCCTCAATTTGATACAAGAGTTTCTATTCTTGGGCATATTCAAAGAGGCGGTGCTCCAAGTGCCTACGATAGAGTATTGGCTAGCGAATTGGGTTCATGGGCGGTAAGAACGCTCAGGCGAGGTCATTCGGGTGTTATGGTTGGTCGTCAAGGAGGAAAAGTGGTAGAAACATCCTTAAAACAAGCAGTAAAACACAACCGAACAATCAATCCGCAGTTAGAAGAACTTGTGAACTGGCTCTCTGAGTAAGGTGATTAATTTGTAAAATAGGATATGTACTGAGAATTAAATCAGTATCGTTTATCTGCAATAGCTGCCATGCGAACTGCCGCAACAGCAGCCTCAACCCCTTTATTACCGTGAATACCTCCTGAACGGTCTATGGATTGTTGACGTGTATCATCGGTGAGCACACAACCGATAACCGGTATGGTTAATTGTGTGTTTAGTAAAGCAAGTCCTTGAAAAACAGATTGGCAAACATAATCGAAATGTGCGGTTTGTCCTCGTATTACGGATCCTATGATGATGATTGCTGAAGGAATGTGCGCGTTCTCGGCCATATGCTTAGCGGCAAACACTAACTCTAAGCTACCCGGTACACGTTGTGTTAAAATATTGCGCTCGGAGACGCCCAAGCTTTTAAGCGTATCAATAGCACCTTTTTCAAGGTTGTCGGTTATATCATTATTCCAATCTGCAGTAATGATTCCGAAACCCATATCCTCGACCGGGGGGAGTGACTCCGGATTGAAGTCTGATAAATTGACGCCTTCAGTAGCCATATTCTATTTGACGTCTAATTTAGCAATCATTTTTTTTGCGTTGTCTGCTTCTCTACTCTCGGGAAAATCATTCACAATTCGTTCGTAAAAGCGCATTGCCTTTTTATTGTCTTCAAGCATCAAAGCTGTATGACCGGCACGCTCTAAATATAAAGGAACGACCATAGAATTATTACTTTTTGTGCTGGCTTTACTGTAATAGTCTAAAGCTTCGTTTAATTGGTTGAGTTCCATAAAAGCATCACCAATTGCTCCTTTACTCACTACGGAAAGAATGTCGTCTTTGGTGGAAAACTTGTCGAGATAGGTGATTGCATTTTTGTAATCTCCTAAGTTGAGATATGCAATACCAGCATAATAATTAGAAAGATTAGCAGCCTTTGTCCATCGGTAATCTTCAGCAATAGCTAAGAAGCCAATGGCGTTGCCATCACCCTCAATGGATTGTAAAAAATCTTCTTCTTCGAATAGCTCTTGAGCTAGGTATAATTCGAATTGCGCTTCTTTTTCCTTGGGGGCAAGATACAAGCTGGTAAACGCAAGATACCCACCGACACCAATGATGATGGCTGCAAAAACGCTGGTAATGATGGTTTTGTTTTTCTCTAGAAAGGCTTCTGCCGAACTAACTTTTGTTTCTAAATCAACAAGTATTTCGTCGTCTTGCTTGCTTTTTTTAGCCATGAGTTGCTTGTTCTTTTTGTTGTTTTTATTGTAAACAATACAAATACAGTTGGTTTATGTATTTATATGCAAGGGCGCAAAAATAGCATAAACCAATGAATGAATACCACAATACATTGTATTTTTGAAAAAAAAGAAAATGGAAAAAGAGAATGATGTTGTTTACATTAAAAACATGGTGTGTCAGCGGTGCATTATGGCTGTAGAAGAAATACTTAACAAACACGATATCGATTATAGCGATATTCAACTCGGAGCAGTGTACCTTAATACACCAATTGGTGAGCAAGCATATAAAGCTGTTTTTTCAGATCTTGAGTCTATAGGTTTTGAACGCGTGGAAGATGCCGACCGCAAATTAGTTGAAGACATAAAGCGTCTTGTCATTTCTACGTTAAGGCATTTAGAAAAAGATCAGACACAACTAAAAAAATGGTCAACGCTGATCTCAGATGCGTTTCACAAAGATTACAGTCATCTTAGTAAGGTTTTCTCAGAGATCGAAGGCAATACGATTGAACATTTTATTATACTACAAAGGATAGAGCGCATAAAGGAATTACTGTTGTATAATGAATTAACAATTTCCGAAATGGCCCATCAGCTGGGGTACAGCAGCAGTCAGTTTTTGTCAACTCAATTCAAGCAACACACAGGTTTAACGCCATCACAATTTAAGCGGAATCACCGCGGACTACGTAAGGAGCTGGATCGTTTATGAGTTGCCCATGCCGCCTTATTGGATTACCTTTGTGCACATTTTAAATTATTATTTATGACAGTAGGTGTTCTTGTTTTTCCCGGATCAAACTGCGATCGTGATATGATGTATGTTCTTGAAACCATCATGGGGCATAAGGTTGTAGAACTGTGGCATAAAGATTCCGATCTCAAAGGAGTTGATATGATTGTGTTACCCGGAGGGTTTTCTTACGGCGATTACCTAAGAAGTGGAGCAATTGCTCGCTTTTCTCCTTTGATGCAGAGCGTCATTGATTTCGCAAATGCGGGAGGCTATGTTCTCGGCGTATGCAATGGGTTTCAGGTTCTATGTGAGTCTGGTTTGTTGCCGGGAGCTCTCTTACACAACACGTCACACCGTTTTATTTGCAAAAATGTACATATCGTAGCAGATAACAATGCAAGCGCTATTAATGCCGATGTTTATAATGACCCGTTGTGTATTCCCATAGCACATGGTGAAGGACGCTACTACGCGTCTGAAGAGGATATCAAGCGCTTAGAAGATAATAACCAGATCATTTTTAGATATTGCTCCCCGGCAGGAGAGGTTAATGAAGCATCAAACCCCAACGGCTCTGTGAATGGCATAGCGGGCGTTTGCAACGCCAACCGAAATGTATTCGGCATGATGCCGCATCCCGAACGCGCTGCTGATGAAAATCTTGGAAATACAGATGGGGCAAAAATTCTTAAAAGCCTTTTCGACAATTTTTCAGTTGCAACGGTATAATATAATCCAACCATCCCATGTCTCGAATCTTAATTGCAGAAGATGAACTTGCCATTCGCAATGTTTTGACCAACATACTCAAAGAGGAAAATAGCTCCTTTATCGTTGATACGGCAGAAAATGGTCGAAAGGCAGTGGAAATGCTCAAAGATAATGACTATGATCTGCTTATATGCGACATTAAAATGCCCGAACTTGATGGATTAGACGTGCTGGAGCGCGTACCCGAATTGAATCCAGATACGTCCGTTGTGATGATAACCGGTCATGGTGACGTTGACTTAGCGGTGAAGTGTATGCAAATGGGAGCGTTTGATTTTATAAGCAAACCGCCAGATTTAAATAGACTGTTAACGACAGTTCGCAATGCTTTAGACAGCAATTCGTTAAAAGTAGAAAACAAGCGTTTGCGAAAAAAAGTAAGCAGAAAATACACCATGATTGGTCAGTCCGATAAACTGGAGCAAATTAGATCAATCATAGATAAAATAGCACCCACAGATGCTCGTGTAATGATAACCGGTCCAAACGGAACGGGGAAGGAGCTGGTAGCACATGCCGTACATGCTCAAAGTGAACGCAGTAAAAAGCCATTCATTGAGGTTAACTGCGCAGCAATTCCTTCAGAATTGATCGAAAGTGAACTTTTTGGACATAAAAAAGGCGCGTTTACATCAGCGGTTAAGGATCGAAAAGGTAAGTTTGAACTGGCCAACGAAGGCACACTCTTTCTCGATGAAGTTGGAGATATGAGTTTGTCTGCTCAGGCCAAGGTGCTCCGTGCATTGCAAGAAGGTAAGATAACCCCGGTTGGTGGCGATAAGTCAATTAACGTCAATGTTCGGGTAATTGCTGCAACCAATAAAGATTTAAAGAGAGAAATAGCAGAGGGTAAATTTAGAGAAGATTTGTACCATCGCCTCGCTGTTATACTAATAAAAGTACCTGCTCTTAATGATCGCAGAGACGACATTCCGATTTTGATCGAGCACTTTGTTAGTATGCTGTCAACTCAAGAAGGAATGGCGGCTAAACCCTTAACAGAAAAGGCGATTCAGGCACTACAAGCGCGAGATTGGACTGGAAACATACGCGAATTGAGAAATGTTGTTGAGCGCCTTATGATACTAGGTGGTGAAGAAATAACCGAAGATGATATTGAATCCTACGTTTAACACAGTAGCGTTCATGATTAAATAAAAAAAGGGCATCACATTATGTGACGCCCTTTTTTTATGCTTACTGTAAAATTTTTGGTTCTTCAGGCCATAAGCACTTAGAAAAATTTATAACGGCGGTCTTTAACTTTAGCGCCATCGCGTTTACTTTCCATCACACCCACGGGTATGGTTGAGCGAATGTTGTCGAGATAAACGCGTTGTTCGTCGGCGTAATCGTCTTGTCGGGGTGGAGTAGTTGTGCTGTTCACACGAACTACATAAACTCCATTGTCACCGGTAACAATGTGGTTCTCGTTTTCAGTTAAACCGTGAATCTTACCAACAACCCTAGGCTCTTGACCGGCACGTTCAATATTATTGGCATTAAACATCACATCGGAATTAGTTACAGTAGTGTTCATTTCACGTGCAATGGTATTCAAGTCGTTATCAATCATTCCGCTGATGCGTTCAATGATCATCTGTGTTTTTTTCTCATTAAACACTGCGTCTTCAACCTCTTCTCTTACCGATGTAAAAGGTGCAGTTCCTTCGTTAACAATATCTGTAAGGTGGATGACAATGTAAGCGTTATCAGAGCTGCGTTGTACGTCAACGTCTCCTTCAGAGCGATCGTTTTCAAAAACCCAACGTACAAGATCACGGTTTTGTCCTAATCCAATGATGGTTTCGTCAAATCGATTTACGTCGGTAGCTGTTCTCACCTGCGCTCCGGCTTTTGAAGCTAATTCACTAAAACGCTCTGGATCATTTGCTGCTTCGGCAATTTTTGAGGCCATGCGATAAACATCGTTGTCGGTTTTTTCTGAAATGATAACTTCTCTAGCAATCTCAGAAATACGCGCAGTTTTAGAGCTTCCTAACTGTCCTGTAATTTCAATGATGTGAAAACCAAATTCTGTCATAACCATACCCAAATCTCCTACGCTATTTGTAAAGCAGTAATCAGAAAATGCGGAGGTCATGGTGTTTTCTGTAAACCAACCTAAGTCACCACCCTTTTGGGCAGCAGATGCATCGTCGCTGTTGGCCGTTGATAAAGCTTCAAACTGAGAACGATCGTCTTTTAATATTGCAAGTAAACTATCTGCAAGCTCTTTGGCTTCCATCGGAGCACGTTGCGACTGAGAGCGTTCAGCTCCTTGGTAGGCGATTAATATGTGACGAGCTTCAACAGAATCAGGTAAAAATCTCACTTCACTTACTTTGCCCAAAGCTAAGTATTCTTGATTCGTTTCGTAAGGACCAAATACATAACCAGAGGCGTCGCCGCTAAATATAACAGAATCATACTCGGGTCTGAAACCGGTTTCTTCTCGGTAAAAGCGACCGCTGTATGGCAAGTCACTCCGCATTGATACAAATGCCGAATCATCTTCTGCATCGGCAAAAGAAGGTACGGTGTCATAATTTCCAGTAGCTCGGTTTTTCTCTAGCTGCTCGCGTGTAAACTTCATAAGTTCATCGCGAACTGATTGAATGTCTTCAGCACTTGGAACAACGTCAAGTGTTACAAATTCAAACGCTCGATACGGTTCATCAACTTTAAATTTATCTTTATTGCGTTTGTAATACGCATTTAAATCTGATTCTGTAACAACAACATCCTCGTCCGCAATGCCACTGAAAAGTATGGGAATGATTTCAACGTTGCGCGTGCGGTTTTCCCATTCAAACGAAAATTGAGCGAGTTTTGCCGGTTTGGTTATCCCCAAGCTTATTGCGATGTTGTATTTGTTGTTGAGAGATTCGTTGCGCATGTTGTCTTCAAAAGCTTTCCATTGCCTCCAAAAACGATTTGCTTCAGGGTTGTCCGCTCGCTGATCTTGGAGTGTGGTAAGGTATTGTTGAAGACGGGCTTCGCTGAATTGATTGGTAACCTCATCTTTAAACGCATCAGCTTGCAGAATATCTGGGTGCTGAATAATGCGATTATAGAGCTCTTCGTCGTTTACAGTAAGTCCTAAAGCTCGTAGGTCTTTAACCAAAATGGACTCTCTGAGAAACTCTTCCCATGCGGCCTCTGCAAACTGCTTACGTGTAACATTTGCTAAGGATACATCCCCAGAAGTGTTGCGGTAGTTTTCGGTAATTCGCTCAACCCGCTCACTAAATTCAGGTAAGTCAATTGTGCGCCCATTAATTTTTCCAACCATGAGTTGGTTGCCTCTAATGATGGAGTCTCCAGATCCCAGAAAATCCATCAATATAAATGCTGCCATTGCCAAACCAATAGTAATGAGCAATAGTCCAGATCGATTACGGATTTTTTCTAATGTAGCCATACGCTAAATGTGGTGTTTTAATAAGGCTGCGAATATACCAAAACACCTTTATATGGTACGAATTTTTTATGCCTTTTCGACAACTTAAATAAAAACTTTTGATTTTAAAAAATAAAATGTAATTTTACAAAATGAATGGCAAATTAGTTTGTTTGGTTAACTGTTTGAATTTTATATTTAATACGTTTAAAAGTTAAGCATAGTCGTATTTAAATTTTAAGTAGACCTATGCAGGTTTGACGTTAACTATTTACAATTATCGCTGTTTACATTGACATTCCCTACTGGGTTGCTGGTGTGAATTTATGATTGGCTGTTATTCATGCGAAACGCTACACATGATGTGATTACCGATGAAACGAGTTTTATTCCTTCTATTATTAATTTTTTCGGTCTTTATCACCGAAGCATCCCACTTAGTAGGTGGTGACTTCACGTATACGTGTTTGGGTAATAACACATATCGCATTAAACTCACCATGTTTCGCGATTGTGCAACAAGTCAGGTTCCGTTCGATAACAGAATTCCTGTTGCTATATATCAAGGGGCAAGTTTGTCATTCACAATTATGGTTGATATTACCAATACCATCCCCAATATACCTTTAGAAACCGACAGTTGCAGCCCTCCGCCGCCCAGCAATGTTTGCGTTGAGTACGCGGAGTACATAGATACTGTTATTTTGCCACCGTCCCCTCTTGGTTACACCATTGTTCACCAGCGTTGCTGCCGCAATAATGTGATTCTAAATATCATCAACCCCGGATCTACGGGTAATAGTTTTTTTACGAGTATTCCAGCAAACGATACTGCCTGTAATAATTCAGTGCAATTTCTAGAGTTGCCAAATTTACTCATGTGTTTTGGACAATCAAACGTCATCGATATACCAACTGTAGACCCAGATGGCGATAGTTTGGTTTTTTCATTGTGTGACCCGTATTTAGGTGGTGGTCAAGCTCCTAATAATGGGCCTAATGGTGTTGTGCCCAACCCACCTACCGGCCCTCCATATTCAATTGTAAATCACGCACCCGGATACTCAGGAACCAATCCAATTCACGGAACACCCGGATTATCAATAGACCCACAAACAGGAACGTTATCGGTTGTGCCGGATCCAATTATAGGCTTTTTTACCGTTGCCGTTTGCGTAGACGAGTATCGCGATGGTCAATTAATCAATACAACGCAAAGAGAGATGCAGTATGTGATAGCCGATTGCATCCTCTCTACAAGGGCTGGAATTCAAACTCAAGCGGAGCTCGGTGCCGATGCATCTTGTAGGGGGCGAACCATAGACTTTCGTCACTTCAGCTCAGGTATGTTACACGCTCATTGGAAGTTTAACGACCCCGGAAACGCCCCCCATGATACCTCGTCGGCTTTTAACCCTACGTATACGTTTAGCGATACGGGATTTTTTGAAGTAATGCTTATCATCAATGATAGTATCCCGGGGTGTAACGATACAGCTGTTGAAATTTTTGAAATTAGAGATTCGGTTGACAATTGGTTTTCGTGGGGAGAAAGCCCGTGCCTAGATAAGGGACTAAACTTTACTTTGGAAGGCACAAACTTGTCACCAAATGCAACCATTGAATGGGATTTTGGAGTAAATGCTACGCCGCAAACCTGGTCAGGCCCGGATCCGCCTCCCGTTGTTTTTACAAATGACGGTAATTTATACGAGGTCAGTTTGACTACCGAAGATTTTGGTTGTGAAAGTTTTTATTACGAACAACTTATTCTACACGAACGCATATCGTTGGATATAACCGGTCATGCAGATGAGGTATGTGCTCCATATGAAGCTGTTCTGAACAGTCAAGCAACAGCAAGAGGTCCCATACGCATCCTTTGGGATATGGGAGATGGCACAACCTATAACAACAATGGTTCAATTGAACATACGTATTCAACCCCAGGTGTCTATTATCCTAGAATTACATTACGAACAACGTCGTTTTGCGTTGATACCATAAGTGTTGATTTAGATCCCATATACGTTTTACCAAGCCCCGAAGCACAGCTCACGGCTTCCATGACACGGTTATTAATGTATGATCCTTCCACAACCTTTTCCTGCTCGTTTAGCGATGATGTTTTGTACTCCGAACTACACACAGGTGACGGTCAGGTGTTTGTGCCGGCACCAATGACGATTGAGCATACTTATGACGCCGATTCTGCACGCTTTACAGCTTTTTTAGTTGGAGAAAATCAAGACGGATGCATCGACACGTCGTTCATCGACATTATCGTTATACCGGAAACCAACATATACATCCCCAATGCATTTACACCCGATGGAGATGGTATTAATGATTGGTTCAATGTGGAGGTGTCTAATGTGGCCAAATACGAATTTAGAATCCACAATAGATGGGGGCAGGAGGTGTTTTATAGCGATAGTCCGGACGTTCACTGGGATGGAAATGTAAACGGTACACAGGCGCCAACGGGTGTTTACGTATATTCGTTACGTTTAAAAGATCAGCAAGGTGAATGGCATTATCGAACTGGTAGTCTTACTTTGCTGCGCTGATTGTTGCGGGTTTCTTAACAACAAAACCCAAAAAGAAACCAATAACGGCTCCATAAAGCCCGCCAAAAAATATATCTGCGGGAAAATGTACGCCGATGTGAATTCGACTATAACTTACCAAAACAGCCCATACAACCATGATGGCCCACCATGTTCTATTGGTAAGTGTTCCGATAAAAAATGCCAATGCAAAGGTGTTGGATGCATGCGACGAAACAAACCCGTATTTGCCACCACAGCCTTCCTTTAGCGCACGAAACAGACCGTCCAATTCAGGATTGTTACAGGGGCGCAAACGCTGAAAGTTCTCCTTGAATAGTTTTACCGAACCTTGATCGGCCAATAAAACCATCAGGAGAAGTCCCCCCATTACCCAGGCATAGCCCCACTTGGGATATTTTTTATATAGAACAATAAAAAGGACAATGTAAAGCGGTATCCAAACATCTACGCGTGTAATGAACATAAAAAAATCGTCCAATGAAGCAGGACTGTTGTTGTTCATCCACAAAAAAATCTCCGTATCGGCTTTCTCAAACCAGCGTATTATGTTCATCATTTGTTCATGAGTTTCCAGAGTTCATCTTTCAAAGAATCTAAATTATATTGACTCACTGCGGATATAAACATGTATGGAATTGGCAGGTTAATCGATGGTTCCATTTCAGCCATCATTTGTTCGTCCAGCATGTCGGCTTTGCTTATAACCGCCATTTGTTCTTTGTGAAGTAGTTCCGGATTAAAGGCTTTAAGTTCGTTGCGCAGTATCTCAAACTCGGCGTTTATGTCGTCTGCATCGGCTGGAATGAGGTATAGTAAAACGGCATTTCGTTCAATATGACGAAGAAAACGGTGCCCTAACCCTTTTCCATCGGATGCACCTTCAATAATGCCGGGTATATCCGCCATAGCAAAACTCTGGTAGCCTCGGTAAGCCACTATGCCCAAATTGGGGACAAGGGTGGTAAAAGGGTAATCTGCAATTTCAGGCTTAGCTGCAGAAAGTGCAGAAAGCAGCGTTGATTTACCGGCATTAGGAAAGCCAACAAGCCCAACGTCTGCAAGTACCTTTAATTCGAGAATAACCCATCCTTCTTCTCCTTCCTCACCGGGTTGTGCGTAGCGCGGTGTCTGATTGGTGGGTGATTTGAAATGGTCATTTCCCAGTCCGCCTCGTCCTCCTTTTTTGATGATTAGTTCCTGGTTTTGCTCGGTAATTTCGCCAAACGTTTCCCCGGTTTCAGCATCTTTGACTACAGTGCCAAGAGGGACATCAATGTACACGTCACGGCCTTCCTTTCCGGAGCTGTGATTCTTGCTGCCGTTAGTGCCGTTTTCAGCACGAATGTGTTTGCGATACTTTAGGTGTAAGAGCGTCCACATTTGCTCGTTTCCCCGCGCAATGATGTGACCACCTCTGCCGCCATCTCCGCCGTCCGGACCGCCTTTTGGGATATATTTTGCACGGTGTAGATGCGCACTACCAGCTCCTCCATTTCCAGATGTTAAATGGATTTTTACGTAATCGATGAAGTTGCTGCCGGCCATAATGTTAGATGTGGAAAATTATACAAAACGAAAAAGTGACTGTCAATAAAGTGTACGTGGTTGGTCTAGAAAGTAAACAATATGGCCTGCGTATCGGGTTTTCAAGCTAGCATAACGCAGCTACAGGGTCTCAATAGACAGACACTAAATATTGTCTACAGCATTAAACAACCGCTCGGTAATCTCGGAAATGCTTCCAACGCCATCAATGCCGGTGAATTTGTTTTTTGCTTGGTAATGAGATTTAACGGGTTCTGTTTCATTACGGTAAACGTCAATTCGGTTTTGAATCACCGCAGGGTCCGCATCGTCAACTCTTCCAGATGTTTTTGCTCGTTCTTTAAGACGTGCTTTTAATTCGTCTTCCGGTACCTCTAAGGCCAACATGGCTTTAATGCTTTGTCCGCGAGATTGTAAAAACGCATCCAGCGCTTCGGCTTGAGCAGCAGTTCTTGGAAATCCATCAAAAATAAACCCTTTAGCAGCCGGGTGCTTTTTAACTTCGCTTTCCAACAGCGCAATGGTCAATTCGTCCGGTACCAGTTTCCCTTGATCCATGAACGCTTTTGCCTTTATCCCTAAAGGTGTATCGTTTTTGATGTTGTATCGGAAAATGTCGCCGGTAGAAAGGTGAACTAAGTCGTATTTTTTTTGCAGAAATTCTGCTTGGGTTCCCTTTCCTGCTCCCGGAGGACCAAATAAAATGATATTTAACATGAGTGGTAAATTTTAAAAAGCGCTAATATACGGCCGTTTGACCTTACTGGAATGCTACTCATTATTACTGAATAGGTCATCAATGTCTATCTGATTGCGCGTCAAATCATCAAACGTTTGACGCTCGGTAATGAGGTGATGCTTGCCGTTGTGAATCAATACTTCTGCGGGCTTTAGTCGGCTGTTGTAGTTAGATGCCATTGTGAATAAATAAGCCCCGGCGTTGTGAAAACACAATACGTCACCTTCGCGAATTTCACTAATGCGGCGATCCCACGCAAAGGTATCCGTTTCGCAAATATATCCAACTACCGTGTACACGCGTTCTTTTGCATCAGGGTTGCTGATGTTGCTAATGTGGTGGTAGGCATCGTAAAACATGGGTCTAATGAAGTGATTTAGCCCGGTGTCTATTCCCGCAAAAACCGTTGCAGTTGTTTGTTTAATCACGTTGACCTTAGCGAGGAAATAACCGCTTTCCGAGACTAAAAACTTTCCGGGTTCAAACTCTACGGTCAGCCGCTTTCCGTACTCTTCGAAAAAATGTTCCATGAGATTAGTCATTTTTTCGCCAAGCAGTTCCACATCGGTTGATAAGTCCCCAGGCTTATATGCAACTTTAAAACCCGATCCAAAGTCGATGTAGTTGAGATTGGGAAATTGCAATGCAATATCAAGTAATAATTGTGCCCCGTTTATGAATACGTCTACGTCGAGAATATCAGAACCGGTATGCATGTGAATGCCGTTAACATTAATGTTGTAGCTTTCAACGATTCGTTGAAGGTGGCGTGTTTGGTGGATGGAAATTCCAAACTTCGAATCGATGTGACCGGTGGAAATCTTGCTGTTTCCTCCCGCCATAATGTGCGGATTCATTCGCACGCAAACGGGGTAACTGTTGCCGTATCTGTTGCCAAACTGTTCCAGTACAGACAGGTTGTCGATGTTGACCCTTACGCCGAGTTTCACGGCTTCAACAATTTCTTCAAACGACACACAATTGGGTGTGAAAATGATCTGGTCTGCGGTAAAGCCAGCGTTTAATCCCAGCTGCACTTCTTCTATAGAAACCGTATCCAAACCAGCACCAAGGTGGTTGAAGAAACGCAAAACGTTTATATTTGACAACGCCTTACAGGCGTAATTAAAATGTGTGTCCAAACCAGTGAATGCCTGTTTAAGACGTTTGTACTGCTTTTCCATTATATCCGTACGGTACACGTATAATGGCGTACCATATTCCTTACTCAGCGATTGAAGCAGTGCATTGTCTAGCACGAAGGCATTTTCCGTAGATTGCATTTGATGTTTGTTCTTTAAAAAATTAAAAACCTGAAAGCGAATGGCTTAAGTGAAAAGCTGTTTTGGTCTTTTGCATTCGCAAACGTCTGACAAAAGTACGTTTACAAAGTAAAATGAGCGTAGAATAATTACAGCCCATCATAGGCTGTGATGAATTTGAACTGATAACGTGTATCTGTTTTATTTAAGTAGTTGAATGTTAAAATTTTAAATGACAGTCATGACTTGGTGTTGGGTGTGTCTTAGCTGTATTTTTGGTTTTTCTCGTATCTTTATTTGTAGTAAATTAGTCGATTGAAAAATTGAATTTTGTTTCATGGGGCATCTTTTACGTTGCATTTGTTTGATTCTCTTGTCTATGCCGGTTTTTTCCCATGGCTCGGATCCACTATTCATTGCTAACAATGGACAGTGGGACAACGATTACATGTATAAGACAGATCTCAATTCAGGCAATATTTATTATCATCACAATCGCATTCGGTTTCAATTGCGTGATCCGGAGTTCACTGATTATTGGCACGACCGACACAATGGGCTAGAACCAAAAAAAACGTTTACTCAAGACGAGAATGGTGACTTTATTCTTCAAGAGCACACATACGATTTACGTTGGGTAGGGGGTAACCCTGCACCAAAGATTAAAGGTCAACGTCCTACCGGAACACATAGCAATTTCTTCATAGGTGACGATCCCAAACAGTGGAGGTCAAATGTCAAACATTATCGTAGAATAATATACGAATCGGTTTATGATGGGGTTGATTTTCGTTGGTATGGCGAGCGCGGAAATTTGAAATACGATTTTTTGGTTCATGCCGAGCACGACCCCTCGGAAATTGTGTTGGAATATTCCGGCTTAGACAGCTTGAGAATTGTAGGCGGTAAGCTCCACATTGAAACCTCGTTGGGCACAGTTATAGAACAAGAGCCATTTGCCTATCAAATCAAAAATGGAGTCTATTACAAAATCCCCTGTCGTTTTATTGTTCGTGATTCATTGGTGTCTTTTGATTTAGGCAAGTACGATGCATCTCATGATCTTGTCATAGATCCCACCATTGTATTTAGTTCGTTTTCGGCCAGTGTTTCCGATAACTGGGGATTTACTGCAACTTACGACAACGACGGAAAGCTATACGCCGGAGGGATGGTGTTTGCCGATAACTACCCAACCAATACTGGAGCTTACCAAACAACCTACGGCGGAGGAAATACAGATGTTTCGATTTTTGTGTTTTCTGATGATGGCTCAGCAATGGAGTATTCTACTTTTCTAGGAGGAAATAACTCGGAGCAACCACACTCAATGATCGTTACTCCTGATGGTGAGCTGGTGGTGTTTGGAACAACATCCTCACAAAACTTCCCGACTCTAACAACGGCCTGGCAATCAAGCTTTGGTGGAGGGTCATCATTTACACTTCCGGGGTACACGTTTAGTAATGGGTCGGATATCTTTGTTACCAAATTCAATGCGACTGGCAGTGCACTTGTCGGTTCAACCTTTTTTGGAGGCGCCGGAAACGATGGCATCAATCTTGAAATTCTCAGAAACTATGGTGATTACGCCAGGGGAGAAGTGTTTTTAGATTCGTTAGACAACATCTACGTTGCTTCGATGACTTATTCTGCTGCTCTACCAATCACTAATGCCGCATTCCCCAACTACCAAAGTGGCTCAGATGCCTTGCTGCTTAAATTTTCTCCGGGACTAAACACGCTCGAGTGGGGAACGTATTATGGCGGATTTGGTCACGATGCTGCATATTCTGTGCGTATATACGGCGATGATGTTTACATAGGAGGAGGCACCTTTAGCTCAAACCTTCCTATGGACAGTGCGCTTACCGGTTTTCAAACAACGTACTCGGATTCCTTAGACGGCTTCGTGGCCCGTTTTCATCGTTCTACGGGCGCGTTTTTAAGCTCTACATTCATTGGGACCAATGCGTATGATCAGGTTTTTTTCATTGATACCGATCGCAACGGTAATTTATATACCCTTGGTCAGTCGTTGGGAAGTTTACCTCACGATTCTACGCGATACGGTAATCCCGATGGAAAACACTTTATTTCTAAGTACACCGCAGATTTGAGTTCGCGACTGTGGAACATTAATTTTGGATCAAGTAATGGTGATTTGGTTTCGCCATCGGCTTTTGAAGTTGATAATTGCAATGCTATCTTGTTTAGTATGTGGGGGGGAGAGAGTAATAACCCTTCGCCTTTTTTTAATAACATGGTGCCGGAGTTTAATGGCTTTACCGATAGTCTTCCTGTAACATCTTCTGCATTTCAGCTCAATACAGATGGGAGTGATTTCTATTTTTGTGCGCTATCTGCAGAGGCGTCAGGAATTGAATTTGGTTCCTTTTATGGCGGTACCGCAAATGAACACGTAGATGGTGGTACCTCACGGTTTAGTCCTGATGGCATCATTTACCAGGCCGTATGTGCTGCTTGTGGAGCTGGGTCTTTTCCTACTACCCCCGGAGTGTATGGGCCGAATAATTTGAGCTTTAACTGCAATAAGGCAGGTATAAAAATTGACTTTAACCGCTCGGTAGAGGCTAATGCCGACGTGAATATTTCTGCTGAACTCGACAGCTTATGCAATGGGTTTCTCATATCGTTTTCCAATGCATCAAATAACGCCAACGCTTATTTTTGGGATTTTGACAATGGTCAAACCTCAACCGACTCAACCCCCACGGTGCTCTTTGTTGGCCCCAATACATTTAACGTGATGCTGGTAGCAATGGATACGAATTGCAACCTATTTGATACGGTCTATATTCCTGTGGAGGTGGAAAGCTTTATCGATCCCGTTGCGGCTTTGGAGGTTGATTATTTTGACTGCGATTCCCTATTCGAAGTGCTGTTTATCATTGATACAACCGAAGCAGATTATTTAGAGTGGGTGTTTGGTGACGGAGTGGTTTGGATATCGGATTCCGTGTCAGATACAAGTTACTTCTACCCCGGTCCCGGCACGTATGAAGGCTATATGGTTGCCCATGATTCCATTTGCGGGCAAACCGATACCAGTTTTTTCAGTATTGAATTCATCGAGCAAGATTTCAAATTTCCTGAAATCGATACATCAACAGTGGAGTGCCTTTATGGGCAATTGTTCATCTCTATCAATACGGATTCACTTAACTTAAACCGCTATTCCATACGATGGCGCAACGAAGATACCACGGTTGCCGGTAGAAATACCATGTTGCCGTTTCAACAAGACGGCCTGCAGTTTTACCAATTAATCATTCGCGATAATTGGTGCGGTATATCGTTTACCAAAGAACTGTCGTATGAGTTTGAACCCTTTGGCGAGGAGCTTTATATCCCAAATACGTTTACACCCAATAATGACGGTGAAAACGATTTATTTGAACTAAAAGGAGACCCGTGTGAAAAAGGTCAACTGCGCATAATGAATCGGTGGGGTCAAACGCTGTTTATTACGGAACGTCCATTTGAAACGTTTTGGGACGGGTATTTTGATGGGCGACCTGCTGCGGAGGGAACCTATTTTTATTTTTTCAAATCGATTGAAATTAATGAGTCCGGTTCGTTGCAGTTATACCGCTAACAATACAATTGCAAGCGCAATCATCAAGGCCGGAATCGATGCCAATATCAAAATGCGGTACTCCACCTGAAGCACTCCGATGAAGGGAATTACTTTAGAGTGGGTGTCGATGTAATGTAAAATGCTGTTTGTTTCGTGTCGTTTTATCCTGTAACCAATTTCGCGGAGAATATCTACCGCTGCAACAACGTCATCTGCTCTTACCTGAACCTCTAACCCTCCCAGTATTTTGTTATCTAAAGGATATATTTGATTAATGGCGCTGTTTTTTATAAAAACCTTGATTCCTTCGCTTTCGAGTCTTCCTTTTACGGTTTCAGCTTCAAAGCTACGGGTCAAAGTGATGACAGTTATCCAACGCGTCATGGTTCATTATTTGACAATCAGTTTGTGCGTCGAATGTGGCTTTTTGTAGAGGTCTGTAATGATAAATGTATACACACCAGATGAAAGTAGCGATACGGTTATCGTTTCGTTTTGTTTTGTGAAACGATGGGTTGCAATGGTTCTACCGCTTACATCAACAATGGTTGCATGCGCTCCGTTCTCGGGTAAATGTTCGATGTAAATGATGTCGCTTGCCGGATTGGGGTAGATGGTGGTTTCATTTTGTTCATCAGAATAAACTGCTTGCAGTCCTTTGTCTAAAATGGAGAAACTTTGGCTGAGATTGTAAAAGATTCCGTCTTTTGCCTTGAGCATTAACCGTGCATTGGGGACAGCCCCAACACTTTGTGGTATAAAAATCAACCCACTTCCTGTATTGGGAATGGTACCCAGCTTTTGGGGAAAACTGCGGGCATTATCAACGCTGAGATAAACGTCTAAAAACTGGCAGTCTATCGGTGATATGGTTGTGTTTGCAGTATCCCACTGAATAAGATTCAGCGCATTGGAGAAGAATGGTGTTTGCTGGTTTGGCGATACGACTTCGAACGGTTCGTTGCCTACAACGTCGATGCGTTCTTGAATCCAAGACACGGCGCTACCGTTGGGGTTGTTGTCTCGAGCCGTGGCCCTAAATGTCAAACGACGTTCATCAAATGTAAGGCGTTCACCAATAATATTTGACCCCAGTGCAACAGAGCGCTTTAGCGGCAAATAGCGAACGCCATCTTGCTCGGGACTAAAGCTTCGGTAAATTGGGCCTCGATCGAATGTTTGTGATTGCCCTGATGGACCAAGGTCGTATTGTTCCCAAACCAATGTCCATGGATCGCCTTCAGGATCGGTAACAGATGCGGTAAGGAAAAAGGGTGTTTCTACAGGTATATAATGATTTGCAAGCTCGCTGGTAATTTGAGGAGCTGAATTGCCGGTATTTACTTTTGTTGCACAACCATTACCGGCGCCAAGGAAGGCGAAATTGTTTATTTGCCGTAACGAATGGTGGTGAAAGTAGTCGTCGGATTGGTTTTGTAAATTAGGAGCGCAAATGCCGGCATAGCCCATAATTGTAGACGCGCTAAAGGGTTCAAATGCCGATGAAGCGGTTCGGTTACAGGTGTTGTTTTGCGTATGGGTGGCACCAAATTGGTGACCAATTTCGTGGGCTACATAATCAATGTCGTATGGGTCACCTACGGGATTGGCCAGTCCCGTTACACCCCGTGCCTTGTTATTAGAGCACACACTGAAAAGTCCGGCCAGCCCACCAGCGCCTGTAGAAAAGACGTGACCTATGTCGTAACTGTTAAAGCCAATAATGTTGTTGATTACAGACGTACTAACGCCAATGATTTGCGTTGCGCTGTTGTTGTTGTAAGGACTGCTGGCGGGATTTAAAAAAATCAATTGGTCGTTTTCGGCAACCAGCTCTAAGGTGATTCCCGCATCCATTTCGTACACAGAATTTACGCGGTTAACGGTTGTGGTTATTGCCGCCATGGTAGAGGCGATGGTGCCACCGTGAAAGTTTGCGTAATTGGGAGTAGTGGATACGGCAAGCCTGTATTTGTTGAGTTCATTCTCTACAAAAATGTTGCCTGTACTTTCAATATGCGATTCCGTTAATTCGTAATCGTCTTCCACCCCACACTCCCAGGCAGCGTGTTTGTTTAGTTGGTTTTTTTGATAAACAACCCGAGGAGCGTTGGGTGTAGCTGTGGAGGGGTCGATGTACCATCTATTACCTTGCTCAATAACGACTGCTCGAAACCCTAAAAATGAGTTGTAATCGAAATATAAGATGGCACCTGTTTTCAAGTCAACGCCTTTGCCGCAAATGATATTTGGGAAACGTTTGTTTAATGATGGATGTAACGTATGCGATGGAAGCGGCGTAAAGTGTCCCTGCTTCCCTTCAGACCATTCCAGAAATATGCTTTCTGTAGCGTTTTGGGCGGCAAACCGTTTTAAAGTGGTTATGTCGTTGTCAGAATGAATGCCCTCAATAAAGATGGGGTTTTCAATATCCAAATACGTGAGTTCGCAATCGTCTTTTACCAATGAAATCGCAAGAGATTGACCGTAGGTGTTACTGTATAAAAATAACAATAAGGCAATCAGTATAGTGTAGTTCTTTTTTATCCCAAACATCTAATATAAATTTACGGCCTAAAATTACAACGCATTAATCAATTGCAACCCGTACGCAAATACATCAGATATGAATAAAATACTTGTGGCCAACCGAGGAGAAATTGCGCTTCGCATAATGAAGACTGCACGTGAAATGGGAATTAAAACAGTAGCCGTTTACAGCGAGGCCGATGCTACTGCACCACATGTGCGCTATGCAGACGAGGCTGTTTGCATTGGTCCTCCAGCTTCCGGTGAATCTTATTTGCGTATGGATAAATTGCTTCAAGTGGCAAGAGACACAAATTCGGATGCCATTCATCCGGGATATGGCTTTCTTAGTGAAAACCCAGTTTTTGCAGATGAAGTTAAGCAAGCAGGGCTAACATTTATAGGCCCAAATGCACACTCTATGCGTACTATGGGCGATAAGCTTTCGGCCAAAGACGCCGTCGGGAAATACGATATTCCTCTGGTGCCCGGCAGCGACGGCGAGGTAACCGATCCCGCTGTTGGTCGAGCCATTGCCAACGATATCGGATACCCCGTTCTCATAAAAGCTTCTGCCGGCGGTGGAGGTAAGGGGATGCGCATCATTTACGATGATGCTTCGTTTGTAGAGCAAATGCAGCTGGCAATCAATGAGGCTAAATCAGCCTTTGGCAACGGAGCTGTATTCGTAGAAAAATTTGTTGAGAAACCACGCCACATTGAAATACAAGTTTTGGCTGATGGACACGGCAACGTTGTGCATCTCTTTGAGCGCGAGTGCAGCATTCAACGCAGACACCAAAAAGTGATTGAAGAGGCTCCTTCGGCGGTTCTAACACCTGAGTTGAGAAAAACCATGGGGGATGCAGCTGTAAAAGTTGCTAAGGCATGCGATTACATAGGTGCCGGTACGGTCGAGTTTTTGGTCGATAAGCACCTCAATTTTTACTTTTTGGAAATGAATACCCGCTTACAAGTGGAGCACCCGGTAACAGAGTTAATTACCGGATTGGACTTGGTGCGTGAGCAGATTCGCATCGCCAGGGGCGAAACGCTGGGGTACGGTCAAAACGATATTCGCATGTATGGACACGCCATTGAAGCGCGCGTCTACGCCGAAGACCCCAGAGAAAACTTTATGCCTTCTACCGGTACGTTGCAGGTATATCGCCTACCGAATGGCCCCGGCGTTCGCGTAGACGACGGGTTTGAAGAAGGCATGCAAGTGCCCATTTTCTATGACCCCATGCTCAGTAAATTGATTGTGTATGCTCAAGATCGTGAGCAAGCCATGGATCGAATGATTCGTGCTTGTCAAGAATACCAAATACACGGCATACAACATACGCTACCATTTGTATCCTATGTGATGAAACACGAGGCGTTTCGCAGTGGAGACTTCGATACAAACTTTGTAAAAGAATGCTTTACACCAGACAACTTAGACGTCCTTGATGATGGACTTGCTGATGATGCGTCGGTGATCGTGGCACATTTGTTGGAAAATCAGGAAACATCAACTAATCCCACAATCCCAAATGAGCAAACGGGTCTTTGGAAAATTAATCGTCGCCGTTAGTGTATTGCTGCCTTTTTTAGGTACGTCACAAACCAATGATTCAATTTTCTCATATCAAGAAAAAAACAAACGCGACTTATCTCGGGGGCTAATCATTGATGGCGATACCGTAACATTGCATGTATTGGATGAGGTTTTGCTGCTCGATGAGCCTACCTTTAACAGTGAAGAAGCCAGGCGTCGATATAATATCTTAAAGCGTAAAGTCATTAAGGTGTACCCTTACGCAGTTATTGCCGGAAATAAGTTGGATTCACTCAATTTTGCTTTGTCACTGATAACCAAAAAACGTCAAAAAAAACGTTACATCAAAGAGTTTCAAGCATATTTAGAAGATGAGTTTTCCGATCAGCTGAAGCGGTTAACCCGATCGGAAGGACAAATTCTCAATAAACTGATATACCGTGAAACGGGGCGTTCCACGTACGAACTCATCAAAGATCACCGTAGTTTTTTTAAGGCGTTTTGGTATAATACCATGGCAAATTTTTACGAAATCAGTCTCAAGCGTCCGTATGAACCGGAAACCGATAGTGAAGATAAACTCATCGAAATGATTCTTAGAAAAGCGTTTCTCGAAGGAAAGTTAACAGAGCGCGTACCCAAGGAATTTGATGAATCAGACTTTCCCGAGCTCAGCAGATAAAATACCAAATCATTCATGGCATACATCGATTGGATTGTTCTGGCGATTACTTTGGCCTTTATCGTATTTTACGGTGCTTGGAAAAGTCTACGCGATCGCAATGGTGGCGGGTTTTTAAGGGGGGATGATCAGAGCTGGTTTACAATGGGGGTTTCGGTTATGGCAACGCAAGCTAGTGCCATTACCTTCTTGAGTGCGCCCGGGTTGGGGTACGAATCGGGCTTGCGCTTCGTCCAGTTTTATTTCGGATTACCACTGGCCATTATTTTGGTTTGTGCGGTGTTTGTTCCGCTTTATTACCGACTAAATGTTTATACAGCTTACGAGTTTTTGGAAAAGCGTTTTGACGTGCGTGTTCGTTTATTTACGGCGTTTTTATTTCTGGTGCAAAGGGGGTTAGCAGCAGGCATTACCATCTTTGCCCCGGCATTGATTCTCAGTACGATCTTGGGATGGCGTTTGGATGTGACCAATCTGGTCGTAGGTGTACTCGTTATTATTTATACCGTTTCCGGCGGAACCAAAGCTGTAAGTATGACCCAAAAGTGGCAAATGGGTGTCATTATGTTGGGGTTGGTGTTTTCATTTGTATTACTGTTAAACGATATTGCCCCGCATCTTACATTTTCGGAAACCCTTCACTTTGCGGGCACATTAGATAAAATGAAGGCCATTGATTTTTCCTTTGACTTAAGCGAACGATACACGGTATGGAGCGGACTTACGGGAGGTTTCTTTTTAGCATTATCGTATTTTGGTACCGATCAAAGTCAGGTTCAACGCTATCTCGGAGGAAAAAGTATTTCGGAGAGTAGGGCAGGTCTCCTCTTTAATGCTGTTCTAAAGATACCCATGCAGTTTTTTATCTTGTTTATTGGAGTCATGGTGTTTGTGTTTTTTACTATCGAACGCCCTCCATTGCACTTCAACGAAACGGCGGTATTATTGCTTAGCGACTCAGCGGCACAACAGGTTGAGCTTCGCGAGAAGAAATTTGACAAGATCCACGAAGAGATAAAGCGCAACCGCATTTGGTGGAAAGACGACGCTATGAGAGAGTCCATAGCACCTCAGTTGCAGTCTTACATAGCACAGGAATCAAAATTAAGGAGTGAGGTCAAAGAGATCATTGCGCACGAACAGGAAGAAGCAAAAGACACTAATTATGTCTTTTTGTACTTTGTGTTAAACCACCTACCAAAGGGTATTATTGGGTTGATTATAGCAATGATATTAAGTGCGGCTATGAGCAGCACTGCGAGTGAACTGAATGCCCTAACAACAACCACGGCCGTTGACTTTTATCAGCGCATAGGGAAACGAAAGGCCAATCTTTTTGCTTCGCGCCTCATTACCGTAGGATGGGGGCTTCTGGCCATTTTATTTGCTATGCTGGCAAATTTGTTTGATAACCTAATTGAAATGGTCAACTTATTGGGGAGCTTGTTTTACGGAACCATACTCGGTGTGTTTGTCGTCGCATTCTTTATCAAACCGATTCGTGGCTCAGGCGTTTTTCCAGCTGCAATAGTATCCCAAATAGCTGTACTGTCTTTGCATTACTGGCAGTCTCACGGAGGACCGCAGTTGGGTTATTTGTGGTATAATTTGGTTGGTTGCCTTGCCGTAGTGGTATTGTCGTCTATTCTTCACCTTATGATAAAGTCTCAGTATGCTCGATAATCAGGTGGCATTAGTCATTGTAAGTGTAAGCGGTTTGCTCTTTCTAATGCAGCTTTTTTACATGTTTGGTTTTCTCACGTTTCGAGAACAAAAACATAACAAACAGGTGCTGCCTCCGGTCTCTTTAGTTGTTGTTGGTAAAAATGAAGCAGACAATTGGATGCGCCTTCTGCCAAAATTACTTGAACAAGATCACCCTAACTTCGAAATTGTAGCTGTTAGTGACCGTTCTGTTGATGATTCGGTTGATGTCATTGAGGCATTCATGAGAAAAGATACCCGTGTTCGCTTGGTCAATGTAGAACCCAATGAAGCGTTTATCAAGGGTAAAAAGTACGCGTTGACGCTGGGAATAAAAGCAGCTAAGTATGAGCATTTAGTATTTTCCGACGCCGATTGTTTGCCCAACGCAACCAATTGGCTAAGCAGCATGGCTGCAGGATTTGACGATCAGCATATCGTACTTGGATACGGTGATTACTTTAAGCAAAAAGGATTTTTAAACACCTTAATACGATGGGAAACCCTTCATACCGCCATGATGTTTTTTTCCGCAGCGTCGAAGGGAAAAGCCTACATGGGAATAGGACGAAACTTAGCGTATACAAAATCGCTTTTTTTTGAATGTAAGGGATTCTACGACCACATGCATCTGCCTATGGGCGACGACGATTTATTCGTAAATAAAGCTGCATCACTGACTTCTGTAAATTGGGTTACCGGCACCAAAACAAACAGTTATCCGGAGGAGCGTTGGGCCGATTGGTGGCGCCAAAAACGACGACATATGTTTTCATCCGGTTACTACAGTCTGAGCACAAAGCTCTACCTAGGTGTACATGGCGTTAGTAAAGCCTTTTTTTACATTTGTAGCATCATTAGTTTTTTTGGAGCTTATGCTCCTTTTGCTGCTGTTTTATGGATGTTGTATTTGGTGTTGATGACTTGGAGTGCGTATCATTTGGGGAAACACTGGAACAATGGCAATTTAGCCATTTACACTGCGGTAATGGATCCGTTTCTCGTGGTATTGCAAGGTCTGCTAATGATTGTAAACTTTTTTAAACCCCCAACAAGCCGATGGAAATGAAAGCGATGGACTTCATTCAGTCTGAATTTGCACTAAGCGAACAACAACGCAAGCAAATGGAGGCTCTTCCTGATTTATACCGCCATTGGAATGCGCAAATCAATGTTATCAGTCGTAAAGACATTGATAATCTCCTAGAGCGTCACGTGCTTCACGCACTAGCCATTGCCAAGGTTATACGTTTTCCATCGGGAAGTCGCATAATGGATATCGGAACGGGTGGAGGTTTTCCCGGAATTCCTTTAGCCATTTTACACCCGGAAGCATCGTTTCACTTGGTTGACTCCATTGGTAAAAAACTAAAAGTAGTGGAAGCTGTAGCAGATTCAATCGGTTTAAAAAATGTTACGGTTGAACACAATCGCGCTGAAAAAGTAAAGAATAAGTTTCACTACATCGTGAGTAGAGCTGTAACGGATTTTGCAAGCTTTGAGGTTTGGACACGCGGAAAGATGGAACGTGAACAAATGCATAAACACATTCCAAACGGTATTTTTTACCTAAAAGGAGGTGACCTGCGTAACGAACTTAAACCGTTTGCTAAACGCATAAAGACGCACAAGATAAGTCACTTTTTTCCGCAGCCATTCTTTGAAGAAAAATACGTGGTGCAATACAAATATCGTTGACGTAAACGCCTAGAGTAAACAGAAATAATTAGAGCCGTTCTTTAACGCTTTGGTAGCTGGTGTATAAACATCGAGAGAAAAGGCTTGCGCCCCCGTAGCTTTAGGAGATGTCAAAACACGTTTACTAAGCTAAGTGATCGAGCTTTTAACCGAGAAGAGAATAAGCAGTTATTGGACATTATTGAAAGACATCAAATCGAGAAGAAACACATCGTCGTTAACCCATTGTTTTTGTGTACAGATTCATCAAAAATAAACTCCGAAGAATAGTTTGTAGGTTCAAGCGCATCGTCTTATATTTGCAACCCGAAAACAGGACAATATTTCGTTGAATAACAAATAGCCCGAGAGGGAATTAAATCAACTCATAATGAAGCGCACATTTCAGCCATCAAACCGCAAACGCCGTAACAAGCACGGTTTTCGTTCACGCATGGCCACTGCAAACGGTCGTCGTGTTATTGCCTCTCGCCGAGCTAAGGGTAGAAGCAAATTAACAGTTTCTGACGAAGGTTCTCACAAACAATAATTTATACGGTGATCATCACGCGTTAAGACTCAGAGGTGTTGCCATTGTGGTGACACCTTTTTTTGTACCCAAGTGTTTACTAATTACCAATAGATACTCCCTAACCAATGCCAAAGAATAACGATATAAAATCAGTCCTCATCATAGGCTCCGGCCCAATCGTAATTGGTCAAGCATGCGAATTTGACTATTCCGGATCTCAAGCGTCTAGGTCGCTGCGAGAAGAGGGTATTGAGGTGAGCTTGATCAATTCCAATCCCGCCACCATCATGACGGATCCGGTTACGGCTGATCACGTGTATCTATTGCCCTTGGAAATAGAATCTTTAGAAACCATTCTAAAAGAGCGTAAAATCGATGCGGTATTACCTACAATGGGAGGCCAAACAGCATTAAACCTCTGTATTGAAGCCGATAAATCCGGATTGTGGGAGGAGTATGGCGTAAAAATCATAGGAGTAGATATTGACGCCATCAATATAACGGAAGATCGTGAGGAGTTTCGATTGTTGATGGATAAAATTGGTATCCCAATGGCTCCTTCACAAACGGCAACCTCTTACCTTAAAGGAAAAGAAATTGCTCAGAATTTCGGATTCCCGCTTTGTATTCGTGCGTCATTTACACTTGGCGGCTCCGGAGCCACGTTTGTGCATACCCGTGAAGAGTTCGACGATGCCATGCAACGCGGACTAGAAGTGTCGCCCATCCACGAAGTAATGATTGATAAGGCATTACTTGGCTGGAAAGAGTTTGAGCTGGAATTATTGCGCGATAAAAACGATAACATCATCATCATTTGCTCCATTGAGAACTTCGACCCAATGGGGATTCATACAGGCGATTCCATCACTGTAGCGCCTGCGCAAACACTAAGCGACCGAACGTTTCAACGCATGCGCGACATGGCAATGAAGATGATGCGCTCCATTGGCACATTTGCTGGTGGGTGTAATGTGCAGTTTGCCGTTAGTCCTGATGACGAAGAAGAAATTGTAGCCATTGAAATTAACCCGCGCGTTTCGCGTTCGTCTGCATTGGCATCAAAAGCAACGGGCTACCCCATTGCTAAAGTGGCCTCTAAACTAGCATTGGGTTACACATTAGATGAGCTCAACAACCAAATTACAAAAGACACGACAGCTTACTTTGAGCCTACCTTAGACTACGTAATCGTAAAAATACCGCGCTGGAATTTTGATAAATTTGAAGGTGCAGATAGACGTTTGGGCATCCAAATGAAATCTGTTGGTGAAGCCATGGGTATTGGTCGTAGTTTCCAAGAAGCGCTCCACAAAGCCGCGCAGTCACTTGAAATAAAACGCAACGGACTCGGTGCTGATGGAAAGGGGTATACCAACCAAGAGGACGTAATTGAACGATTGACGTATGCAAGTTGGAATCGTGTTTTTGTCATTTACGACGCCATCCAATTGGGTATTTCCCTTCGTCGCATTCACGACATTACTAAAATTGATATGTGGTTCTTGCGCGAAATGGAAGACTTGGTACGTACCCAAGAACACATAGAAGATCACAGTATAGATACCATTTCACGCGACTTGTTGTTACAAGCAAAAATGAAGGGATTTGCAGATCGTCAAATCGCACACATGCTCCATTGTTTGGAAAGCGAGGTGTTTAACAAACGCACAGAATATAACATCAAGCGAACGTTTAAATTGGTTGACACCTGTGCTGCTGAATTCGAAGCTTATACGCCTTATTACTACTCCACATTTGAGCACGATATTCAAGATAAAAACGGGAACCGTTATGTAGAGAACGAAAGTGTTGTTTCCGATAAAAAGAAGGTGGTTGTGCTCGGAAGCGGCCCCAACCGTATTGGACAAGGTATTGAGTTTGATTATTGCTGTGTACACGGTGTTTTGGCTGCACGCGAATGTGGTTACGAAACCATTATGATCAACTGTAACCCGGAAACCGTTTCCACCGATTTCGATACTGCTGATAAACTATACTTTGAACCGGTTTTTTGGGAGCACATTTACGAAATTATTTTGCACGAGAAACCGGAAGGTGTGATTGTGCAACTCGGTGGTCAAACTGCTCTTAAGCTTGCCGAAAAGCTAGATCGGTACGGCATCAAAATCATAGGTACAAGTTACGATTCTTTGGACTTGGCTGAAGATCGTGGCCGCTTTTCCCAGCTTCTCGCCGATAATAATATTCCGTATCCCAAGTTTGACGTCATTACTTCTTCTGATGAGGCTTACGAAACGGCAGACAAATTGGGTTTCCCCATTCTTGTTAGACCCTCATATGTACTAGGTGGTGCAGGAATGAAAATTGTCATCAATCAAGAAGAACTCGAACATCACGTAATTGAGCTTTTCAAAGACTTCCCCGGCAACCGTGTTCTGCTCGATCATTACCTAGAAGGTGCACTTGAAGCGGAGGTAGATGCCATCTGTGACGGTGAAAATGTCTATATCATAGGTATGATGGAGCACATTGAGCCTTGCGGAATCCACTCAGGCGATAGCCACAGCGTACTTCCACCATTTAATTTGGGTCAGCTTATTGTTGATCAAATTATTATGCATACCGAAACCATTGCACGAAAACTAAACGTGAAGGGGTTGATTAACATACAGTTTGCTGTTAAAGATGACAAGGTTTACATCATCGAAGCAAACCCGCGTGCATCCCGTACGGTACCGTTTATTGCAAAGGCATATGGCGAACCATACGTAAACATTGCTACCAAGGTTATGTTAGGCGAAAATAAAGTTACCGATTTTGACTACAATCCTCACTTAGACGGATACGCCATCAAAATACCTGTGTTTTCATTTGATAAATTTCCTAAAGTAAATAAGGAACTTGGGCCACAGATGCGCTCAACCGGTGAAAAGATACACTTCATCAAAAATCTACGCGACCCAATGTTTCGTAAAGTTTACTCAGAACGCAACCTCTATCTCAGCAAATAGAAATGCTCAAGGTACTTCTCATACTGTTCATCGTCATCTACTTGATGATTGTTTTGGTCAATACCTTCGTTAGGCCATTTATGGAAGGGTATAAAAAAGACGGAAGCGATTCGTCTGAGTCTTCCGGTGGTAAACTCATCGTTACGCACAACCCCGAGAAGGGCAAGCGCAATCGCAAGGGAAACTCGGATGATTACATCGATTTTGAAGAGGTAAAAGGAGACGACTGATTCTGATTGGGTTTATTCTATTTGAATATCTCGAAGCGTTTTTAGAATGCAAAGTAGATAAATGGCTGTAAGTCAGCAGACATCACTTGGTATATTAAAACAAAAACACCGAAACCAACGGCCATTTTTCCTACCAGTGGAAGATTGATGAATGCGTGTCTATACCACATTTTCCAAGATGAGGGCAGCCAGTGAATGATGTAACCCGCAAGCATGACCCAAAATACAATGGAAAATTCTGAGAGTATACTGGGTACGGTTTCCCATTGAAAACGCTTAGTGATTTGATGAATCATTTCCATGGCTTTTTCGTGGTTTTCTCCGCGAAACCAGATGCGCGTAAACGTGATAAAATTTAGCGTGATAAACACACCTAAAGCGTGGTTAAACAAACGCGATTTGTTTTTCCATGGTAAAATGTTACGCGTCCATTTATAAATGACAAGACCAATACCGTTTAAGGCGCCCCATATTACCATGGTCCAACTGGCGCCATGCCAAAGACCACCTATGGTCATGGTCAACATCAAGTTGATGTTGGTGTCGATTTGCTTCTTTACCTTCGGAAATTGAAGTACCGAGAAAACAAAAACTGCAATGACGGCTATGCTGATGATGGGAACCCATAGCGTTCCCGATAGTATGCTGATAAAGAACACAATGACACCAACCATGATATAGGAAAATAGCGAGCCGTTGCGATTGCCTCCCATGGGTATGTAGAGATAATCTTTGAGCCAACTGGAAAGACTGATGTGCCAACGTTTCCAAAAATCGCCTACGTTATTGGCTTTGTAGGGGGAGTTGAAGTTTAATGGCAATTGAAACCCCATCAGCAGTGCAATGCCGATGGCAATATCAGTGTAACCCGAGAAGTCTGCGTATACTTGAAGGGAATACCCGTATAACCCCATAAGATTTTCAAAGCCTGAGTAGCTCCCGGGGTTGGCGAAAACTCGGTCGATGAAATTCACAGCTATGTAGTCGGCCAATACCATTTTTTTCAGTAATCCGTTGAAAATCCAAAATAGCGCCAAGCCAAAATCCATTCGGTTGACCTGATAGGGCTTGTATAGCTGAGGAATGAAGTCTGCTGCACGTACGATTGGTCCTGCTACCAGTTGTGGAAAAAACGATACGTAAAACCCGAAATCAAATATGGACTTTACCGGTTTGATGAGGCCTCGGTACATGTCGACCGAATAACTGATTGTTTGAAAGGTGAAAAAAGATATTCCTACCGGTAACAGTATGCGGTCAACGCGAAAGTCGCTGCCGAAGAAGCCATTGCTCCAATGTGCAAAGTGGTTAATCACTTCGATGTTAGTGGAGAAAATGGCATTCACATTGTCTGTAAAAAAATAGGCGTACTTAAAATACCCCAAAACAGAAAGGTTGATGAACACCGATAAGGCTACCCATAATCGCTTGTTCAAATCTTTTTTACTGTAAAAAATACGTTTGCCAATGAGGTAGTCTACCAGCGTTGAAAATATTAGAATGAGAAAAAAGAAACCACTTGTTTGATAATAGAAATATAGCGAAATGAAAAATAAATAGGCATTGCGCAAACGCATGCGCTTGTATAGCAGTCCGAAAACAAACAAAACGGCACCGTAGAAAAACCAAAACCGAGCCTGTGTAAAAATCAAAGGCTTGTCTTCGCTGTATTCGAATAATGACAATATGTAATCCAGTATCATCATTCGATCAACGGTTGTGGATATGTTTTGTGTAAGTAATCAAAAAATGCGTGTTTAATTGCCTGGTGCATGGCATCAGCATGAACGCGATACCCCTCGGGGGTGAAATGTATTTTGTCGCGCTTTCCCAGTCCGTGTCTGTGCCAAACTTGAGACGCATTCATGCCGCCCATGTAACTAAAGAGATCAAACACCCAACCACCGTACTCTGTAGCAAGGTGTTGCATGGCTTTTTGAACGCGAAGGGCGTTGGGGTTGGGACTGCCTTTATAGTAGCTGTCATTGTTTGTCATGAATATGAGGGCAATGTTTGGATTATGTGCTCGCAGTGTATCGATGATTTTTCTGTAATTGTTTTTGTACTCAATCACGTCAAAACCCACCTTTGATTTGTGGGCGTCGTTGATGCCAACTCCAAAGATTGCCAGATCTGCATTGAGGTATTTTATTTGCGGCCAAAATGCCTCACTTCGCACCAGCGATTTTGTGCTGTTTCCATTGGCACCCATTGCATGGTAAGTGATTCCTGGCTCGGAGTTGTCCAACTGAATACCGTCGATGTATAAGACGTGTTGAAGGGAGTCCGTTTTGTTCCAATGAAACAACAGCTCAGTGTAGTTTGCGTCGAGAACCCATTCTACCATTCCTGCAACGGAGTCTACGTTAGTGGCTATAACATTATAAGAAGAATCGGGGTAAATGGGAAACACAGAGTCGCAAACGGGCGTGTAAATTTTCACCCTATTGAATGACCAGTAGTTGGTGTCAGCATCACGGTTAAACATGCGAACGTATCCGGCTGTGTCGTGGGTAAATATGGTTATGGCAGACATACCCCATCGCGCGTTTTCGGATGGCCTTGCGGCTCTTATAGAGGTGAATTCGGCACTACTTTCAGTTTGGTAGTGGGCGGGGTTGTTCGTTTTGGCCAAATGAAATGGGAAAACAAACCCTGGCGCTCCATAAACACTGGGATATAGTGTTTGTAAGTTTCGCCAAATGTTTCTTGAAAGCGTTCCCGCTTGAACGTGAGACCCCCCAAAGTGAGCGATGGAAAGCCGCTCTGTGCCACATAGGTTTAGTTGAGCAAATCGCTCCATAAAATGCATGGATGCAGTGCTGTCACCATAGTGAACTAAATACGCATTTTGTGACTGTAAAAACGGGTATTTATGCTCAATATCGCTTAGTTTTTGCTGTCCGGAAATCAGCAAAACATGAAACAAGCATAGTGAAACCAGTAGAGCTTTATTCAACATGTGCATGTGCTTTTGGTTTCCAATCTCTATACGCATCCATGATGGCATCAGTAAGCCACTGCGCAACAACACTGGCTCCTTTTGGTGTGAAATGAACGTAATCGCTCGCTGCAAGCGGTGGGTCGTTTTCCACCCACGACTGCATGGAGTTTTCCCCACCCATGGCCTCAAAAATATCCCAATACACGATGCCTCGATTAAACGCCGCTTCTTTAAGCGCATCGCGCACGTCAATAAGATGTGGAAAGGTTTGCATTTGCGTTCGAACTTTTGTTCCCATATCACTGGGACCAATGAAGATGAAATCCGCATCGGGAAAGCGCGATTGGAATGTCGCAATTTCACGTTCCATGCGTTTACCATAGTTTATTGCACTCTTTTTTGAATCGATGTAAGGCACAACGTTGCCCCCAAATTGTAAAATGACTAACCGAACTTCACCATCCGTAAAGTGACTGGTAAAGTGTGATTTGGGTATGTTGGAGAAGAATGTCCCCGATGCACCTCGCAAAGGAATGTTATCTATAACTAACCCATGTTTTCCCTGAGCAGAATATCCATACCAGTCGGCACTTTCTCCGTTAAACATAAGACGAACGTTATCTGTCGGTGAATCGTTGAGTTCTATCCGAATCGGTGAACGCGAATTCGAATCAATTTTAATGCTCGAGAATACGGTTTCTTCCGTTGATGCAATTATTCTTACGCTATCTGTAACATTTCCAAAATAGACGTAAATATCATCGAAACGTTTGTTTCTGCTGTATCCCGTTTTACTTGGTGCTATGTCGATGAAGGGGAGGTTTACAGAGTCTTTTAACGTGTACCGTGATAGCGTTATTAATGGACCGTATTCGTTGTGTGTAATGGAAGTGTCTTTGCGACCAAATCCGGGATACCGCTTCCAGTGGTCTGACGGGTTACTGCGAATCGACCAAGACTTAACCAATGGTGTAAACGACTGAAGTCCCGGACCAAAACCACCAAAGTGTTGCTGCATTTCTTCCCTTAGTCGAGAGGTGATTCGGTCGCCTTCAATTTGGGAATCACCATAATGTAAAACGCGGGTTATCACTCTAGTATTTTTACCTGCTAAGTGAACGAAAAAGCGTTCAAGTGGGAAAGGTTTAACACTGTCCCACTGAAGATCTCTGTTTGGGGGGGAGAAGGTCTCTTTTTCAACATCCTCTTCCGATTGATCATTTAAGTCGGTAGAGTCCGCATCAATGTGCACGATAGATTCGGATGCGTTGTCCAACTTAAACGCACTGCCACGTATATCAATTTCGTGATAATCTTGTAGTAAACGATCCATATCAACCTTACGTGCTGTTCCCCCTGCTAAGTCTTCCTCTGTGGGAAATAACAGTTCGTACCCACCAATTTTAGTTCCGTCTAATTCAAATACGATACCCATAAAGATGAGCAGTGCGATGCCTGCAAAAAGTGCGAGTGTGTGCCATGGCGATATAAATGTTTTATTCATCACTTGGTACGTTAGGGATGAATAAAACCTGATCAATGTCGATGCGATCACCGCGAAGATTGTTGTACGCTTTTATATCGTCGGGACTGATACCGGGATATTGATTGGCTATGCTCCACAACGATTCACCACTGGTAACAACATGCTTAATGGACTCTGTGCTGGATGGGGTAATAGGTGTTTTTTGTACCTTTTTTTTCTCTTTTGGCTCTGCTTCAAATATAAGAAGCTTTTGACCGGCGTAAATGCGATCACTTGGCAATTTGTTCCAGCGTATGATTTCGTTGACGCGAACCCCTTCTCTTATGGCAATGACGGAGAGACTTTCTCCGCTTTTGACCGTTATTTCGTAAATGTTATCCGGTTTAGGTGATTCCTCTTCTTTTTTTGATTCTTTGATCATTTCAATGATGGAATCAATTTGATTGCGCTCGTAAGATGGAACAAAGAGATGTGTTTCTTGACTTGGCACGTAAAGGTGGAGTAGGTGTAAGTTTGCACGTTTCCAACTTAGGTTTGTCGCATTTGAGTGCTTTGCAATGTCATCAATGGAGACCGGTCCGCGTGTTTTCACGGGAATCCAATGATCTTCGTTGAGTTTATTGGTCAGAGCGTCTTGGTACTTTTCCGGGATATTAACATCAATGATTTTAACTTCACAACTTGCGTCTATCTTCATTCGTTCAAAGGCAATGGAAGCCAAATAGGGGTGACGACGTTCGTCTACAGAGTCGTTAATGGTGAGTCCGTAGCGTACTGCCGGTGTTTCTCTTAGCGAAAACCAATTTAGCTCATCCTCTCCAAAAGCTGCGTGTTTTAGAATGTCGACATTAATGTGGGGAAAGGGTTCTGCTTTTTTCATCCTTACATGCCATTGGTCAAGCGACACAGGGTTTTGTTGTGCGTTGAGCAATGAAGACATGAGCATTACGGTTACCAAAAATAAGGTTTTCGGCATGGGATGACAAACATAATTTTCAATGCGCAAGATAAATGCGAAAAATCGTTCAGCTTTAGAAAAGAATGGACTTTTTTAGTCCGAATAAAAGTGATGGTAATCCATAAGCGCATTAACGCTCAATGCATTTCACGTATCGCTCAATCACATTAAAGTCAGGTGCTAATGAGCTGCCCATAAACCCCGTTATATCATCATAGTCGATGGTGTATTGGAAGGCTATCCGTATCTTTTCAGCTGTAGGGCGGTACGACCAGTGCCATTTTTCTTCGTAATAACCTGCGTCACGCCAGTCATTAAATGGCTGGTATGGTTGAAAAAAACCGTACTTATGAGCATGTTCTTTCAACCATTCATAAATGAGTTTTCCTTCACCGTCCTCAAAAAACTCAGGGTTAACAGAGTTTAAGTCAAAATCGGTTCCCCAGTGGTGACGGCTGGTTCCGGGCATTGAGCTGTATTCTAAAATTCGTTCTATGCGCTCGGCAGGTTCGCCTGTATATCGATTATACTTGTTATTCCAAATGGTTTTCTGTCGGTAGTAAGATCGGTATGCCGATACAACGCTGAGTTTCACTCCGTCTTTAGCAGCGTCTTTACACATATCGACTAGGGCTTCTACAACCTCTTTACGTAAATAATGATTGGAATGCGAAGAATAACGTCCGGGCACGCGAGTAAAGTCTCGGTGTCCGGACGCTTCAAATTTCCCCAATAAATCGTTTTTTGCAAAAACGTGTGGCTCTATGTTATCTGCAGCATTGGCATTGAATTGCATAAATAACATAAACGCGATGTGCAATGTCAAGAGTGCCATAACTAAGATAGACGTATTTGCGGTTCACATGATTAGTTGGCCAGTCTGCTTTTGAGTTCTTCGTCAAGAGCCTCTAAAAACGATTCGGTGTTGAGGTAGTGCTCGGGCTTCATGTCATTTCCATGAATGCAAAGCGCGAGATCTTTGGTCATTAGACCTTTTTCAACGGTGTCAATGCATACGCTTTCAAGTGTTTTTGAAAAGTCGATGAGCGCTTGATTTCCATCTAGTTTTCCGCGGTGTGCAAGGCCACGTGTCCAAGCAAAAATAGACGCAATTGGATTGGTTGATGTTTTTTTGCCTTCTTGGTGTTGGCGGTAGTGTCTAGTCACCGTACCGTGTGCTGCTTCAGCTTCTAAGGTTTTTCCATCAGGTGTAATCAATACCGACGTCATCAGTCCAAGTGAGCCAAAGCCCTGAGCAACGGTGTCGGATTGCACATCGCCATCGTAATTTTTACACGCCCATACAAAACCGCCTTCCCATTTGAGAGCCGAGGCAACCATGTCGTCGATGAGACGGTGTTCGTACACCAGCCCTTCTTTATCAAACTGTGCTTTAAATTCGTTTTGATACACGTCTTCAAAGATGTCCTTAAAGCGTCCATCGTATTTTTTTAGAATGGTGTTCTTGGTGCTTAAATAAAGTGGCCATTTCTTTTCGTACGCCATGTTGAAGCAGGAACGCGCAAATCCATAAATGGATTCATCTGTGTTGTACATGCTCATAGCAACACCACCACCTTCAAAGTTGTAAACCTCAAATGTTTGGGGTTCACTTCCATCCTCTGGAGTGAAGGTCATTGTTAATTTACCTTTACCTTCAATCACACTATCGGTTGCGCGATACTGATCGCCAAAGGCGTGGCGACCAATCACGATGGGTTTGTTCCAAGTGGTAACCAAACGAGGAACATTGGAGCAAATGATGGGCTCACGAAAAACAGTTCCACCCAAAATGTTTCTAATGGTTCCGTTGGGTGAGCGCCACATTTTTTTCAACTTAAACTCTTCTACACGACCTTCGTCCGGTGTTATGGTTGCGCACTTAATACCTACGTTGTACGTCTTAATGGCATTCGCTGCGTCAACGGTAATTTGGTCATCGGTCTTATCGCGACTCTCCATTCCTAAGTCATAGTACTTAATATCTAAGTCAACATAAGGAAGTATTAATTTGTCTTTGATAAAGCTCCAAATGATTCGCGTCATTTCATCTCCGTCGAGTTCAACAACGGGATTTGCTACATGTATTTTTTGCATGTTTTTATTGGTTGAATTAATAATCGAGTTTTAGGTCTAGCTTATCGATAAGCGTTTGGGTTAATGGTTGTTTTTCAATGAGTGAGGAAAGTTTTTCTTTTGGGCTTTTTACGCTGTTACCTGGTTCTGCTTGTACCACGTCAATGATAAGCTCAATTGCGCCATGCCCGAGCTTTTCTCTTAAAAAGGCCATCATTTCTGATTGACACTCCAGTAAAATGTTGCGTTGGGTTTCGGAGTGTAAGGTAAATTGAATGCCGTAATCCCCACGCTTTTCGGGCTTTAAAGATTGCAGCATGTTGTACAAAAGTGTATGATTGCCATCATTTTTAGACTGTACAAACAGGCGATAGAATTGCTGCAAGTGGTCAGCATTTAAGCTAAAGCCTTCACTTTTGGCTACGGTTTCGTTTTTTGTTTCTTCTTTTTTTGCTTCACCAGCAGTTTGTATTCTTGATGATATGGAAAACCCTCTTCGCGGTTTGGGTGTACTTATATCTGCTTTTGAAGATTCACGTTTAGGCTTTTCTTGTACCGATGGCTCGTGTTTGGCGAGTGGTTCAGAAGCAACATTGCGTTCTTTAGGTGGATTTGATTTGTCGTCATTAATTACTGCCTGTTCTACCTGTTGAGATGGAGAGGGTACAGGCTTTGGGGTAGGGGATTCTGCTGTATTGGGTTGTGATGTATTTGCCGTAACGGTGTTGGCTTGTTTTACCGGTGGTTTGTCATTTTTTTTTTCTTCGTTTTGTCCGCTGTGGGCCAAACGAAGTACCGTGAGTTCGGTAAGTAATTGCGCGTTTTGCGATCGTTTGTAATTTAAGTCTGCGTCCTGCAGAAGCTTAAGCGCGTAAACCAACCATTCTGACGTACACTTTGCTGCTTGACTGGCATACATCTGTTCCAAGTCTTTAGAAGCGTTTAGTAAGTGCAGTGTTCGGTTGTCTTTGCACATCCACACATTGCGCAAATGTGAAGCTAATCCTCCGATAAACAAATGATTGTCAAATCCACGTTCTACGATTTCAGATAGAATGGTGATTGCCGATACGTCATCGTTTGCCAACAGGGCATCGGTAATCCTAAAATAATAACTGTAGTCGAGAACATTAAGCAACTCTGTTGTTGCGTCAATCGTGATGTTTTTTTGCGTGAAGGAGCTAACGCGATCAAAAATTGACAACGCATCTCGCAATGCGCCATCGGCTTTTTGAGCAATGAGGTGAAGCGATTGATGGTCTGTTTGAACTCCTTCTTGCTCAGCGACGTATACGAGGTGCTGCTTGATATCATCAACGGTAATCCTTCTGAAGTCGTAAATTTGACATCGACTGAGGATTGTAGGTAGAATTTTGTGTTTTTCGGTGGTGGCCAAAATAAATATGGCGTGCTCAGGTGGTTCTTCTAGCGTTTTCAAAAACGCATTAAAAGCACCTTGCGACAACATGTGTACCTCATCGATGATGTAGACTTTGTAGCGACCGACCTGTGGTGCAAAGCGAACCTGATCGGTTAATTCGCGAACATCATTTACAGAGTTGTTTGAGGCCGCATCTAATTCGAATACATTGAGGGCGTAATCGGTTTGGTCGTCTTCAGACTGTCGGTTGATGATTTTTGCGAGTATACGCGCACATGTTGTTTTTCCAACACCTCTGGGGCCTGTAAAAAGAAGCGCTTGACCGAGTTGGTCATTGTTTACAGCATTTAAAAGCGACGTTGTGATGTGCTGTTGACCCACCACACTATCAAATGCTTGAGGTCTGTATTTTCTGGCCGATACAACAAAAGGTTCCATATGCACAAAGATAAGCCCGGATTAACGGGTGCACAACTATTCCATCAATAATCACCAAGTGTTTCCGGTAGTTGTGCCAATGCGTTTTCCAACTGCTCGTCGTTTGGGGCCACACCATGCCACTTATGAGTACCTGTCATAAAATCTACTCCGGCACCCATTTCTGTTCGCATCACAACGACCACAGGTTTTCCACGACCGGATAAGTCAATGGCTTTGGTGAGACCGTCGACAACGGCTTTTAAATCGTTGCCTGCCGGAATGTGAACAACTTCCCAACCGAAGGCGGCAAATTTATCACCAATGTTGCCCAGGTCGAGAACGTCTTCCGTATCGCCATCTATTTGACGCCCATTGGCATCAATCGTCGATATGAGATTGTCGATTTTGTTTGCCCCAGCATACATTGCTGCTTCCCAAATTTGACCCTCTTGAAGTTCGCCATCACCGTGAAGTGTAAACACCAGTTTGTCGTCTTTGTGACGCTTTTTTGCAAGAGCTGCGCCAATGGCTACCGACATCCCTTGACCAAGAGATCCCGAGGCAATGCGCACGCCCGGTAAACCTTCATGGGTTGTGGGGTGACCTTGTAGTCGGGAATTAATTTTTCTAAATGTATTTAGTTCATTTATGTGGAAATACCCTGATCTTGCTAAAATACTATAGTATACAGGGGATATGTGTCCGTTGGATAAAAAGAATAGGTCTTCTCCAACACCATCCATATCAAAATCTGTATGGTGTGTCATTATGTGCCGGTAAAGGGCAACAAAAAATTCTGTGCAGCCTAAAGATCCGCCCGGATGGCCTGAATTTACTGCATGTACCATGCGAACAATATCGCGTCGTACTTGGTGTGTTAGTTCAATTGATTCCTGCAAGGATGAATTCATAAAGGTAATTTAGTAAAGAGCCACAAAGGTATGAAAGTTGGCATACAATTCTTTGCTTTTTTGTTTTTTTTGGTTACTTTTGATTTTTCATACTTCACTCACTTAAAATGTCTCTACTCAAAGTTTTTGTCATCGAAGATGATCTATTTTACGCAAGATATCTCAAGCATCACTTACTGTTAAACAACGATAATGATGTTGAAATATTTACCAACGGTAAAGATGTACTTCAAAGTAATATTGGTAGCCCCGACTTAATCACCTTGGATTATAGTCTTCCGGATATAGATGGTATATCTCTGATGGAGAAGTTATTATCTCGTTGGGATAATGTGCCCCTAGTAGTGATTTCAGGGCAGGAAAATGTATCAACTGCGGTAGAGCTTCTCAGGAAGGGTGCGTATGATTACTTGGTTAAAGATGACGATACCAAGGATCGTTTATGGAGCATAGTTAATCGAGTTCGGGAAAATGTTGGACTAAAAGATCAATTGAAGTTACTTCTGAACGAGGTTGATTCGCGCTATAACTTCGAGAACATTATTGGGAGTTCTCCAGCAATGCAGCGTATTTTTGAATTGTTAAAAAAAGCAACGAAGAGCAATATTACTGTTTCTATTTCCGGAGAAACTGGAACGGGAAAGGAATTAGCAGCTAAGGCAATTCATTATAACTCAAACCGAAACAATCGTCCCTTTATTGCAGTAAACCTTGCGGCTATACCAAATGAGCTGATAGAAAGCGAGTTGTTTGGCCACGAAAAGGGTGCTTTTACCGGAGCCGTTGAAGCGAGAAATGGTAAATTTGAAGAGGCAAATAAGGGCACACTCTTTCTAGATGAGATAGGGGAGATGGATATAAGTTTACAGAGCAAATTATTGAGAGCCTTGCAGGAACGTGAAATCACCAGAGTTGGTGGTAATAGGCTCATACCCATTGATGTTCGTATCATAGTAGCAACACATCGAAATTTGGCTGAAGAAGTTAAATCAGGTCGTTTTAGAGAGGATTTATACTATCGACTGCTGGGGCTTCCTATCGAGCTTCCACCGTTGCGCGAGCGTGGAAACGATGTATTATTGTTGGCCAATTACTTTCTAGATGCGTTTAATAAAGACAATAAAATTGATCGTAAAACAATTTCTGTAGATTCCAGACGTAAACTCTTGAATTACCATTGGCCTGGAAATGTACGCGAGTTGCGTGCGATCGTTGAGTTAGCGTCGGTTTTATCTGAGGATGACGTTATTACTCCCGAGAACATCAATCTAAAACCAACAAGTGAAATCACCGATGTTGTCTTTGAGGAGGGTACCCTAAGAGATTACAATTGCCGAATCATTTCGTTCTTTCTTCAGAAATATAACGGAAACGTGGTGGAAGTTGCTAAGCGCTTGGATATTGGTAAGTCAACGATTTACAGGATGATTAAAAACAATGAGATCGATGTAAATTAGACGCTTCTTTAGACTGATACAAATCAAACTACTTTTTCTCCAATGTAAATGTCACCGATGTTCCCACACCTTCCGTACTCGTTGCGTGGATTTTTTGCTTGTGACCTTCAATGATGTGTTTTACAATTGCCAAACCCAAACCCGACCCCCCAGCGTCTCGTGTTCTTGATTTATCGACCCGGTAAAACCGTTCAAATATTCGCGGAAGATCTTTTTTTGGAATTCCTAATCCGTTATCTGTAACAGCAACATGTACCAATTTTTCCTGATCAATTAAGTTTATCTCAACATAAGCATCAGGTTTTTTGGCATATTTTATTGCATTTTGTATTAAGTTGATTAAAACTTGTTCGATCCGTTTGTACTCTCCGTTCACGATGAGAGGGGGGTCGATGTTGTGTTTTATTTTGAGCGTTACGTCATTTGCTTTGGCAATGTCTTCCATTTGCTCTAAAACATCCCGAGATAATTCATATATATCAAAGGGTTTGCGTTTGATGTCTAATACTCCGGATTCAAGTTTTGTGATGAAGTCAAGGTCTTTGATGATGCTAATGATGCGTTCGGTACTTTTATTGGCGCGTTTTAAATATTTTTCGGCAAGATTAGGTTCTTCTAATGCACCATCTAATAATGTCAATAAATACCCTTGAACATTGAAAATGGGTGTCTTTAATTCGTGACTCACGTTGCCTACAAATTCTCGTCTAAAGAGCTCTCTGTCTTTTAAAACCTTAATTTCTTTATTTCTCAACCGCTCTATTGATTGAACACTCTCTTCCAACTTACTTAGTGGGTCTTCTAGACGATTAGTTGGCTCGTCTGGCACTATTTTTTTTAAAATTATTTTTAATCTACGATAAAGTTGAACATCCAATAAAGCGTAGGTGCATGCATAAAAGGCAATTACCCCCAAAGAAACGGCGTAAAATAAAGGTATATTAAACGTATGTAGAATATATATCATCAAACCGGCAAGAAAACCCACCAGCGTAATGAGGATAGCAAGACCTGTTGGTCTTTTCATATACAAAAATTTAGAACGCTAAATTAGACTATGTCAAACTTGTAGCCAACTCCTTTTATGGTTTGAATGTAATTGTTGCCAATTTTCTCTCTAACTTTTCGTACGTGGACATCTATGGTGCGATCACCTACTACGACATCTTTTCCCCAAACGCGTTCTAAGATTTCATCTCTTGTAAACACTTTACCGGGTTTTGAAGCCAATAGACTTAACATTTCAAACTCCTTTCGTGGCATGGCAATTTTAATTCCGTCTTTTTTTACTTGATACTTTTCTAAGTCAATTTCAAGTCCATTAAAAACCATGGAGCTCCCGTTTGGTGTTTCTTCGATTGGTCGTTGTAGTCTTCTGAGAAGGGCTTTAATTCTGCTGACTAATATTTTGGGCTTAATGGGTTTACTGATGTAATCGTCAGCCCCGGCATCAAAACCGGCAACCTGACTGTAATCTTCTCCGCGAGCAGTAAGAAAAGCGATAAGTGTGTGTTTGATTTCTGGAATGTTTCTGATTTGCTCGCAGGTTTCAACGCCGTCTAATCCCGGCATCATAACGTCTAATAAAATCAAGTCGGGCTTAAAATTTCGTGCTGCTTCTATAGCGTCATTTCCGTTGCCAGCTGTTTGCACTTCAAAGCCTTCTTTCTTGAGATTGTAGCCAACAAACTCAAGAATATCGGGTTCATCATCAACTAATAATATGCGATTCATGAAAGAGCTTTTTCAATTTTATGATGGCGTAAACTTACCGCAGTTTTACATGAACAGTGTTTCGAAATTGTTATCAATTACTGTCGGCGCTGTCTTTGGTTTCGCTGTGCAGTTGATTGTTACTGGGGTTTAATGCATTGTTATTACTGCTTTCCCATATAGCTTTTTTCTTGTTAAAGCTCACGCGTTCGTTCGGAAATTCTATAAATTGATCTCCATCTGAGTTTTCCGGATAATACGGTTTTAAGTCCCTGCCGTAAATCATTCGCTCAAATAGCATATCAAGTTTTTCCAGTAACTCTGTTTTTTCCATCTTCCATGTTTGGAAAACTTCCTCGTACATTTTCACAGTACCTTTTTCGTAGCGAAATTTTCCCGCTGTGCCGACGTATTTTTCATCGATTCCGGAGGCTTTTCTTATAACACTAAAGTAGATGTAATATGTGTTTTTTTTGGGGTAGAAGTGAATGAGTTCATAGTGCTCACGTTCAAGATTGTAATGATCATCGTAGGCTTCGTCAAAACGCGTTTCGTAATTGGCTCCACTGGGTATATTTCCTAGATAGCGAATTATCTTAGCTATTACCTTAGTTTTTTCTTCATCGTTTAAGTGTTTGTCCGCCCGGTAGGAAATAGGGGAACAGCTTACGGTAATCAAACCAATAAGACTAAGGGTTTTCAGTTTTTTTAAAATCATACTTGTTAAACGTAATAAATGATTTTTCTGTTTGCGAAGATAAAAAAAGCAGCGCATATTGCGCTGCTTTATATGTTTATACGATAAAACAAAATGACATTAATTAATGCCAAGCTGAGACTTCACAAGAGGTCCAACATCATCACCTCCACCGGCATACAAAACAGTTTTTCCTTCTGAAGAATCTAAAATGTATGTGTACTCATTTTCACGTGCAACAGAATTGATTGCTTTTTCTACGCGATCGTATATGGGTTGAAGTTCTTTTTCTTGCTGTTGCTCAAGGTTTTGCTGAGCTTCACCCATGAACTCTTGAATTTTTCCTTGCATTTCCTGCAGTTCACGAACTTTACGCTGACGTACTAGTTCCGTGAGGTCTGCCTGATCGCGCTCAAGTCGACCAGCTTTTTCTTCCAATTCCTTTTGCATCTCCATTATTTCGTTCTCCAGACTCGCTTGAAATTTCTGGAGGTTTTCTTGTGCTTGTTTGAACTCAGGCATGCTTCGAACAAGCTGATTGAGGTTTACGTGCCCAATCTTTTGTGCGTTAGCATTGTTGAGAAAGCCACTGCCTAAAGTGATGGCAATGACAGTAAAAAGGGTTGCGATTTTGTTTCTGATTGTCATGGTTATGTATGTTAATTTAACGATATCCGAGTTTAACTAGGACTTCATTACTGACGTCCATTTTTTCACTTACGTAGAGAATGGTCAATGCGTTTGCTTTATCCAAAATCAAATCAAATTTACGACGCAAAGCTACATCTTGAATGGCATTATACACCTGATCTTGGATGGGTTTTACCAATTCCATGCGTTTTTTAAACAATTCACCCTTAGGGCCAAAGTATTTACGCTGCAATTCACGCGCTTCTTTTTGTTTTTTGGCTATAGCTTCTTCGCGTTCTTTACGCATTTCTTCTGTCAAAAGTACCTTTTCGGCGCGATAGGACTTTTCTAAACCACCAGCTTCCAAAAGAAGAGCTTCGATTTCGCCTTCCCAATCTGCCGACAGTTGATCTAATTGTTTTTGTGCCGAATTGTATTCCGGTATGCGTTTGAGAATTTTTTCGGTATCAACAATGCCTATACGTTGATTTTGGGCATGGGTAAACATGGTCCCCAAAAGCAAAATAAGTGAAAGCATCATCGTACGCATGGTGTAATCTCGATCGTTTATTCAAAATTGTTGTCCAATGATAAAGTGGGTGTTCCATCCACTTGGGCCAATGCCGTTTACAACCGGGTCAAATCCGTATCCAACATCTATGCCAAGTAATCCAAACATGGGCATGAATATGCGTAGCCCAGTACCAACAGATCGTCGTAAACTGAAGGGATTGAAGGTGCTAAAGTCTAAATGGTTGTTTCCTGCTTCCGCAAAAATAATGGGCCAAATTTGTGCATTTGGATTTGGCGATACGAGGAAGCGAACTTCCGCCGTGAATTTATTGTAAACCGTTCCCCCCAAGTTAATATTGGATGGTACGGGAATAATACTGTTGTTAGGATACCCTCGAAGTGCTATGATTTCACGTCCATCTAACACAAAGTTCATCAAGCCATCTCCACCCATAAAGAATCGTTCAAATGGTGATATTCCCATGTCGCGATTAAAACGACCCATATAACCAAATTCCATATGGGTACTCAATACGATGTTTTTGTACAACTCTGTATACCATGTCCAGTCAAATTTCCACTTGTGGTATTCTAAGAATTCGTACTGTTCCGCTCCTTGTAATTCGCCGGGATCAATTCCACGAAGCAGAGAGAACGGGGGGGTGATTTTCAATGATAAATTCAGCTGGCTTCCTCGCGTTGGGAAGATTGGAACATCCGTATTGTTGCGCCCTAATCTTACATTATAGCTGATGTTGTTTGAAACTCCATCGCGGAAGTTTGGTATACCTAGGTCAAAGTTTTCTAGTCGATAGCGCTTGATGTCTATGGCTTGATAAAGCGTAAAATAATCATCCGGCCAACGAATGCGACGCCCCAAACCAATGGTTGCACCGGTAATATTTAGCGCTTGTCTGCCCGGGTCGTTTCTCGGCAATCCAGACCAGTTTTGAACGGAATGGAACAGCGATACGGTTAATGCGTTGGGTTTTTTGCCACCAAGCCAGGGCTCGGTAAACGAAATGGAGTAGTTTTGGAAAAAGCGTCCGGTACTTTGTGCACGCATGTTGATGGACTGCCCGTCACCGGTTGGTAGAGGTTTCCAAGCGCGTTTGTCAAAAATACTGCGTGCTGAGAAGTTATTGAAACTTAGTCCAAGTGTACCAACAATAAATCCGGCACCCCAACCACCTTGAAGTTCGAGTTGACTGGTGCTTTTTTCACTGAGGATATACTCGATGTCAACGGTTCCAGTTTCGGGATTGGGCTGAGGGTTGACATCCATCTCTGATGGTTCAAAATAACCGAGCTGTCCCAGTTCACGCATTGTTCGCTGAATATCTGAACGCCTGAATAGTTCACCGGGACGTGTGCGAATCTCACGCATAATGACGTGGTCATTGGTTCGGTCATTTCCCGATAGAGTAATCCGGTTGATGGTTGCTTGTTGTCCCTCGCGCATACGCATTTCCAGGTCGATGGAGTCACCTTCAACCGCTGTTTCAATCGGATTTAGGTTAAAAAACAAATATCCATTATCGAGATAAAGCGAGTTGACGTCGGCTCCGTTGGGATCCATGAATAGTCGTTCTTGCAGGCGTTTGGAGTCGTACGGATCACCCTTTTTTATGCCCAGCACATTTGTGAGTAATTCATCTGAGTATTTCGTGTTCCCCAACCACTCTATGTTTCGGAAAAAGTACTTACGGCCTTCATCAACGGTGATGTCGATGTTTATTCTAGATTCACTCACAAAGTAAAAAGTGTCTTTTAAAATGCGCGCGTCTCGGTATCCAAGTTCATTGAATTTATCGATAACGAGGGCAAGGTCATCCTCCAGTTCATCATGCAGGAGCTTTGATGTTTTAAAGATGTTCCACCAACGATGACGTTTGGTCTCGTCCATTGCTTTTCTCAGCGTCTTATCGCTTACCATTTCGTTTCCGAAGAAACGAACATCTTCAATCTTTACTTTTTCTCCGGGGTTTACGGAGATGCCCATTATCACTGCGTTTGTTTCCGTTGTATCGCGGATAATGCGAACGCGTACCGTTGCATTTAAGTGGCCGCGTTCAATGAAGTAGTCTCGGGTTTTATTTTCTGCTTGTATGATTAAGTTTTCGGTTACGACTTTCCCTCTTGACAAATTGAGTTCTTCTCTAAGGTCGTTTTTTCTGCTCTTTTTAATGCCTGTGAAGTAGAATTTTGACAGTTTGGGCAGTTCTTGAATTTTTATTTCAAGATAGATGACCTTACCTTGTTTGTTGGTAACGTTTATTTGAACGTCGTCAAATAACTTTTGCTTCCATAGGTTCTTGATTGCATCGGATAGTTCTTCAGACGGAATGGTGATCCGATCTCCAACGGATAGACCGGAGAGCAGAATAATGATGTTGTGATCGATATTGTTGGTTCCCGATACCGTAATTCCTCCAATTTCGTATTCCATTTCCGGGATGAGCTCCAAATCTGATTGGGCACTCGCTGTGTTAAGGTTAATAATGCCGCAAAAAAGCGTCATCATAACCAATGAACCAATGCGTGTCATCATGGTGTGTTTTCTTCCTGCAATTGTTCACTTGTTTTACCAAATCGACGTTCTCGTCTATTAAAGTCTTGGAGGGCTCTAAATAAATCCTCTTTTTCAAATTCCGGCCAAAGCTTATCGCTAAAGTAGAGTTCGCAGTAGGCGATCTGCCACAATAGGTAATTGCTCACGCGCTTTTCCCCACCAGTTCTGATCAACAAGTCGGGGTCAGGCATGCCAAACGTAAATAAATTATTTTCAACGAGGGCCTCGTCAATGTCGCTTATTTTTATTTGACCGTCGAGGAGTATTTGACCAATTTTTTTCATACAATGCACCATCTCCACGCGCGAACTGTAGCTCAATGCCAACGACAAAGTCATGCGTTGATTTCGCTTGGTCAGCTCCATAACTTCCAGCAGCTCGCGACGGCATTTTGCGGGTAGGAGGCTGATGTCTCCAATGGCTGTTAATCGTATGTCGTTTTTGGTCAATGTTTCCAACTCTTTTTTGAGCGAGCTAACCAACAATGTCATCAGCGCTTTTACTTCGCTTTTAGGACGGTTCCAATTTTCAGTGGAGAAGGCATACACGGTTAAATATTTTATGCCAATCTCAGCCGAATAGGTGGCAATGTTTCGCAATGCGTCGACGCCATTTTTATGTCCCATTGAACGGATATAGCCTCTTTTTTTCGCCCAGCGTCCATTTCCGTCCATGATTATGGCCAGGTGTTGCGGGATGTGTTTGAGCTTATGTTCTGATTTTCCGTTCATTAATGAAATGTGTCGTTTTAAAATCGGGCGCACTTTTCACGCGCCGAATATAGTTTAAAACTTATGGTTATTCCCGAAAAAATATACCAATCGTCGCGATTGGGGTTTCCGCGCAGTTGTCCACCGCGCGAACGTGGGTCTCCGCTCCGGTCTGATAGCGCTGCTGCCAATGCTCCGTTTTCTTCAGCTAATATTTGGTTATCAACATAAAATCCACTCACATCATCGAGGTAATCCGTTCCGGTTCTGCGAAAACCTACCTCAAATCCAAGCGTTATTAATTGGCTTGCACTAACCTTATAACCAATGCCAAAAGGCAGGATGTAATCGGATAAACTATACAACCCCTGACTCGATAGCGATGAACCCTGGCCTTCGGTGCCAAGTGGTTGTAGACGAACCGTTTCACCGTTGTGTTCTGTTACCGGGTCGAAGAAAAACAACCCCACCCCACCAAATATATAGAGCGAGTTGGCGCCTTTTTGTCGCCCAATAAATTCGTAAAAGTTGAATTCAAACCAAAGCGAGACCTCGGTAATTTCAGATTCAAAACTCAGGTTTCTATTTTGTCGCCATCCCCAGTGAGAATCGGCATCGTCTCCACGAACATGCCCTTGGTTGTACGATATTCGCATCGACCACCACGGATTAAAATTTGAGCGAAAAAACAAACCCCCATACCAGCTTGTTGGCAGGTGAAACCCGTTATTACCCACATCGCCAACGAAGTTAGTGCCACCTCCAGTCGCACCAATTTCAACCAGCTGTGCGTTTGTGAATTGAGTGGTTAACACCAGTAAACTAATGTAAATGATGCGATTAACTGCCTTCATTAATTTCGAATATCTTTACCCCAAAAAAGTTTTTCGCGAAGCGTTTTGGTGAATTTTTGCTGTTCGGTTTGAATGATTTTTACCGTAAAATCGGAACGCTTGATGTACATCTCGGTGTCGATGGGCATGCTGTGAATGCGTGAGTCGAGTGAGGTTAAAAACATGGGTTCGCGCGCTTCTATTCTCAGTTTAATATCGTAATGATTAGGTATAACGAACGGACGCACATTTAAATTGTGTGGTGAGATTGGCGTAATCACAAACGTTTCTGAACCAGGCATGATGATGGGGCCTCCACAACTCAACGAATATCCCGTAGAACCGGTAGGTGTGGCAATGATGATGCCGTCGGCCCAGTAGCTTGAAAGAAACTCATTGTTGATCCACGTGTGTACGGTTACCATTGAGGTAGTGTCTTTTCTGGCAACAGTAATCTCATTTAAGGCAAACGGCAGCGGTGGACAACTTCCATTATCGACATTTACATCGAGCAATCGGCGCTCGTTGATATGGTAGTTGTTGTTTACAAGGTCATTGACAATGGCTTTGCTTTCGTGGCGTGCTACATTTGCCAAAAAACCCAACCGACCGGTGTTTATTCCGAGTATTGGGATGTTAGAATCGCGAATGAATGTTACAGCGCGAAGGATGGTACCATCGCCTCCCAAAGTAATCAGTGCGTCAGGAGCTACAGTCTTTAGTTCATCGTGGGAATTCCAAGTTTTACGGTCTTTTGGCAATTCCATTTGGCCAATATTTTCACGGATAAACACGTCAAAAAACCAAATGGTAATATCCAATCGCTCGAGCTCTTCCAAAAGAACTTCAATGTACGGCCTTGCGTCTTTTTCAATACGATGCCCAAATAGTGCTACGGTTTTCAATGGAGAAACTGTTTTTGCGAATGTGTAAATCGCATTTATGTATTGAGGTATCGCATTAAACTGTCGTAACGCTGTTTTAGACGAACCTCATCAACGCTTTGGTAGAATGTGCCGACAACGTCGTATTCGTAACGTCTAAAGGTTTGAACGATCCCGTCTAGGTCTTCTTTGTTGGTGAACAGGGTAACCAACATGTGTTGGTCATTATTCAAATGTTCTACGTAAAGAGCATGAACCAATGCGTCACCGGATTCCACGATTTGCGCCATTTGACTCAATTGATAATTTAAAGGATGTACCCGCAAAACCAATATACCTCCGGCAATTGGGGGTGCAATTTTTTGTCCCAACCGTATGAACGTGCGACGTAAACTGATGATTCCTACACAGGCTTCGTTTTCATCAACCAAGGGAAGAACATCGATTTGCTGCTCACTCATCACGCGCATTGCTTCTAGTTCAGATTGATTGATTTTAAGTACTGTGGATTCCGGAAAACCGGCTGAAAGTTGTTTTAGCGTTTCCTTAGAATTGGCGTCTAAGAGCCAATCTTCTGAAACAATGCCTAAAACGCGATCGCAGTCTAACACAATACCGTGGAGCAGCGCCTGATCATGCAACGATTCTAGTGCTTCTTCCACTGTTTGATCGGGGTGGAGAGGGAGAATGGAGGGATCGATTAATTCGCTAGCTAGCATACTTGTTTTTTTATTGCGTTCGCGTGTTGTTTTATTACATCTAAGCGTTTGCAGTGTTTTTATTGGCGAGTTGTCCGCAGGCAGCATCAATGTCTTGTCCGCGACTTTGACGAACTTTAGCAACGACGTTTACGTTTGCTAAGGCATTGATGTAAGCATTGATAACATCTTGATTTGCCATGCGGAATCGTTCGTCGCCAATAGGGTTATATTCGATGATGTTGACCTTAGATGGAACCTGTTGACACAATTTAACGAGGGCATCAATATCTTCCTTAGCATCGTTGATGCCTTCCCAAATAACGTACTCGAAGGTAACTTTTTTTCCGGTTTTAGAATACCAATATACCATGGCGTCTCGGAGGTCTTCAATGGGGTTGCTATTGGTAATGGGCATGATTGTTTTGCGAACCTCATTTCTTGCAGAATGCAGCGACAACGCTAGGTTGCAACGCGGGTTGTCGTCGGCAAGTCGCTTCATCATTTTGGCAATTCCCACAGTCGATACGGTTATGCGTTTCGGCGCCATGCCCAAGCCTTCATCACCCGTAATTTTCTCTATCGATTTCAAAACATTGGCATAGTTAAGCAACGGTTCGCCCATACCCATGTAAACGATATTGGTCAAGGGCCGGTTGAAATATTTGTCTGCTTGCTGCTTTATGGTGACAACCTGATCGTAAATCTCTTCTGCGTTGAGATTGCGCATGCGGGGTAGGTTAGCAGTGGCGCAAAAGTGACAGTCTAAGCTGCAGCCAACTTGCGAAGAAATACAGGCTGTTATCCGTTTATCGGTGGGAATGAGCACCGATTCAACAACTCTTCCATCATGAAGTTTGACACCGTTTTTTATCGTTCCGTCACTGCTTCGTTGCAGGTCGTCAACCTGAATGCCGTGTATGTCAAACGATTCTTCAAGTGTTTTGCGAAGCGCCAACGGAATATTGGTCATCTCCGAAAAGTTTTTACACGATCGTCTCCAAACCCATTCTTCGACTTGTCGCGCACGAAACGAAGGTTGTCCCAATTCACTCAAAACGTCATGAAATTGCTTGGGCGATAAACTGCGTATGTCTTTTTTACTCATCTAAAAAAAATCTCTTTCTACTCGAACAAAGAATTCTATGCGTTCTTCATAGATTTCTTTTTCAACCAATTTCTCACGCCAGATATTGACCTCAGAAGCGTTGTCGCCCTGATACAAACCAAAATCAAAAAATGATTCTTCGATGTCGTAATCGGTTGTAACCTGATCTTGAATTTGCAGCATTACCGAATCGTTTGGTTCAACAGTATTGGAGAAGTTTTGGGGGAAACAGTTGGAGTTCATTCCCATACAGGTTCTCACACGGTAGCGTACAGTAACATCTTCATCGGTATTGTTGATGATCCAAAAGTGAACTTCACGATAATCGCGACAAGCAGTGGTTGTTACCACTATAAACAGAAACATTAAAAAGCGTTTGAACGTCATAATCCGCATTGCTTTATTTCATACAAGTGAAAAATAGGTTTTTACGTATCGTTAGAAACCATGGCCTTAATTGATGGCGTCAAACATTAACATCTGGTAGCCATACAATGAAACAATTATGCAAAGGTACTTTGATAAATTTGATTGAACACGTAAAAAACATCATAAAGCAATTCTGCTTTTTAATGGAACGCGTTATTAATGAGCTGTTGTATGCCTAAAGTGATATTACTATGTTGAGCTAAAGGCTTACCATTAGCCACATGTTTTTTTTGATGTAGTAGACGACAATGTAGAAATGTGCATTAGGTCAATTTGTGAAGATTCGCAGTTTTTCGTTTAATTTTAAATTATATTTGAAATTACAATTTGAATAAGTGTATTTTAGTAAAAAATAATCATAAATAACACGGTATTTAAGACGTCAAAACATTGTGAACACCGTAATTTTTTTTCTGTTTTTTCGTTTGATTTATTGCAGACAACCAAAGTATGCCTATTTTTACAATCGTTTTTAACACACAACAAACGATTATTTAATAATTTATACTACATTCCGTGCTGTCTACCACTTTTAAAAATGCAATTTTGTAAGAATGACGGTATGGTTTTTTTAAAAACTTAGCTTCACATATGACCATCCAACGCCAATCCCTTGTGTTGTTATTTTCTTGGTTTTTTATGATTGCCGGCAACGGCAATCTCAATGCTCAGTCAACTTTAGACGACTTAGATGATGAAGAGTCTGTGTCTAAAGAAATGGCTCGCGCCAACGAAGCCTTCAAGTACAACGAGTATTATTCAGCTGTGCAGCTTTACAAAAAGGCCTTTCAGCGCACGCGGAGCAAGAAAGAAAAGTTAGAAATTACGTTCCGCCAAGCAGAGTGCTACAGAAAAATGCAAGATGCCAAGTCTGCGGCAAGCTTTTACGCCAGAGCGATTAAATTGGATTACGGTGACCCGATTGTATATTTCAGGCATGGACAAATGCTGAAGATACTCGGCGAATACGAAGACGCCATCATTGAATTTCAGAAATATACTGAGCTTCGACCCGATGATGAGCGTGGTAAGATTGCCATTGAAGCGGTAAAGAAAGCGAAAGAGTGGCAAGAAAATCCAACCCGCTATTTAATCGAAAATTCAACGGACCTCAATTCAAAGAATAATGACTTTTCCGTTACTTACGGTGGAAAACCAAATATGAATGATGAAATATACTTTGTTTCGGATCGGGAAGCGTCTGCCGGGAAGTTGAAAGATGGATGGACTGGTGATGGATTTACCGACATTTATATATCCACAGCTGAACGAAAGAAAACAAGAGGCAGAAGAGGATCTGATGAACAAGACGATTTAGCTTGGTCAATGCCGGTTCCTTTGGAGGGAGAAAACATCAACACCAAGTTTCACGAAGGTCCGCTTACATTCGATAGCCGCAGAAGAACCATGTATTTTACCCGTTGCGTTAAGGAACGAAATAACCAATTAGGTTGTGCTGTTTACAAAGCTGATAAGCGAGGTCAAGGATGGGGTGAGCCTGAAATTCTTACAATATTCCCCGACTCTATCACATCCGTAGGGCATCCAAGCTTAGCGCCAGATGACGAGACACTCTACATCGCCTCCGATCACGAAGATGGTTATGGTGGTAGAGATATTTATATGACGCGCTACAATCGACGCGAACGCGGTTGGGAAGAGCCTAAAAACTTAGGTCCAAGCGTCAATACACTCGGCAACGAATTGTATCCATTCATTCACGAAGATGGCTACCTCTACTTTGCATCTGATGGGCTTCCGGGAATGGGTGGATTAGACATCTTTCGCATTAAAATCGGCGAAGATGGAATGCCGGAAGGAGAGGCGGAAAACCTAAAATATCCCATAAATACCAATGCCAATGATTTCGCCATTGTATTTGACGGAGATGACGCCGAAAAGGGGTATCTTACTTCAGATCGTGAAGGTGGTCGTGGAGGTCATGATATTTACGAAGTACAACTAGCACCTTTGGTATTTGAAATTGAAGGTCGCTTGACGAGTAAAAAAGACAAACGCCCAATCAATACGGGTAGTGTCAAATTAGACGGTGGCGGTGAATCGTTTACCGTAGTAACTGATAAAAGTGGTTATTTTAAATTTTCCATCGATCAGGTTCAAGAAAACGTAAACTACACTTTGAGTTTTGAGAAGAGTAAATTTCTGTCCGGAACGGCAGAAGCAACAACCATGGAAATTGCGTTTGATGCCTTTGAATTTGTACCTGATGAAAAACACTACTTACACGTTATAAAAGTAGATAAGTCACTTGAGCCCATTGAAGAGCCCATTGTGCTGCCAAATGTATTCTTTGATTTGGCTAAGTGGGATCTTCGACCTGAATCCAAAGAGGCTCTGGATTCTGTTATAACCATTCTCAACAACAACCCCAAAATTGTCATTGAGCTACGTTCACATACCGACTACCGTGATACGCGTGAACGAAACCAAGTGCTTTCTCAAAAACGTGCTCAGAGTTGTGTTGACTATTTAATTGAGCAAGGCATTGATTCTGCTCGCTTGGTTGCGCGCGGGATGGGTGAAGACGAACCGTTTAAAGTTCCAGAAGGATACGATGGCTACGGAAGCGAGCATTTTAAGGCTGGTGTCGTTCTAACCGAGCAATACATCCGCAGGCAGTCGGCTTTGATTCAGGACGTCGCCAACCAGATTAACCGACGCACAGACTTCAAGGTACTTCGCGATGACTATGTCCCCACCAAAAAAGTTGTTGACGAAAAAGGGGAGGAGAAAGTAATCGAAATTAAGCCCGTCATCCACGAAGTTGTTGGAAGGGAAAGTTTAGGTGCGATTGCTCAAGAATACAACATCAACATACGAGAACTGCGAGAGCTCAACGGTGGCTTGCGTGGCGTTCGTCCATTTGAAGGTATGGAGCTTAAGGTCGTACCCGAGGCGGATTATTCAGAATGGGATCGCACCCGCTATCGCGTACAAATGGGCGATAAATTATCAAAAATAGCAAAAAGCCTAGACATGAAAACAAGAGAGCTTCGAGAATTGAATGACGGCATTAGTGATTCTGATCTCGTTCCCGGTATGATATTGATTATTGGCTATTAAGCGATTTGATGTTTCGAAATAAAGAAGCCGGTCAACTGACCGGCTTTTTTATTTCATCACAAGTTACTTGAGCTCATACATCAGTCAATGCAATACACGAAATTTCAACTCTTGCGTTTGCCGGTAATCGAGATACTTCAACGGTTTCTCTTGCTGGCGCGTCTGCATTGCTAAATACATCTGCGTACACGCGATTGACCTCATTGAAATCATCCATGTTTGTCAAAAAAATAGAGCATTTGATAACCTGCTTTATTCCACTGTTTGCCGAATCGAGTACAGCTTTGAGATTGGCAAGTACCATTTTCGTTTCTTCGGCAATGCTCCCATTGCAAAATGATCCGTCTTTGGGGTTAATGGCAACCTGGCCGCTGCAATAAACAATGCCATTTGCTATAACAGCTTGATTATACGGGCCAATTGGCGTTGGTGCTTGTTTGGTATTAATGATTGTTTTCATAGTGGTATTGAATTAAAATATTGCGTCAAAGTCTCCTTTTCCGCTTCTTAAAACCTCAGGTTCGCGCCCTGTAAAATCGACGACGGTTGAGGCGAAATTATCGCCAAACCCACCGTCTATAACAAGGTCAACCTGGTTGTCAAATTTTTCCAATATTAACTCAGGATCTGTGGTGTACTCGATGATGTCATCTTCATCGTGCACAGACGATGCAATAATGGGATTTCCCAATGCTTCAACCAATGCACAGGGAATGCTGTTATCAGGGATGCGAATGCCCACGGTTTTCTTTTTGTTTTTAAAAAGTTTGGGAATGGCGTTGCTGGCCGACAGGATAAATGTGAACGGTCCAGGAAGTGCTTTCTTCAATATTTTAAACGTAGGCGTGTCAACAGACTTCGTGTAGGTTGATAGCATAGATAAATCATTAAAAATGATCGAAAAGTCTGCTTTCTCGGGTTTGATCCCCTTTAAACGAGCTACCCTTTCTACGGCTTTTGAATTGGTGATATCGCAGCCAAACGAGTAAACGGTATCGGTGGGATAGATAATAACACCACCGCTTTTAAGCACTTCTACAACGTGATGTATGTGACGCTCGTTGGGGTTTTCGGGGTAAATTTTAATGTATTCAGCCATATTCAATATTTTTTACAAATTTCGTTGATATTAGGTAATTCACAAAGGGTATTTTTGTAGCAAATACAGAATGAATGAACATAGGGATTGTATGCTATCCAACGTTTGGTGGATCAGGTGTAATAGCCACTGAACTTGGTAAATATTTAGCGCAAAAAGGCCATCAAGCACACTTTATCACTTACGATCAACCGGTACGCCTCAATACAGTACAACCGAATACGTTTTATCATGAAGTAAGCATGCACGATTATCCGCTGTTTCACTATCAACCTTACGAATTGGCTTTGAGCTCAAAGATGGTACAAACCATTCGCAAGTGGAAACTCGATGTGTTGCACGTGCACTATGCCATACCTCACGCATATGCCGCCCACATGGCTAAACAAATATTGGCCGTTGAAGGCATTCATATTCCTGTTATTACCACGCTTCACGGAACAGATATTACCCTAGTTGGAAAAAACCCCATTTATCGAGATGCGGTTAACTTTAGCATCAACTCTTCTGATATCGTTACAAGTGTATCTGAGAGTTTGAAGTCCGATACCAATGCGTTATTCAACATCAAAAAGGAGATTGAGGTCATTCCCAATTTCATCGATCGCACACTTTACGAGGAGCCTAAAGAGTGTTTGCGCAAGCAGTTTGCACCCAATGGAGAACGAATACTGACGCATATTAGTAATTTTAGACCTGTAAAACGGTTAAATGACATCATTCGCGTTTTTGCTCAGCTTCGTGAGGAATCACACGTGCGCTTAATCATGGTTGGTGATGGGCCGGAAAAAGAACGCGCTCGTATGTTGGCCCAAGAATTAGGCGTCGTCGAACACGTTATTTTTACGGGAAAAGTTTTAGATATTGATCGTATACTTAGATGTACGGACGTGTTTTTACTTCCGTCTGAAAAAGAGAGTTTTGGTTTGGCGGCACTGGAAGCAATGGCTTGTGGTGTACCGGTAATAAGCAGTAATACAGGTGGATTACCGGAGGTTAATATTCACGGAGAAACAGGGTTCACTGCAAATGTTGGAGATGTAGACGCCATGGTGAAATTCATTAAGCAACTGTTTTCTGATGCTGCCCTTGAAGAAACATTAAGAGTGGGAGCCAAGCGACGGTCACTGCTATACGACATCACCAATATTGCACCGATGTATGAAGGCGTTTACAGCCGAGTGGTGCGTCATTCACCGGTAAGATGAGAAGCCAGTTCTTCTATGGTTAATTCATCAGCCGCAACACGAATGTGGGCTTTCTCGTAATACGGGCGACGCTCGAATAGATGCTTAGCAATAAACTCTTCTAATTCTTCATCCTCAATTTTTTCAATGAGGGGACGTTGCGTTTTTTCCGGCAACAAGCGTTTTGCCAGTGTGGGAATTTTACAATCGAGGTAAACAACCTTTGCCTCAGATGTCAATAGATCTATGTTATCGTAATAAGCAGGCGTGCCTCCTCCACAGGCCAGCACGAAATTATCCTTAGAAAGCACCATTTGTAAGGCTTTGTTTTCTGCTTCGCGAAACGCCATTTCTCCCTTTCTTCGCATAAGGTCCGATTGGTTGCATCCACACATCTGCCCTACAACGCCGTCGAGATCAAAAAATGGGCGTTTGAGATGCGCAGCTAACGCTCTTCCCATATGCGTTTTGCCGGCGCCCATATATCCAATCAACGCTATTTTTTCAGGGTATTCATTTTCCATAAAAGATGGTTTTTTCATTGCAAAAGTATAACAATTTTTTTTGGAATTGGAAAAATGTCATTTTTTCACCCGTAGAGACGTAGCATGCTACGTCTCTACGGGTGAAAAAAAACACAGCATGCTACGTCTCTACTAGTTTATAGAAACATCGGTCAACGCATGCAAAAACGCCTCCAACGCATCTTTATCGGTATCGCTTAGATTAAGGGGTTGAATCAATGGGCTTTTGTTGGGGTGGTCTTTTCCGCCTTGATTATAATGTTCGATGACTTCTCTCAGTGAATGCATGCTGCCGTCGTGCATGTAGGGTGCTGTTAGTGCTATATTTCTTAGCGTTGGGGTTTTCACCTTTCCCCAGTCAGCCGTGTCACGAGTTACCCGCATTCGTCCATAATCTTCGTAGTGTTCATACAGGCCAATGTTTTCAAATTTAAAATGACTGAGCGTAAAGCTGCTGTGGCAATGGGTACACGACGTTTTAAAAATCTGCCATCCTCTTAGTTGTTCTTTACTCAGGACTGAACTATCCCCAAAGAAGTAGAATTGGTCGAAGTCGCTGTTGCCGCTCAAGAGAGAACGTTCGTAGGCCGCAATGGCGCGTGAAATGGTGTAGGGCTCCACGGTTCTATCGGGAAATGCTTCGGCAAATAATGATGGATACTCCGGGTGTTTTTCCAGTCGCCTTGTCAATTCTACCATATTGAAGTCCATTTCTTCCGGTGTTTCCAGTGGACCAAGCATTTGTGTCTCTAATACTGGGTTACCACCTTCAAGAAAAAAGTAAGGGTGATAGGCCACGTTGTAAAGGGTAGGGGCGTTTCGTGTGCCTTTTCGCCCTTTCACGCCAATGCTCACCGAGCGTCCATCGGTGAATGCTTTTTCGGGGAAATGACAACTGCCACAAGAAATGCTACTGTCGCGTGATAACAGCGGATCAAAAAAAAGTTTGCGCCCCAAAGCAATGGCTTCCGGCCTCATGGGGTTGTCGTCAGGAACGGGTAATTCAGCAAACCCGTGATGGGGAACGGGAAAGCCGGTTGATTTTTCCTCTTCCATTTTGCACTGAGAAATCAGCATCAAAAAGACGAGTACGACAGCGGCAACATTCATCAACTTTAGCATAATACAAAGATACAACCTTTGATTTGTACTTAACTGCAACAACATTTACTTTTGTCAAAAATCATATAGTATGAAAATGTTGGCCCGTTGGCTACTCGTATCGGTTTTGGTAGGTATTGGCGGTGGCGCGGCTTCAGCAATTTTTCTACACGCACTCCATTGGGCAACCGATTACCGAGAAGATAATGTTTGGATTATTTTGTTCTTGCCTTTGGCGGGTTTGTTGATTGGTTGGGGATATTACAAATACGGAAAGTCTGTGGTTCGGGGCAACAACCAAATCATCGAGGAGTACCAAGAGCCCAAAAAGATTATTCCATTTAGAATGGCTCCCATGGTTTTGTTGGGTACCATCATCACCCATTTATTTGGAGGTAGTGCAGGTCGAGAGGGAACAGCTATCCAAATGGGAGCGGCCATTGCCGATCGCTTCACAAAATGGCTAAAGATGTCCAATGTCGATCGCAGACTGCTGTTGATGATGGGAACTTCTGCCGGTTTTGCTTCGGTTTTTGGTACACCGTGGGCGGCAACCATTTTTGCTTTTGAGGTACTTAGATTGGATAGTTTTAGGTGGAAGCGATTGATACCCATTATGATTGCTGCTTTTGTTGGCGACTGGACGTGTATGGCATTACAGGTGCATCACACCATGTACGACATGTATATTGTCAGTACACCTGTTTTTACAATGCAAAATATTTTTTGGGCGGCTTTAGCAGGTGTGATTTTTGGATTTGGCGCTTTTACCTTTTCGCAATCCAATCACCTTTTCGGAAGTTTATTTGGTAATTATTTCCGTTATTCGCCATTGCGTCCGGTAGTAGGGGGAGCTGTTCTCGCAGTTGTGGTATTTGCCATTGGAACAACAAAGTATATTGGACTTGGTATTCCAATAATCGAGGAGGCTTTTCAAAATAAATTACCGGCATATGATTTTTTGGTAAAAACACTTTTCACGGCCTTTACATTGGGCGCAGGGTTTAAAGGAGGAGAGGTCACTCCTTTGTTTTTTGTAGGGGCAACACTTGGTAACGCATTGGCATATTTTGTGCCTTTGCCTTTGGCGTTGCTTGCAGGTATGGGCTTTGTGGCGGTCTTTGCCGGTGCCACAAACACACCACTGGCTTGTACGGTGATGGGGCTGGAACTGTTTGGACTTACGGGTGGTATTTATATTATCATTGCCTGTGTATTTGCCTATATTTTTTCCGGACCAAAAGGGATTTACATAGCGCAACCCAAGCAGTATTTTAAAGTGCCTTACGACGATATATTTAAAAAAATGTATAAACAATCCAGCTGATGAAAGTTTTGACATTAATCAAGCAAGTCATTTTTTTAGGCGTCGTTTTATTTATTTCTTCGTGTAAAACCACGGAGTTAAAAGGTGTTTATGCGACCTTAGAACGCAGTGTTTGTCAGCAATTACCGGATTATCAATATGACGAATCGGAGTTGCCACAGTCGTTCAGTGAAAAACCAATTTCTACCATTTTGTCGGACATTTTTTCTGAAGAGAGCTTGCGCATCATGCGCGCCATTCAGGTAGAAGATGAGATTGAGGCATTTGTGTTAGGCGTGCAAGACAGTGCTGTGAATATAGAGCAGCAATTGAACCTATTGATGCAAATGGAATCCATTCAGTGGAAGTTGCAGCAAGCCTCGCTGGAAGTTTCAGCTACTGCGGCCGAGATTGATTGTGAAGAAGAGCGCGCTGAGCAGATAGCCGGTTATTTGCTCAATAGCCAATCGTCAAGAGAAACGAGACTAACTGTAGCGGCCATTTCAATAGGTGCAGTAGGTGCATTGTCTGCCGTTGCGTTTTTGAGTGCGGGTAATGAATTGGCTGCCGAATGGATTGGAATCACAACCGCTTTGTCGGAAGTTGTTTTGGCGGGATTTATATTCTTTCAGAAAACCAATGTCATGTTTTATCATCAGCGCAATCATTTGGCTGAAATGTGGAATGGAAACAAGACATCTTCTCTATTCCCGCCTTCGGTTTGGTACTATTTAAATGGAGGCAGCTCCATTTCCAGAGAAGGGTTGACCTTAAGGGAAGAGCTGGTGGCGCGTTGGAAGCGTTTTAATCGTTTTGATAAAGAGACTAATCAACAAGAGATTGCCTTGTATTTTGGTGATGGCGGCAAATATGCCGCCGAGCAACTGTCCAATAGGTCTAATTTATTGGATCAAGTAGAATCCTTTGTTGCGTTAATGAAACAAGATTTAAGTGTGTTGATGAGTGAACTTAATGCACTTAGAGAATCACTTAATGATAAATGACTCTCGCATTACAAAAGCGATGTTGGCGTCAACTTGCGATCGTCTCACATTAAGTGTAAACATTTCCTCGGGAATGCGTACTTGAGAAAATAAGTGTTTGATGTCGAATGCCAGCGCCCAATCGCCATGAGCAGGCAGATCTAATACGATATCTTCCATGGCGTTTTCTGAAAACCCTAGGTGCCACGAAAAATTATCCGTTAGAGAGTCAATAGCCGGAGTTTGGTGATTGGTAAGACCTTCGATGCGGGCAAAGATGTAACCGTCGTCCCAGTTCCACCACATATTGGGAGACTTTGGAGCGAGGGGGTGATCCATATCAAAGTCTATAGGACGAACAGCTTTATTGATGTATACTGGGAGGCCAAGCGTAAATATAATTTGCTCGTACTGTGCTTCAGGAACGTCTTCTAGGGTAATGGTTTCATTTATTGCACTGAGAAAAAGAACCTCGTTTTCGTGTATGGTATCGCCATCTCCATTGATGAAACGAACTTCTGATATGTATAGTTGTGGTGAAAATATCTTTACCGGTCTTTGGTCATCGGTATACATCGTATTCGAAATAACATCCAGCGTTTCATTGCCCCAAACCAAAGCCGTGTTTATTGTCATTCCGGATGTGTTGATGGGTGTGTGGGGATCATCTTCGTCGTCATTGTTTGATTTGCAGCTGCAGGTAAGTGATATGACCATTAGAGAAACTGCTAAGAGGAAAAAATGTGAAGATGGTTTGTAAATCATTTGATAATAGCTTTTTGCAAAGTTAATAAATAGATATCATTGTTTTGCCAATTGGCCATGTTTGTTCTTCATTGCTTCATTAAACGTTTATTTTTCTATTATTTATTTGTTATTAAAGATGTCATATAAATCTTAAATTTGATTAAATGTAAAATATCAATAATCTTAATTTATTAGTGGTTATTACAATATATTTAGTAAAATCACCAATGCTTTTTTTGATTTAAAGACATGTTTTTTGTAATTAAAATATTGCATTATATTTATTAATAATATGATTAAAATAAATTTTTAATTTAAAAAATAAAGTAAAATATCATTTTGAAAACAAACATATTGATGTATATTAGAGCTACTTAACAAACGAAAATTTAATTAATGATGAAAGTTTACAAAAAAGTAAAAAAATCCAGTGGTTTTTTAAACCGGCTGGTCGTGCCGTTGACAATGCTCTTTATGGGGGTGTTTGTGCATAATGTGGGTGCGCAGTGTATCATGACCTCACCTTTTGGTTCAGCCACATTAAATGATGCCAGTTCACCGGCAGTAACGATTTCAACCTGTAATTGGGCATCTGAGTATGCAACGTTGACCATCAATGATGACGGTCAATATGAATTTACTTCTTCTATTGCCACGGATTATTTAACAGTAACGGATGCATCAAATACCGTAATTGATCACGGTCCCACACCATTAACAGCATCGATACCTTCCACGGGAACGTATCGATTGCATATTGCTGCAGATGCATCTTGTAACACTGCAACAGGTTGTCGTGTAACAACAGGAGAATATGTAGGGCCTTTAGGAGGCGGGTCAATTTCGGTTCAAATTGGGTTTGGGACAACAGTTGCAAACAACAGTTTATACTTTCCTATTTATAGATTTAATGCGACTTCAGGAAATAACTCAAATAGAGGATTTGCTATTTTTGAAGAAGCTGAGTTGATCGCAGCCGGCATTACACCCGGGTCAACCATAGAATCCATTGGATTTGAAAAGGACGATGGTGGTACATTGCCCGGTAAAGATGTAGAAATGAAGATTTATATGCGAACAGGGACTACAACTGCGCCTTTGTCATCAACACCTTGGACAAATGTAATA
>SKIJ01000027.1 GCA_007116495.1 Cryomorphaceae bacterium | reverse complement strand
TTAATGCGGTTAGCTTTCTCATGATTTCTATTTTTTATGGTTAGTACAATTGTTTACGTTCTTGGTCTGCCCCTCAATATTTATAACTCTATTTTTATGCCACTGTTACTACAAATCAATAATTTTATCGGCATGCGGCACAAATATTTCGGGCTGGTGTGTTGCCACCACAATGGTGATGTTTTTTTTGAGGTGTGCAATGGTGTCGGCGATGGTTTCAGCATTGCGTTTGTCCAACGCCGCCGTGGGTTCATCGAAAAGCAATACGTCTACCTGGCGGTATAGCTCTCTGGCAATGGCCAATCGCTGGCGTTGCCCACCCGATAAATTATATCCTTGGTGCCCAATGGCGGTATCGGCACCGTCAGGTAATTGCTCCACAAAATGCAGCAGTGCAGCTTGTTCCATGGCTCGACGAAAACGTCGTTGATTTTTCTCATTGTGTTCATCCCAAAATGTGACGTTGTTGTAAAGCGTATCGGCAAATACCGCCGATTCTTGCGTAATGTAACCGATGCGGGTCTGCAATGCCTGAATATTGAGATTGGCGTAATTGTCTTCGCCAATGGCTATAAAGCCTTTTCTCGGTTGAACCAATCCGCTCATGAGGTGCAATAAGGTGCTTTTACCCCGACCGCTTTCACCGGTAACTAAGGTCAGTTTTTTTTCCGGTATAAGGTCATCAAACGTGTTAAACACCTTTACCGCGCCAACTTTATAAGCCATTTTATGAAAAGAGAAATCGCCTTTAGCATTAGCCCTCACCTGTCCCTCGACATTGCTTTCAGAGGTTGGAATCTCAGATAAAAATGCATCGACATTAATAAGCGAACCACTCAATCCGAGAAACGCGTTATAGTGGCTCTGTGTTTCTACGATTGACTGAACGCCTCGATACAAGATCACAAACACTCCAAGCAGCAACGACCACTCATCGTCACGTACATGATGGTGATAGAGCAAAGCACCAACAGATATGAGTAGAACCAAGGGCTCGCGCAAGGCGGAAATAAGTGCGTGAATATTGCCCAGTTTAAGCTGACTGTCCTCAACTTCTTTGACGCTTTGTGACATCTGCTTGCCGTATATAGCTACCCGTGCATTGGCCTTTAAATAGGTAAAATGATTGATCAACTGAATCAGCAGACGATGGTAACGATGATTCTGATTGGTTAGGGTTTTGGACAACTGCTTCGTATGGCGATAAAAGCGATTGAACATCCACTGCAAAAGCGCGCCGCCAATAAGAACGGTCAACGTGAATAATGGATGCACCACCAGCGCAATCGCCACGGCAATAATAGCCAAAATACCCCATTGAACCGTCGTAAAAAAAACCTGAAACGCATGATTGGTACGGTTGATTTCCGAGCCCATGCTGTTTTGCAACCTACCAGCGTCTGATTTCACAAACTGACTGTAAGACATCCAACGAAACCCCTCAATGCCCTTCAATCGCAGATCTCTGATGAAGCCGTGCTGGTACTTTACCTTGATGATTTCACCGATATAACGAATGACGGCTTTAATTACGAACACCCCCAATAACAAAAGCAGCACGGTCGTTATGCTCCAATCGGGTATCCAGTTTACGTTGTTCCCTCCTTCACTAAGGTTTCTCAATAGTGGTAGAAAAAGCAACAACCCCAACCCATCCAACAGTCCCAACAACACGCCAAACACCATGGTGACATACACCTTTCCGCCCAAGTGTCGGTAAAAAAATCGAAAGAAATCAATCGGGCGATGCTTGGTCATTAAAGGAGATTTAGGACGGTGCAAATTAAGGCATGGACCGCAAATACTTTACTTACTTAGCCCTTAGATTTGAATACAAAAAAAAGCGGTGTGATGATCACACCGCTTTTCTACAGACTGAGTAGAAAAAGTGACTAGTCTACGTGAACTTTGTAGGTTTCTTGGCTGACGTTGCCATTATCGTCTTCCACCCAAATCAACAATTCGTAGTGGCCGTGACCGGAAGGTAAGTCAATGGCTTTGCTTCCAGTAAACATATCTGACAAGGAAATAGATGTACCAGACGGCAAGGCATCGCCAGACATGCCGGAGCGCCATGCAGAAGAACCCCATTTTTCATCGTAAATATCCTCAGAGTGGCTGTGTCCGTGACCGTGGTCATCCTCTTCGTAAAGACGTACCCAAACAAACGTGATATCAGAAGAAAGCGACTCTCCGAGATTGCGTTCAATGGTTCCGCTGACCGATAAAGGCTGGCCACCGGTACCTTTGATCTCATCGTTTGTCAAGTCCACGTCAATTTGTGGTGCATAGTTGCGCTTAATCCAAAATTTGGCTAAGTAGGACGTATTGTCTGTAAAGCTGGTTTGGTTACCGTGAATATCGGTTGCATCAATGGAGAAATGATATGGCCCGGCCAACACATTTTTACCACTAAAGAGGTCTTCCGCTCTTGGCCCTTCCCAGTAAACATCTTCAAAATTGTCGTCGATGTTAATTTCATCACGTCCTTCGCCTTCATAGATTTTCTGGAAATCTAAGTGCATAAAATCAGACTGATTGGCACCTCTTCCGTGACTATGTCCATCAAATCCGTGGTGAATGTCAACGCGTGCTTGCTGAACCCCATCTGGATCTGTTACCTTAAAGCGAACATGCATATGACCAGTTGTTGCACTGCGCACTTCACCATTTTCAGGACGGATGGCATCGCGCCCTTCAGCAGCAGTTATTGTAGGTGGCGTTGTTGATGTTTCACCATTGTCATCATCGCTGGAGCAAGAAAACAAAAGCAATGCTGTGAGTGGGAGAAAAAATAGCTTTTTCATTTCAATTGTGGTTTATTAATTCTTTTATTGCAATTCGGTTGCAAATATATAAAACCAAAATTTATTAATGCAATATAATTGCAATAAAATTTTGTCATGAGATAAATCATTTAATATTGAAGATGGCTTCTCTTATATTTGTTATTCCAAACAGATACACATGCGCATACGATTCTTGGTATTTCTTATCGTCATATCTACCGCTTCACAAGCGCAAAATCACGAGTTGTGGTTTGCCGGCGGTATGCGCGCTGAAGGATTGCGCGACTTGGGTTATTCTCCACTTCGCTTCGATGGCTTTGGACTTTCCGGTGCTTTGGGCTACCAAAAAAGCAAAGAGAACAAAGACGTGATTTGGTTGCTCAATTACAATCAGAGTGAAACCACCAACCAATTCAACCGTGGACTGACCGCCACCACTGTCGGACTATTAAACCTCAACCTCTACCATCGTGAGAACAGCAACTTTTCCTGGGGTTGGTCCAACAACAATGGTTTACAGCACAGATTGATCAGTGGGTTTGACAACTTCAACGGCCGCACCGATGTCTTTACCAGCTTTGGTCCGGCCGGCGCATACCAAACCTCCTTTTCGATAAAATCACAAACATTCACATTCAAGGCCATTTCACACGTGCAGATGATTGGCTTTTACTTGCCTTCAGGATACGTCGCCTCATTACCCTCCGGATTTGGGTATGAACCAAACGGCGCCATCAAAGGGTTTTGGGAATCAATTTATCTGTTTTATCCCGGCGGCGCATTCAATGCAGGTTTTTGGCCAAAACTCGAATGGCATTTGTCAACCGGCAACAGCATCAGTCTGAATTACCTGTACGAATACACGCGATTAACCGGTGCACAAATGCACGAACGCAGTACCGGCATGTGGTTGTTGAACGTTTCAATGAGGATAAAATGAGTATCAAACGCCTATTACGTATTTCCGCCGTGCTGATTTGCATAAACGGACTCTCTATGTCTTGCGAAAAGCATCTGTTGGGCGGCGATGGAGAAGCTTCGCCCACGGAAGTATTTGAATTTCTTTGGAAAGACATCAACAATCGCTACAGCTACTTTGAACTAAAGGGCATCGATTGGGATGAGGTTAAGCAACGGTATACGGAGCAAATTGACGAGCACATGTCCGAAACCGAACTATTCGACGTGCTGGCGGCCATGCTGTTTGAACTCGAAGACGGACACGTCAACCTCACCAGTCCATTCAATCGCAGTAGAAACTGGGATTGGTTTCAAGACGAGCCGCTCAACTACAACCAAGGTGTCATCGATAGGGAATATCTCGGTAGAGACTTTCACATTAGTGGGCCGCTAAGACACCAAGTGATCAATGGCATCTTGTACGTCAACTACCGATCCTTTGCAGACGAACTGCGCGACAAAGATATTGACGCTATTTTACAGCGTGCTGAAAATGCCCGCGGTGTGATCATCGATGTGCGCAGCAATGGTGGTGGCGCGCTCAATAACGCCTTTAACCTTGCAGGTGCCTTTACCAATCAAAGTTACACCTACGGAAAGGTGCGCATTAAAAACGGCTCGTGCAGCGATTGCTTTTCTTCGTGGACCGACTTGCGGGTGCCCGCCAGAGAGAAAGGCTGGTACAATGGGGCAGTTGTAGTGCTAACCAATAGCGCCTCGTACAGCACAACCACCTATTTCTCTGAAATGATGCGTCAAAATCCGCGTGCCTTAATTCTCGGAGCACCAACCGGTGGCGGGGGTGGCAGCCCCGCGTTTGGCGAACTCCCCAATGGCTGGACGTATCGCTTTTCCTCCACCCAAGCCGTGACCCTTGAAGACGAACACTTCGAGATCGGTATCCCAGTAAATGTTCGTGTTGACCTCGACAAAAGCGAGGAAGATCAAGGAATAGACACGATGATCGAAAGAGCGATTGCTTTATTCAATTAGTTGGTCTTCATCCTTTAAGAGCACTATGTGAGACGTATCTGCGAAAGCGTAAGACGAGCGTATAGATTGCACGAGCTTCTAGCAAAAGGCTGGTTTTGTAATTGAAAGATTCTCTATGATGAACTACGGCGCTAAGCGATGTAAAGACCACACACCATCGGCTTGTAACTGATATCTAAAACGGTCGTGTAGTCGCGAAGGTCTTCCCTGCCAAAACTCAATCATTTTCGGGCGCACGATATACCCTCCCCAATGCGGTGGTCTGGGGATGTCATTCGTCGACTTAAATCGCTCCACCATAGCCTTGTATCGGTCACTCAAATCATTTTCACCGTCCACTTCGCAGCTTTGCGGTGATGCCCACGCGCCGATTTGACTTTCGCGAGGACGCTCGCGGAAATAGGCATTGGAATCTGCTTCCGGTATTTTTTCCACCAGACCTTCAACGCGGATTTGTCGCTCCATTTCCGGCCAAAAAAATGTAAGAGCAACCCGAGGCTCCGCCGCCATTTCTCTACCTTTATCGCTTTCGTAATTGGTATAAAACACAAAACCGTTGTCCTCAACGCCTTTCAACAAAACAACTCGACTATGAGGATAACCGTCTTTGCCGATGGTGGAAACCGTCATGGCATTAAAATCCACGCGATTCAGGCTACTGTATTCGGTAAGCCATTTTGCAAACTGCTGCATAGGGTCGTCGGCCATCGTTGCACGTCGTAAGTCGCCCTTTGTATAATGCTCGCGTGCGGAGCCTAAATCCTTAGTCATAATTGGTGTATTTTAACATTCACAAAAGTACAACTGCACAAGGTAAACGCTTTGATGTCTTGTACATTTGCAACATGAGCGTGGACATATTACATACCGGACAGCTTCTTTGTTCCAAACCTTACATAGGCGATCCATTTTTTGAACGCAGCGTGGTGCTGGTTACCCAACACAGTCCTCAGGGGACTGAGGGTTTGATTCTCAACCAACGCATTGACTTAGAAAACCCTGAAGACATGGGCATCATCGGTGACTTCACCTCTGAATTTCGCATAGGTGGCCCCGTTGCCAATGATCGTTGCTACTTTCTTCACTGCCGACCAGACCTTCTCCCCAACAGTCAGTTCATCGCCAATGACATCTATTTTGGTGGCGATCTCAAGGTTTTAGAACACCTGCTCAATACACGCACCATGGGCGACGACGACATTCGTTTTTACATTGGTATTTCTGGCTGGGAAGCAAACCAACTGCAGCGGGAATTGGACGAAAACACCTGGTTCGTTGAAGATGCGAAGTCATTTGAATGGATCACAAACGGAGGAACAGAGATGTGGAAGTCGATTGTAAACGAAAAGGGACATCCCTACACCTTATACGCTCAGGGCCCTGAAAACCCGGAACACAACTAAAATCATAACCTTATGCTCTGCATTGTTCATAAAAGCACAGACCCATTCTTCAACATCGCTACCGACGAATACATTTTTAAACACATTAAAGAAGATGTGTTTATGCTATGGCAAAACGACAATGCCATTATTGTTGGCAAGCATCAAAATGCACTTGCCGAAATCAATCGCGATTATGTTCGCGAAAAAGGCATACACGTGGTAAGACGACTTTCCGGAGGTGGTGCGGTATACCACGACATGGGTAACCTCAATTTTTCGTTTACGCACACCGGCGACGATGCATCAAAGATGGTTGACTTCCGCAAGTACACCCAACCCATCATCGATGTACTGCAATCGCTGGGTGTAAACGCCACGTTTGAGGGACGAAACGACTTGATGATTGACGGAAAAAAATTCTCCGGCAACGCAGAGCACGTCGTTGGCAACAAAGTCCTGCACCACGGCACGTTGTTGTTTTCGTCTGAAATGCGCGACATCAGCGGTGCACTAAATGTAAACCCACTCAAGTACAAGGGGCGCGCAACAAAGAGCGTCCCCAAGCGCGTTACCAATATTTCCGACCACTTAACCACCCCACTTTCGCTGGAAGCTTTCCGCGACCGCATTATGGCGCATATCGTCGCCACGCACGCAGATTGTGAACCGTATGAATTCAGTGAAGAGGATTTGGCTAAGATTCAGCAAATCCGCGATGAGAAATACGCCCAATGGGACTGGAACTTTGGCTATTCACCGGAGTACGACATGGTCCAAGGCGTGCGCACCAAAGCCGGAACTATAGAGGTACAAATGAACGTTAGCGATGGCAAGATTACCCATATCAAATTTTTAGGTGACTTTTTCCACATCAAGCCCGTTGAAGAATTTGAAGAAAGAATCATTGGTTGCAAACACGAAGAGCACGCATTGAGAGAACGACTTGAGCAGATCAATCCGAGTACGTACATCAAAGATTTGGAAACCGAGGAGCTGATTCCCGGGCTGCTTTAAACAGTATCTATCACAACTACGTTATAATATCGAAATAACATAAAAGTCTTATCTTTTTAAATGCCACATCGCTTCAAACACATTTATGTGCTGTCACATACAAAGGTGTTATGTCGGTTGTGGCATAAATCTAAATGACGTAAATTCGTCGGCTGTAAAAATGTAATTAAATAACAAATCATCATGAAATACAAATTGTTGACACTGGCGCTTTTTGCCGGTCTTACCTTTTCGAGCTGTGGCGGTGGTGCTGCAGATCGCATTGACGAATCGAGAACAGAAAACAGCGTAGGGCTGAGCGACGTAGACGGGGAGAATCTTCCCGAGTTTACCTTTGAGGATGACTACCACAACTTCGGGCAAATAACAGAAGGGGAAATTGCCACTCACGAATTTACATTCACCAATACCGGTAAAGCTCCATTAGTCATTACCAGTGCGCGTGGAAGCTGTGGATGTACTGTTCCGGAATATCCCAAAACACCTATTGCTCCGGGTGAAGGTGGCACGATCAAAGTGTCGTTTGACAGCAATGGACGCTTTGGTCGTCAAGACAAAAACGTAACGCTGACCGCCAACACCGTTCCCAATCAAAAAATCTTAAAAATCACCTCTGAAGTCCTGAAGGCTGAAGAGTAATCTCATTTTTATGCTACACATTTTTTTACAGCAACCCGGAGGCGGTTCCGCATTAGGAGGTATTCTTCCGTTTTTAGTCATCATTGCCGTGATGTACTTTTTCTTCTTCCGTCCTCAGATGAAAAAGCAAAAAGAAGAGCGCAGCTTTGCCAGCAGTGTTGCTAAAGGTAACCGCGTCGTTACCAACAGCGGCATACACGGTAAAATTTTAGAGGTGGGTGAGACACACGTTATCTTAGAATGCGAAAACAGCCGTTTAAAGGTTGAAAAAACAGCACTTTCCAAGGAAATGTCCGCTCAGTATTTACCTAAAGAAGAAAAGAATTCTAAAAAGTAACGTTCTTTTTTAAGCACAAAAAAACCGGTGATGTTACATCACCGGTTTTTTTATTCAATATACTATCGTCGATCGCTATGCTTAGAAGGCACGAACGGCACGAACGCGGAAAGAGTTTGATTTATCGCCTTCCAACACATCACCGTTATTGAAGTCCATAAACACGGCTGCATTTGCGTTGTCTTCGGAAGAGCTCCAGTAGAACTCATCGCTGAATCCACCTAAATTTTTATCTTTTAGATTGATGTAGATACGCCCCAACTCATCACTAGAAGGAAGGTGCCAGTCGCTGTATCCATTTGCAGTAAGCTCATCGCAGTATTTTGCGGCAATTTCATCGGTAGAACATGCAGAGAGAATGGCAGCCGTATTGGCCGCACCGCTTCCAATATTGGTACCAGATGCGTTGGTAGAGGTTCCACTGCATCCCCACTGAACATTTACCCACTCCGTTTCTTCAGGTGCTGCAACCAGTCCACCTCCGCTGCCATCAACGTAGATAATGAGACCGCCGGCACCAAAATCTCCAACGACCGGATCTCCGAGGGTTTCCACTGCACGGTTGTTTCCGTATATGGTTCCCGATGGTGTTTCGGCAAACGCACGAACGTGGTAGCGCGTACCCTTAGTAAGACCCGAAAGCACAGCGTTAAATGACCCTTCTCCGGAACCGGCAGTGATCACATTATCATCTTTTGTAGGATCAGATTCTGTACCCCATACAAACCCGCGAGACGATACACTGGAGGCGTCTGTAATGCGACCGCGAAGACGCACAGAGGTTTGTTCTACTTGGTCGGCGGTGAGTGTGGTAACCGAAATACCGGTGGTTCCGTTACCTCCCCCATTTCCTCCTCCTTCTCCATTATCGGAGTCGTCATCTTTACTACAGCTGGTGAAACTGAAGGTTAGGGCTAATGCCATTCCCAGAATGGTCAGATACTTGTTTTTCATTTTTTTTGGTTTTATCGCTTGTACGCGAGGTTAACAATTGGTGTTAGGTTTACCCTCCAAAAGTAGCCAAAAAAACCGTTTAATTTTAGAAAAAAAAATTAAACGGTGAGAAGAATTATAAAAAACATGTTTTGAAGCGATTAAACGCGTATTGTTTTTACGTTAACAAACTCCAATATACCTTCATGCGAAAGCTCTCTTCCAAAGCCACTCGACTTTTGTCCACCAAACGGTAAGCGCGGATCGGACTTCACCCATTGATTAATAAATACGGAGCCGTCTTCAAACTTTTTTGCCAGCTGGCGTGCGCGTTGCACATGTTTGGTGACTAGTGCAATACCCAGTCCAAAACGGGTATTTTTTGCCAGCTTAATGCCCTCGTTGATATCACTATATGTAGTAATGCACGCAAGCGGACCGAATGTTTCCTCGTCGAAAGCAGGCATTCCGGGTTTTACATTGGTTAATAATGTGGGTTCAAAACGACAGCCTTTTCGCTTTCCACCGTATCGTTTTATTGCCCCCATTTTCTCGGAAGCGTCCATTTGCTTTTCCAATTCTTTTGCTAAATCTTTTCGCGCCATAGGCCCATGAGTTGTCTTATCGCTTAGTGGATCGCCCATCACAAGCGACGACATTTTCTTTATTAAAGCCTGAGAAAACTGCTCCTCCCATTCGCTGGGAATAATGATTCGTTTCGCTGCAATGCAGCTTTGTCCGGCATTGCCAAAACGCCCTTTAAACGCCAAATCGACTGCCGTATCGAAATCGGCATCGGGAAAAACCAACAATGCATTACTGCCACCCAATTCCAGTACACATTTTTTAAGCGCTCCTCCCGCTATGGAAGCAACGGCTCTTCCCGCCTTTTCACTTCCCGTAAGTGATACGGCACGCACCTGTTTTGATTCCACAACTGTTTTTGCCTGTGTTTCGGAAATAAACAATTGCTGAAAGGCATAATCGGGAAACCCGCTATTGACGAAGGCTTCTTCTATGGCAAGCGAAGACAAAGGCACAGATGGGGCGTGCTTAACCAATACAGAGTTTCCGGCCAATAAGGTAGGAATGGCAAAACGCATCACTTGCCAAAACGGATAATTCCAAGGCATGATACCAAATACAACGCCGAGGGGATCGTACTGAACATAAGATGCGGCATCTTCCGTATGGATGCTCTTTGACGCAAGTTGTTTAGGTGCGTTATCGGCATAGTACCGCGCCAAGAGAACGCACTTATCTATTTCAGCGCGTGCCTCAGTTATGGGTTTACCCATCTCGGTGGTGATGCTGATGGCGTATGCTTCCCGATTTGACTCCAATTCCTTGGCCAAGCGATGAACAAGTCTACACCGCTCTTTGATTGGATGTTTTCTCCAAGTTTTAAAGCCCTTCCACGAGCGCGAAAGAGCGAGTTGCAAATCGTCATCGCTCATATACGCAAAGCGTGCGTTTTCTTTTTCGGTATGCGGATTAATGCTGATAAACGCCATTCGGTATGTAATTATTTTGGATTAACCCAAGCGTATGCGCTTATGTTTTGTTCTTTAATGCTGCGCTCCCACGATTTGGGCAAAAGGAACGTTTTCCCTATCCGCACACGCCATTCGTGTTCGCTTATTGGAGCAACATCTGATAAATCGACAAGATGATATGAATGCAAATAGTCGAGCTGACCAACATCGTGGCAGACCATGTCCCATTGTTTTGAAACAACATTGTAACGCAGCTGAACTGCTACGTCTACTTTATGGTCGCCTATTTGTGCATTTTTAAAAATGATATCCCGCAAGTTGCTCGTGTTTTCCGGCAGAGCCTCGTAGGTTCCGGGCGCACTTTGCCAAATACATTCCGATGGATTCAGCAACACGTCGAATGCGTGCTTTAAAAACAAAGCCGTTCTCATTCTTCCAGTATGACGTATGATGTCTCTACCTCCACCGGTTTCAATCAATACCGTAGCAATTTCGCGTTCTTGAAAAAAATCGCCCATGGCAAGCGGATAAAAAGTATCGTCGAAACGAGCCGTTTCGCTTTGCATGTCTTCGGGCATCCGAAGAACGGCACTTCCTATGAGGGCAATTGCGCGTTTGAGATGAATCACACTACCGGTAAAACGCTCGGGTAATGACGGTGCCAAGAGAGCCAGCGTTGCCGGTTTACCGGTGTTACCAGCTCCAAAAAGCGTCCGTTGATCGTGCATATTAAATGCCCAATGAGGGTTAAGTGCATCGGCACATTCTACTAAAAAACGACCTTCCGGACTGCATAAATGACGTGCGTCGCGGTTTATATCCACACCGAGTGCATTGTGTCGGCTATACGCATTCGCCCCATCGGGGTTGAGTATGGGAATCACCCAAAGGGTTATTTTCTTCCAAATGGAATCATCTGAAGATTGACTCTGATTATATATCCAATCTGCCAAGGCAAATGTTGATGTACTTTCGTCGCCGTGCATCTGTGTCCACAAAAGAACGCGTATTGGGCCGGTGCCTTTTGCGTATGCACGAATGGGTTCTCCCAACACCGACTTAGACTCCTTTACAACCTTGAAGGATGATAAAAGCGGTTCTGCAGCATTAAAAAATGTACGACGCGGTAAATGCGGATGTGTTTGGAGTTCGGGATACGGCAGCATGACCTGACTAAAGTAACTGCTTGATGATGTCATCAACGGCTAAGCCGTCGGCTTCTGCTTTGTAATTGCGAAGAATGCGGTGGCGCAACACGGGGTGTGCAATGGCCTGAACATCTTCAATATCCGGAGAAAATTTGCCCTGTAACAGCCCATAGCACTTTGCACCGGTAACCAGATGCTGACCGGCTCTTGGGCCTGCTCCCCAACTCAGGTAGTCGGAGGCCAGTGCGTTTTGGGAGTCGCTTGGCCGTGTTTTACGCGCTAAGTCAACCGCGTACGCAACTACATTATCTGCAACTGGTATATCTCTTATCAACTGCCTAATGTCTAATATCTCTTGGTGCGTCAAAACCTGTTTTACGGCAGATGTATGGGAACCAGTGGTCCGCTTTACGATGTCAATTTCCTCCTGTTGCGTTGGGTAATCGACCATGATGTTAAACATAAACCGATCGAGTTGGGCTTCGGGTAATGCGTATGTTCCCTCTTGCTCGATGGGGTTTTGGGTTGCCAATACAAAGAAAGGATCGGGCAACGCCATGCGTTTACCGCCTACCGTTACTGATTTTTCCTGCATGGCTTCCAAAAGTGCCGCTTGAGTTTTTGGTGGTGTACGGTTGATCTCATCGGCCAGTACCACATTGGAAAATACCGGACCTTTTACAAAAGTGAAATCGCGATTTTTATCGAGTATTTCGCTTCCGGTGATGTCTGAAGGCATCAAATCCGGCGTAAACTGTATGCGATTAAACGACAAGCCAAGAGCTTGAGCCAATGTGTTTACAAGAAGTGTTTTGGCTAATCCGGGAACACCTATCAGCAGACTGTGTCCTCCACTGAATAAACTGACCAGCAGCTCATCGACAACCTCATCTTGCCCAACAATAACCTTGCTTATCTGACCCTTTAGCGCTTGATACTTTAACTGTATGTGTTTCGCTTGCTCTACAGAATTACTACTCATCAGTCATTGCGGTTTTAGGTGTTGCCCATGGGTTGCGGAAATTGCAATCATACACGTCGGTATTAACTTTTACGTACGTGCGATCGATTCGTTTACGCACCCATTCGTCCATTCGTCTTTCGGTAATTTCTTGCGAAGCCATTCGTTTGATGAACTGATAATCTTCTTTCAAATTGGCGCGATGAGGCTGAATCTTACGGTGAACTTTTACAACGCGAAATCCTTCTTTTCCGTCTCTCGTGCGAAAGAAAGACGCCTTACTCAGCTCTCCCTCTTCTGATTTTTCTACCAATACAAACAAATCGCGTTGTAGGTCACCTACTTCCCAACGCGCATCTCCCGTTTGAGGGTTTACTTTTAGCCCACGGTTAAATTTGGTATCGTCGTCTTGGGAAAAGCGCTCTACAGCCGCTTCAAACGTCATCAACCCCTCGGCGATTAAGTCCCTCACAGAATCGAGAACATTCTTAGTACGCTCCAGAGTTTCGTCGGACAATTTTGGGCGTATCAAAATGTGTCTCAGGTCTAACTCTTCTCCTCTGCGTTGCATTAATTGTACGATGTGGTATCCGTATTCCGTGCGAAAGGGCTTTGATATCTCCCCTCTTCTCAGGTTAAAGGCAACAGCTTCAAACTCTTTTACAAACTGTCCGCGTTTGATGCCTTTATACTCCCCACCTTTTTTTGCCGAGCCGGGGTCTTCAGAATAGAGAACGGCCATAGATGAAAAACTACTCCCTTTTTCAATGCGTTCGCGCAGCTGATTTAATTTTTCAATGGTTTCGTCTCTTGCTTCGGCGTCGACCTCAGGATACATAACGATTTCCGACAATTCTACTTGTTCGTTGATCAACGGAATACTGTCAAAGGGAAGCCGATTATAAAATATCTGCACTTCAGAAGGGGTCACCTCCACGTTGCGATTAATGGTTTGCTGCATGCGTTGGGCAACCAAACTTTCGTAAACAATGGGCTGAAGCATTTCTTTGAGTTCCGGCATGGACTTGTTGTAGTATTCCTCAACTCGTTCTTCGGAACCCATTTGCTGCGTCAGCATTGCCATTCGTTGCTCAATGGTATTGTCAACCTCTTCCTCACTGATGACAACACTATCTATTTGTGCTTGGTGAACCAAGAGTTTTTCAAACAGCAACTCTTCAAACGCCTCACATTTGTCCTTTTCAGTATTTTCCATATATCCTTGACGGACGTAATTGAGGTGTCGATCCTCTACTTCAGACTTTAGAATGATGTTTGAGCCTACAACTCCAACAATACCATCTGCCATAACTTGCCCTTGTACAAGCACCGATGACAGCATTAAACCAAAGAGACTAATTATAAATCTCAACCTGTTGTTTTTTAATTCCATCGTTGTATAGTTTTTCCTCGAGATTCTGTAGCATGGTTCGCTTGCGTTGGTTGAGTAGTATGGAGCGAATTGAGCTTTCCACATAGTCTACCGGTGCGTTACTTTCTTTTAATTTAACATTTGTCAACCTCAACCAGTAAACGTTTTCTTCGTCGGCGTATTTCATTTTCTTTTTTCGTGAAATGAAATCTGATTCGTATCCCATGACTAACGGCATGTAATTAACAATATCGGAAAAAGAGTGCCACGTCGTATCGCCAATACTGAATAGAATTGAAAACGGGAATGCTTTTTCCGCAAACTCCTCCGGATTATCACCTTTAAAAAACTCCTTTTCTAAATCTGACAAACCCGGTGCGTCACTTGGAAAAGAAACGTAATCCAGCTGGTAGATATTTTCCCTCAAGGTAAACATGTCTGCGTTATCGTTGTAGAACGCTTTAATTTCATCTACACTGAAAGACGTATCTAAGTTCTCTTTCAAAAAAGCCTGCTGATACGCAAAGATCATCAAATCCTTCCGGTAATCCTCAACCTTAAGATCAAAATCGCGCTGCTGATCACTAAGGTTAAACTCTGCACGCATTACCAATAAGCGATCTTTTACCCAGCGTTTTAAGAACGATTCGACGGCCTGAACGCTATCATCTTCACTCATACCCTCGCGAATAATATCACGCTTAACCAACTCGTCTGTGGTTAAAACTGACTCGCCAACTCTGGCTACTACGGTGGTTTCATCTACGGTCATTGGTTTCCAGTCACAACCGGAAATAAATATTGCTAAAGACAATAACAAGCAGACTCTATATATCATTCGTTTAGAATATAGGATTCCACTTCTGCCAACGCATCGCTAAAAATGGTATATGAAAAATCGTCACGCAACGATTCAACCCAACGGCGTTCAAGCTCAGCTTGATAGTCGGCACTCACCGATCCAAATGCTTCTTCCAGCTCTTTTTGACGTTGGGGCATCACATTTTTTACGTGTAGCAAAACGTGTGCGTCGTCTCCATCGATGAAACGAATGACACCGGTTTCACCCCATTGAGCGTCCAGATGTTCATTTTGGCCTCTGGCAATAACGGCAGAATCAACCGTAACCGCCAAGGGGTCTTTCTTAGTTGCTTTGCTTTCGATCTTGTCGGTTGGTTTTCCTTTTTTAAGCGCTTTTTCCAATTTTTTTACCCATTTTTTACTGGTCACGGTGTACTGCACAACATCGGCTTGTTCCGGCATGATGTAGTTGTCGCGGTTGTTTTCAAAAAACTGAGTCAACCCTACAGTATCCGTCATGCTGGGCTTCCATATTTTATCTTCAAGCATTTCAAAAAGAAGGATACCGTTTCTGTATTCTTCAACCAAATACTTAAATTCAGGGTATTTTTCTTCGAGCTTGCTATCTTCATAATCCATTACCTCACTAGCTACCCATGCATCGAAATGCGCGTACCCCAAACCTTCGGGGTCATCGCCCTGAATGTTACGGTAATTTTTTGAAATATACTTTGCAAAGGCGCGCTGTCCGTACACATTTCCGTCGAGTTCAAAAAGAGGTGCATCGCGTAGGTTGGATGGCACCTCATAACCCGTATTAAACCCTTCAGGTAAACCCTTAATGAATCGACTGAGGTTGCGATCATTTTGCTTGAAACCGTATGCGTCTTTAAGTTTTTTTACGGCTGTTTTCCGCGTGAGATTACTGCGTTCATCGCGCTGCACTTTTTTAGTGAGTTCTCGCTCTACCTCCTCAAATGGTTTGATCTGACTTCGTTCAATCATCTTAATGATATGAAACCCGTAGGGTGTTTGTATTGGCTCGGTAAAATCGCCCCCACGTACAAGAGAAAACGCAGCCTCTTCAAACTCGGGAACCATATCGTTGATTCCAAACGGATTCAACACTCCGCCTTTCGACGCAGAGCTTTTATCTTCGGAATATTTGCGAACAAGGTCTTCAAAACGCTCTCCTGAAGTCAGTTTACTGTACACTTCATCAATGCGAGCCTTGGCTTTTTCTCTCTGCTCGGGAGTGCTCTTCTCGTTTGCAATCGTCATTATGTGCGCCACCTCAGCAGTACCGCGCGCAATACGCTTATCGGTTGGCATCACAATGTGGTAACCAAAACGCGAACGGGTAATTTTACTCACCTCACCAACATTGGTTCGGTAGGCAGCATTTTCGAAGGGATACACCATGCTGAAAACGGTAAAATATCCCAGGTCACCATCTTGCTTGGCCGAATATTCGTCATCAGAGTGCTTGCGCGCAAGTTCAGCAAAATTACTGTTATCGGGCTTTAACTGCTTGCGGATGCGTTCCATTTTTTTGTAGGCAGCCAACGTATCAGAAGGGCTGGCATTCTCATCTACCGCCACCATGATGTGACTGGCTCGAATATCGTTTTTACTTCGTTCATACGCTTGATACACCAATTTCTCGTCGGTGCTCTTATCCATCAGGTATGGCTTAGCCAATTGACCGCGGTACGATTTAAACTCATTCACTACCGACGGAATAGTATCGTAGCCCAAACGAATGGCATCGCGAACTTTCAACTTAAAATTCAAATACAAATCAAGATACTCTTCGGGGGTTTTAGGGTCAATTTCTTGACCAATGTTGCGGTTTTTATTGTAAATTGCCGCAAACTCACCGGCGGTAACCGAATCGCCGTCTACTTCTAAAACAACGACATCTTGCCATTGAGCAAATGTCGATATAGCTACAACGGAAAACAATGAGACAAAGAAGCTCTTCATACGCATTTAAACAATTTAATTAGACATTATTATTTTCGACTATAATTAGGTGCTTCACGAGTGATGTAAACATCGTGCGGATGCGATTCGTGTACACCGGCAGACGTCATTCTCAGAAAGCGTGCCGAATCTTGAAGGGTTGCGATATCTTTTGATCCGCAATACCCCATTCCGGCCCGCAGTCCACCAATGAATTGATAAATCACCTCCGACGCTTCGCCTTTGTAAGGTACACGACCTACGATTCCTTCGGGAACTAATTTTTTTATATCGTCCTCTACATCTTGAAAGTAGCGGTCTTTACTTCCACTTTGCATGGCTTCAACGGATCCCATACCACGGTACGTTTTATACTTTCTACCCTCGTAGATTAGAGTCTCTCCGGGAGTTTCTTTTGTTCCGGCGAGCAAACTTCCCAACATTACGCTCGAAGCCCCTGCTGCGATGGCTTTAACGATGTCTCCGGTGTAGCGAATCCCTCCATCGGCGATTATGGGCACGCCACTGCCTTCAATACCACTGCGCACAGCCATTATGGCAGACAACTGGGGAACACCAACGCCGGCAACAACACGTGTTGTGCAAATGGAGCCCGGACCAATCCCAACTTTTACCGCGTCGGCACCGGCATCCACTAAGTAGCGAGCCGCTTCGGAGGTGGCGATATTTCCAACAATCACGTCTAAGCTCGTAAACTTGGCCTTAACCTTTTTCAGGGCATCCACCACGCCTTTGGTATGGCCGTGAGCTGTATCAATAATTACGGCATCAACATTAGACGCAACCAAAGCAGAAACGCGCTCTACAACATCATTCGTCACCCCTACAGCTGCAGCCACGCGCAAACGGCCTAATTCGTCCTTATTAGAGTAAGGCTTGAGTTTGAGTTTGCTGATATCGCGAAAGGTAATCAACCCCACCAATGTACCGTCTTTTTTTACCACGGGTAGTTTTTCTACTTTGTGCGCCTGCAAAATAACTTCAGCTTCTTCCATGCTGGTGTTTTCCAGAGCAGTAACCAATCCCTCGCGTGTCATAATATCACTCACCAAACGATCGTCGTTGCGTTCAAAACGCAAATCTCTGTTGGTGAGAATACCAATGAGCTTCTTCGCTTCATTCACGATGGGAATACCCCCAATTTTATATTCCGCCATCATCGCTTTAGCCTCTCCAATGCGGTTATCGGGCATCAAGGTTACAGGATCAAGAATCATCCCGCTCTCGGCGCGCTTTACTTTTCGCACCTCAATTGCTTGTTGTTCAATGCTCATATTTTTATGCAACACACCAATACCGCCTTCTTGCGCCATTGCAATGGCCATGGCTGATTCCGTAACGGTATCCATTGCTGCACTTGCTATGGGTGTTCGCATCGTGATGGAACGAGAAAAGAGACTTGTGGTATCAACATCTCGTGGCAACACATCAGAAAATGCGGGAACCAATAAAACGTCGTCGTAGGTAAGGCCTTCACCTAATACTTTATGGTTGTCGAATGACATAATCAAGCAATTTAAAATTGCACGCAAAAGTATGGAATTTACAGGAGCTTATAGGTGCTTTTTTTGTTTGATTTACGTCACAACAAAAATGTTGTGAAAAACTTCACAAAAAAAGCACTGCAACTGCTTGGGCATGATACGCCGAAAACGTACTTTGGCATCAAAACAACGACAACGAAACATGGCCACAACCATCATCCACAACATCAAGCAACTAATTGGCATACAAGACAGTAACGTCCGCACTGTGTCGGGACGTAATCTTGCAAACCTCCCTGTAATTGAAGATGCTTGGCTGGAAATACGTGAAGGAAAAATTAACAATTTCGGCTCAGAACGCGAACGATTACCCGAGCTGCTCAACGGCGCAGATGAGGTAATTGACGCGAAACACGGCATTGTTGCTCCTGCTTGGTGCGACTCCCATACGCACCTCGTTTTTGCTAAAAGCCGTGAAGAGGAGTTCGTTATGAGGTTACAGGGAAAAAGCTACGAGGAAATAGCAGCAGCCGGAGGCGGCATCCTCAACTCTGCGGCGGTGTTGCGAAACACCCCTGAAGACGATTTGCTAGAAAGCGCCCAACAGCGATTAAACGAAATCATTCGCATGGGAACCGGTGCTGTAGAAATCAAAAGCGGTTACGGATTGACTCCCGAAAGTGAATGGAAAATGCTGCGCGTTATTCGCAGACTCAAAGAAATCTCTCCCATACCCATTAAAGCGACCTTTTTGGGCGCTCATGCCGTCCATCCAAGCTTTAAGTCCAACCCGGATGCGTACGTGGATCAAGTCATAAACGATATGCTTCCCGTTGTTGCTGACGAAGGTTTAGCCGATTACATCGATGTGTTCTGCGACCGTGGTTTTTTTACCCCGGAACAGACTGAGCGAATATTGGAAGCCGGACAAAACGTTGGCTTAAAGCCTAAAATCCACGCCAATGAACTCGACTACTCCGGAGGCATACAAGTTGGCGTTAAACACAACGCGGTTTCCGTAGACCATCTCGAATGTACCGGTAATGATGAAATTGCAGCGCTTAAAAACAGCCAAACAATCTCTACCCTGTTGCCGCAAACCGCTTTTTTCCTCAACATTGACTACCCGCCGGCTCGAAACATCATTGATGCCGGACTTCCCGTTGCATTGGCGAGTGATTACAATCCCGGTTCATCGCCATCGGGCAATATGTTCTTTGCGGTTGCGTTGGCATGTATACAAATGAAAATGTTACCGGAAGAAGCCATCAACGCTGCTACCATCAACGGAGCTGCTGCTATGGAAACAGAAAATGAAACGGGAAGCATTACCATAGGCAAACGCGCCAATCTTTGGATCAGTGAACCCATTCCATCCTATACATTTCTACCCTATTCATTTGGCCGTGCGCCAATCAAACACGTCATAATCAATGGATCCATCTACTAAAACAATCGACAGACTGCAACGCCTAGGGAATAACTACCGGGAATCCATCGTAAACCCCCGCGAAGGTGAACTGCGCTTTGGGCAAACCGTTCAACTGGCCGACGGTGACGCACCGCTGAATGAGCTGCTCGCCGCCAGCAACTGTGACGTCGTAGTGTTGGGCATCAATGAAGACATTGGCGTTCGGGCCAACTTTGGACGCGCCGGCACCGCAGAAGCATTCGAACAATCACTGCCGCACCTCTTTGCCCTTCAACACAACCGATACCTGCCCGGAGAAAAGGTTTTGGTTCTCGGTCAAATCAATTTCAACGACCTCGACGGACTATCAAGACACTTCACGCCATCCTTTCCCGATGATATGATGCAATTGCGCAAAATGGTGGAACACATAGATCGTGACGTGTATGCCATTGCTAAAACCGTTTTTGATGCCGGCAAAAAACTGGTGGTGATTGGTGGAGGACACAACAATGCCTACCCAATTATCAAAGCGCTGGCTGACAGCCACGGTCGCGCCGCCTCCGTCATCAACTTTGATCCACATGCAGACCTGCGAAATGCAGAAGGACGTCACAGTGGAAACGGATTTACGTACGCCCTAAACAATGAATCACTCGGACATTACCACATTTTTGGCATGGCCGAAAGCGCAAACAACGAACACATTTTGGATCGCATTGAAACAAACAATCGCGTTAGTGCTACTTGTATGGAACGCATACTCGATGAAGGTCTTCACCGCATGAACGACCTCTTAAACGATGCCCTTGATGCCTTTCCCAAAAATCATCCCGAAGGCATAGAAATCGATATGGACGTGTTGACGCATTTTCCGGTATCAGCAGTAAATAGTTCCGGATTTACCGGCAATCAACTACGGAGTTTGGTTCGTGCTGCATTTGCGAAAATGAACCCGACTTACGTTCACTTGTGTGAAGCTGCCCCAAGTTTATCCAACAGCAAGGCCGGAAAAAGTCAGGCCGCAAATTTCCTCGCCCGACTAACGGGTGACGTGATCAAGAAACTCATTGAAACATCATAATATCCGCAATCACACTTGCCCACAGCAAAACACGCTACCATGAAACGAAACAATCACGCAGTAGAATGCGTACCCAATGTGAGTGAAGGCAAAAATAAAGACGTATTGGATGCCATCGCAAAAGCCATTAGTGATGTACCCGGAGTTTCATTACTTCACCGAGATTCAAGTGCCACTGCAAACAGGACGGTATTTACGTTTACCGGTGACTTAGACAGTGTATTCGAGGCGGCGTTTTCCATGTATCGAGTAGCGAGTGAACGCATAGATATGCGCCATCACAAAGGAACACATCCCCGCATTGGAGCCGTAGATGTATGTCCCTTTATCGCACTTGAAGGCTGCGATGAAGAATTACTCAAGACTAAAGTAAAATCTTTTGGAAAACGTCTTGCAGACGAACTTCGTGTCTCTGGGTTTTTCTACGAAAAGAGCGCCATGAATAATCAGCGATCCAACTTGGCTACAATAAGGAGAGGCGAATATGAAGGACTCGACGACAAATTAAAAAGCATCGCTTGGAAACCAGACTTTGGTAAGAACGAAACACTGGATACGTTTGGCGCAACCACCATTGGGGTTCGTGATTTTTTGATTGCCTTCAATGTCAACCTAAAAACAAAAGACCGCAAAATTGCCCAGCATATTGCAGAGATGATAAGAGAGCTGGGTAAAATTATGACCCAGCCCGACGGCTCAATTAGCCGCCTGCCGGGGCTATTGCGATCGGTGAAGGGAATTGGTTGGTACGTAGATGAATACAACATGGCTCAAGTATCATACAACTTGACCAACATTGATCAAAACGGACTGTTTGAAGTATTTGAAAGTACAAAAGCATCCTGCGTACGCTACAACACGGAAACCTACGGATCGGAGCTAATCGGCCTCATTCCGCTGAAAGAAATGGTACGCACCGGTAAACGATACGCCAAGCGAAACTATCGCGATTCCGGCCAAAAAAGCGATGAATACTACATTGATTTGGCTGTTCGTAAACTCGGCTTAAACGCGCTTCGCCCTTTCAACCCCGATGAACGCATACTCGAGTACTGCATCGCAAAAAATGAAAATGGCACGGAAGAGGTCACGAGTGAATCTTCTACGCACTAATCGTCGCGCAGAACACACCACTACCCGCTTACTTTATTGGAAGCCTCACACAAGTGTTGAGTATATTTGTCGACTTATTACAAACAAACCCAATCCAAAATGAGCAATGCTTTGCTGGCCGTATCGCCTGTTGATGGTCGTTATCAACGCCACACCAATGCCCTTTCCAACTATTTTTCCGAATACGCATTAATAAAATACCGTGTCCACATAGAAGTAGAATACTTCATTATGTTGAGTCGTTACGACCTTCCTCAACTACCTGCCGTAAGCGATGACATGGCAGCGGAAATGCGCGGCTGGGTTCAAGACTTTACTCCGGCAAATGCAGCTGAGATTAAAACCATCGAAGCGACAACCAACCACGATGTAAAAGCCGTAGAGTACTGGATTAAAGAACGCATGATCGGGACCGCCGTAGAAACCCACAGCGAATTCATTCACTTTGGACTCACATCTCAAGACATCAACAACACGGCTGTTCCCTTATCGCTTAAAGAATACCATCTTCAAGAAGGACTTCCGCTTCTCGACCGTCTCATTGAGGCCATCGAACAACGCGCTAATGAGTGGCAAGCCATCCCACTTTTAGCACGTACACACGGCCAACCAGCGTCCCCTACCATGTTGGGTAAAGAAATGCGCGTATTTAATGAGCGATTGAAGCAGCAACGCACGTTGCTAAACGCTGTTCCCTTTGCCGCAAAATTTGGAGGCGCCACGGGTAATCTCAACGCGCACACGGTTGCCTACCCCGAACGCGATTGGCACAGCTTTGCTAAAGAGTTTGTAGAAAAACAGTTGGGCTTGACGCGCTCACATCCCACTACCCAAATCGAACACTACGATATGCTTGCCGCCTACTTCGATGGATGGAAGCGAATCAACACCATACTCATCGATTTTGCTCGCGATATATGGAGCTATATTGCCTCAGATTACTTCAAACAAACAATCAAAAAAGGAGAAGTAGGGAGTTCAGCCATGCCGCATAAAGTGAACCCCATCGACTTTGAAAACGCAGAAGGCAACCTCGGAATCGCCAATGCACTATTAGAACACCTCAGCGCTAAATTACCCATCTCCCGTTTGCAGCGCGATCTCACCGATTCAACCGTATTGAGAAACATTGGCGTACCCTTGGGGCACATTCACATTGCGGGAAACGCTTTGCTCAAAGGCATTGGAAAGTTACTGGTAAATGAAGCAGCGATACGTTCTGACCTTGAAGCAAACTGGGCAGTAGTCGCCGAAGCTGCCCAAACCATTCTTCGCAGAGAAGGTTACCCAAAACCTTACGAAGCACTTAAAGCACTAACACGTACCAATGAACGCATTACGGAAGACGCCATGTCGGCCTTTGTGGCTACCTTAAACGTTTCCGACGCGGTAAAGAAGGAAATCCTAGCCATTACTCCATTCAATTACGTAGGGCAATAAATCAATCATGTTGACCGAACCTATGATCATAGACGGGCGCAGCATACTGCCCGGCCAAACACGCTTCATTGAAATCGATGTGGCGCGCCTTCCTTCCGGCACACTGATTCACATGCCCATACACGTATTTCGCAGTGAAAATCCGGGACCATGCATACTCTTTTCCGGTGGCTTACACGGCGACGAAATCAACGGCGTGGAAATCGTTCGACGCATCATCGACAGCAGCTGGATCAACAACCTCAAGTGCGGAACAGTCATCGCGTTGCCCATTATAAATGTGTACGGGTTCAATCAGTTTAGCCGAGATGTACCCGACGGAAAAGATGTAAACCGAAGCTTTCCCGGAAGCCCCGACGGCAGTTTGGCTTCCATAGTAGCCAATATTCTCACCGACAAGATTTTGCCTCACGTTGATTTTGGCATTGACTTTCATACCGGGGGCGCCAGTCGCACCAATTACCCACAAACCCGCTTTGCACCAATAGACAAACGTGCCGCCGAAATAGCGAATGATTTTGCTGCACCATTTACGTTGCACTCCGGACTAATATCGGGATCGTTGCGCAGCACCGCAAACGACTTGGATGTCCCCATTGTTGTATTCGAAGGAGGTGAAAGCCTAAGGTTTGATCGGTTTGCTATAAAGGAAGCAGTTAAAGGCGTTAAGCGCGTACTCATAAAACAGAGGATGATTGACCGAAAATCACCGAAACCAAAGGAGCAGCTGGTGCTCAAAAACAGCACCTGGGTTCGCGCTGATGCCTCTGGTTTGTTTGTTCCCAGTCGCCTTTCGGGTAAAAAAGTGTACGAGGGACAAACCATTGGTAAAATCGACAACCCCTACAATCAATTTTCACAAAGCGTGCATTCGCCTAAAGACGGTTACATCATAGGGCACAACAACATGCCTTTGGTACATCGCGGCGATGCACTGTTTCACATAGCCGAACTATGACCATTGTATTAGCAACCCAAAATCCCGGAAAAATTGCCGAAATACGCGATTTACTCCCCGCCCATTGGAACATTACAACCGCCCACGAACAAGGTGTCACCGAAGATATTCCCGAAACAGGAGATACCTTGGAGGCAAACGCCGAGCAAAAGGCACGGTATATTTACGAACACACCGGGCTTCCCGCTCTTGCCGACGATACAGGATTAGAAATCGATGCGCTTAATGGCGCGCCCGGCGTTTATTCCGCACGCTATGCAGGTGCCAATAAAAACAACGAAAACAACATTGACAAGGTGCTACAAGAAATGGGCAATACCTCCAATCGAGCCGCGCGATTTCGAACCGTAATGGCCTTGATTGACCATCGAGGCATTCACTTTTTTAAGGGTGTTGCGGAAGGCTCCATTGCCCGTGAACGGCTCATGGGCTCACACGGTTTTGGCTACGATCCCATTTTTATACCCGAAGGACATACCCGGAGCTTCGCGCAAATGTCTGCAAGCGAAAAAAGCAACATCAGTCATCGAGGAAAAGCCGTTCGTGCTTTTGGAAGACACATCGAAGGCACAGCAAAGCAATAGGTGGAGCAAACATTAAACAAAAGCATGGTGTTGACTAAATAAAATCATCATCATGGAATACCGCAATCTCGGAAAATCTGGCCTTCAGGTCAGTGCCCTATCCTTGGGCAGTTGGATTACCTTTGGAAACCAAATAGAAGACAGCGTTGCCGAATCGCTGATGACCATAGCGTACGACAATGGCGTTAATTTCTTCGACAATGCAGAAGTTTATGCCCATGGCAAATCAGAAATTGTTATGGGGAAAATTCTTAAAAAAATGGGCTGGAGCCGCGACAGTTACATCGTATCGTCTAAGGCTTTTTTTGGCGACGGCGGAAAACTCCCAACCCAGCGCGGACTGCATCGCAAACACCTCGTTGAAGCCTGTGAGGCAGCTTGCGCACGTCTTCAAGTAGATTACTTGGATCTTTTTTACTGCCATCGTCCGGATAAACAAACGCCAATCGAAGAAACCGTTTGGACCATGCATCAGCTGATCATGCAAGGTAAAATCTTGTACTGGGGAACCTCTGAATGGAGTGCTCAGGAAATCATGGAAGCGCACGTAGCTGCACAGCGCTATAATTTGATCGGCCCAACCATGGAGCAACCGCAATACAACATGTTGCACCGTCATAAAATGGAAGTTGAGTACGATCAAATTTTCAAAACGACCGGTATGGGCACAACCATCTGGTCACCCTTGGCGAGTGGCATCCTTACCGGTAAATACGGAAAAGGAGACGCGAGCAACACCCGATTAGACCGCAAAGAATTGGAATGGCTTCGCGAGTTTAATCTCGTAGATGAAAAACTTGAAAATGCTGAAAAAATCGCCTACTTAGCGAAGGAAATTGGTATAACAGCACCACAGCTTGCCATAGCATGGTGTTTGAAAAACGAGAATGTAAGTACCGTAATCTTGGGAGCCAGTAAAGCATCTCAGTTGGAAGAAACCATTAAAAGTGAAAAGGCACTTCCGTTACTCACAGATGACGTGATGGATCAAATAGAAGGCATCCTCAACAACAAACCGGAGAAACCAGTTTTTTAGCACTAGAATTCAATATTGAAAAAACCGCTTAGGAGTATGATATACCTAAGCGGCTTTTATTGTTAAAAACTCCCGTGTTGACCACGGGAGTTTATCTGTTCATGATGAAAGTGAAAAAATCAGAACAGCCAAAGAAGTTTAATTGATGACGACTCTCATAGTCCTTGTTCCTTTTCCATTACTTAGTCTGAGCACATAAACACCTGCTGCCCATCCTGAACCGTCAAAGGTTTTCTCAAAACGCAATGCATCATTTACACGTTCAAAGTGAAGCTTTTTCCCACTCAAATCAGTAAACTCAATGGTAACTTCATCTTTGACATCCTGCTCAAAGCGTAGTGTAAAGATACCCTCAGTAGGGTTAGGGAAAAGCTCTAGGCTTTGGAAGATGTCAAACTGGTTAACAGACACATTTTCGGCCCAAACAGTTTCACAAACGGTATCTGAACCACATTTGTTATACGCAACCATGCATACCGTGAAACTATCAGTTTGAGGAAATTGGAAAGAAATCGTGTCTCCGGTGCCGCTACCAAGTCCGGCAAAGTCCCACACAACAGAATCTGAATTTGTTGTTGTGTTTTCAAAGAAAACGGTGTGACTTAGCGTAGTAGCGTCAAAAGAAGCACTTGGTAAAGAATCGATTTCAACCTTGATTTCAGAGCGAATATCAGAGCACGCTTCCGATCCGTAAATCACCTGACCATTCCACATACGAGGACGGAATGTAGCCCCAAACGGGTGGGACTTCCCAATACCTTCTAAAATCTCTAAATCGTTGTTGGATGCATACACACCAT
>SKIJ01000046.1 GCA_007116495.1 Cryomorphaceae bacterium | reverse complement strand
TTGCAATGAACACAAACTTACCGTGATCGAGAACGGTAAAGTTGGAATTGAATTCGTTGTTGATTTCCGTGCGGTTATCGGCAGTAATACAGCGCCAAAAAATTTCACCTCCACGCATGTGTGATGCATCAATGGGAGTTGAAAAAGCTAGCGTAATAAAAAATAAAGCAATAACGTGTCTCATGATAGAGTAATTTTAATCTTCAACAAAAATATAACATATCTACGTTACACATTTAGCATAATGAGTAAGCGCGTAATTAATTGTGATTAACGATGGTGTTTATTATTTTATTAATGTAGCAGTACAGAAAAGATTGGGTCATTGATAAATAAAATATGTGTTCATAACTAACAAAAAAAGGACTAAATAGCTTTAAGCTTTTTTAAATGTAAGCTGTACGTCTCAATGAATTCATTAACAATTTCACGAACGGGCTTTACATTGTTAATGTATCCACTTACTTGGCCAATCTCTAACTCTCCTTCGTCGAGGTTTCCTTCAAACATTCCTTTTTTTGCGCGCCCCCTTCCTAACAGTTCTCGTAATTCCTCAACTGTTGAACCGCGCTCGTACGACGCCTTCACATCTTCATAGAATTTGTTTTTAATCAGACGTACAGGAGTGATTTCTTTGAGTGTAAGGATGGTGCTGCCCTCGGCAGCGTTGACAACCTCTTGTTTAAACGATTGGTGCGCAGAACTTTCTTCACTTGCTACAAAACGCGAACCTACTTGAACCGCATCGGCTCCGAGAGCCATTGCAGCCAGCATAGCCCTTCCGTCGCCAATGCCCCCGGCAGCAATGAGTGGAATATCAATAGCGTCGCGAACTGAAGGGATCAAGCACATAGTGGTGGTTTCTTCTCTACCGTTGTGCCCTCCTGCTTCAAAGCCTTCAGCAACCACAGCATCCACACCGGCATCGGCTGCCTTTTTTGCGAAGCGGGCACTGCTCACGACGTGAACAACTTTGATTCCACGCTCTTTTAAGTGCGCAGTCCATGTTCGTGGGTTTCCGGCAGACGTAAACACAATTTCAACCCCTTCTTCAACAATGATTTCCATCAACTGCTCAATGTCCGGGTATAGTAATGGAACGTTTACCGCAAATGGTTTATCGGTTGCTTGTTTGCACTTTTGAATGTGAGTTCGCAATACATCGGGATACATGCTCCCGGCACCTATAATGCCCAGAATGCCACTGTTAGCTGATGCAGAGGCCAATCTCCATCCGCTGCACCAGATCATGCCTGCTTGAATGATGGGATATTCTATACCAAATAATTGACAGATGGGATTATTCTCCATGCTTAATGAATTTTTGCACGTAGGCTTTGTGGTTGTTGTAAAGGTGAATGAAATAGGCGCCATCAGAAAGGTGACGGACATCAATTTCCAAACGCTGTAGATTTAATGGCAGTTCGTGCGTTTCGATTAGGGTTCCCGACACATCAAAAATCCGTGCGTGAGAGGGTGTAAAGCTTTCGTGCCATTTCACGTTGATTAAGTCGTTTGCAGGGTTGGGGTAAACATAAGGCTTGTTGTCTTCTCCGTATGCATCAACGGATACGATGTTGTTGACAGCTATGTCAAAGTCGGGGATACCATGCCCCACAAGACTATCGGGAGTTAAGTATTGATCACAAGATTGCAATATGGTTTGTCTTAAATTTTCTGCACTATGGTGGGGATATGCTTGCCTTAAGCAAGCTGCAAGACCAGCCACCAGCGGTGAAGCGAAGCTCGTGCCGTTGCCCTGAGTAGGGAAGCCGGAAGTGGTTAAATAGCGCGCCTGACTTCCAAGCGCCATAAGGTCAGGTTTGATGCGCCCGTCAACGGTTGGCCCTATGGATGAAAATAGAGCACGTGAACGATTGGGATTTACAGCCCCTACAGCCAAAACGCTATCGGCGTCTGCGGGCATTTGAATTTTTTGCCAAACGGGGTCAGAACCGGAGTTGCCTGCCGAGTTGACCACCAACATGCCCTTTCGCGCTGCAAATTGAGCGGCTTGTGATACGATGGATGTTTGTCCGTCTAGGTCACCAAGCGTGTAACTGATTTGTCCGGGATCAAAAAGGGAATAGCCCAAACTGGAGTTGATCACGTCAACGCCTAAGCTGTCACTCATTTCGGCAGCTGCCAACCAATTGTATTCTTCTGCGTTGACTTCCCGAACTTCGTCTTCGGTCATAAACAGCCAGTAGTCAGCATCGGGAGCGGTTCCTACAAAAACGCCATCGTCTTTAGCTGCCAGCACCGACAATACGTGGGTGCCGTGTGATCCGGGAAAAAAGATATTGGTGTCTTGATTGACGAAGCTGTAAATGCCTTTGATTTGGTTGTTTTGCCACAAATGCGCAAGCGCCGGGATGTTTTGCGCGTTGTTGAATCCGCCGTCAAACACCGCAATCAATACACCTTGTCCGGTATATCCGCGATTGTGTATGACATCGCCTTTGAGCATCTCCACTTGTAAGGCACTTTGTCCGTACGTGAATCCGGCATCAGAGATGTGCTTACGCATGGGAATCCGTGGTGATATATGCGTAACAAACGGCATTTTGGAAATTCGCGCCGAATCAATACCGGAAACCAACACGGCATTGAGCCATCGACTAACAACGTGTATTTGGGGTGCGTTTAAGGACGCAATGTGATCTTCGTTTACGGGCAAATCAAGCGCATCAAAGGAAATGGACTGCGCCGCCCGACGTTCAATTGCGCGCGGCGACAACAGGGAGAACGGATTCTCGAATGCCGATGCGTCTTTGTTTTTTTCGGTAAACTGCACCCAATACTGTTTGTCTTGCTGCGCGATAACCCACACGGGCAAGACTAAAAGCAAAAGAAAAAAATGTGTTTTATTCAACATCATTTTATACTATTACGCCGCTTCCCAGTAATTCGTCTTGGCTATTATACCAAGCGGCAAACTGTCCGGGGGTGATGGCTTTTTGTTTTTCGCGAAACCAAAGGTGCAATGCCCCGTTTTTACGCAACAACGTAGCATCCTGAAGCGGCTGTCTGTATCGAATACGTGTATTCACTTCCATTTGTTCACCTTCGGATAGTAGAGGTGTTCCGCCAGGCCAGTTCTCCGTGTCAATTTCCATGCGTAATCCCCAACGCAACAGCGCAGGATGATCGTCGCCTTCCGCTACGTAAACGTGGTTTTTTTTGGTATCCACACCCACAACAAATAAGGGAGTGCTTCGCCCGCCAATACCTAGCCCTTTGCGTTGCCCCACGGTGTAAAAATGTGCTCCTTGGTGTGTTCCGATCACAATCCCCTCCGGCCAATCTGGTTGTACGTAAAAGCGGCTATCATTTGAATCAGCTACATCCGGAAAGTACTGGTGGTTTCGCGGCAGTTCAATAACATCCCCACTTTTTGGAGCCAATTGTTGTTGTAAAAAAACTGGGAGCTTTACTTTTCCAACAAAGCACAACCCTTGGGAATCCTTTTTCTTAGCAGTGGGTAATTGGGCGTTTTCAGCCAATGATCTCACGTCGCTTTTTTGCAATTCGCCTACGGGAAAAAGTGCTTTACTTAATTGCTCTTGAGATACTTGACAAAGAAAATAACTCTGGTCTTTATTGCTGTCTAATCCACTGAGTAAAGAAAACGAACCGTCGGGATTTTCTCTTTTCCGGCAATAGTGCCCCGTGGCAACAAAATCGGCATTGAGCTCCATTGCTGCTTTGAGGAATGCGTCAAACTTTATTTCGCGATTGCACAGTACATCGGGGTTTGGCGTACGTCCGGCTTCGTATTCATCAAACATGTAATCGACAATTCTGCGTTTGTAATCGTCGCTAAAGTCCATTACTTGAAATGGGATGCCGAGATGATCTGCCAAAAGCATTGCGTCGTTGGCATCGTCAATCCACGGGCATTCATTGTTGATTGTTACCGATTCGTCGTTCCAATTACGCATGTAAATGCCAATGACCTCGTGACCTTGTTCTTGAAGCAGCAATGCTGCTACCGAACTGTCAACGCCTCCGGAAAGTCCTACTACTATTCTACTCATACATCATCATTCTACTTCGCGCTCTTTCATTAATTTACCGTGGCGATATTCTTCAATGCGTTCTGGGCGGCCTTCGTCGTTGTACCAAATCCACTTTTCGTGTTTCATCCCTTCTACATACGATCCTACAGCGCGTTTTGCTCCGTTAAATGTGTATATGTATGTTTCGCCGTGCAGTTTGTCGTTTTTGTATTTCCCTTTAATGTACTCTTTTCCGTTCTCGTAATACTCGACGTACTTGCCGTGGCGTTTCCCATTTTCATAGTGTATCAATTCGAGTACATTGCCGTTGGGAAAATACGTTTTTGACGGCCCATGTAGTTCGCCATTTTTGTAGCTTTCAGTCGACATGATATTAAAATCACGGTCGTAGTATGTCCAGATGCTGTCTTTCTTTTGGTTTCTAAACACACCTTCCGCAATGAGTTTTCCACCACCGCTGTACTGTTTGCTATAGCACTCACCAGTGCGTTCTCGGTATTTGTTTTCGGTAAAAAGTTTGCCGTTTTCGTAGTAGTACTTGAACGTACCGACAGGGATATCGTCTTTAAACGTTCCGGTGTAGCGAACGATGCGCGTGCCATCGTGAAATTTTTTCCATGCTCCTTGTTTGCGTCCTTGCTCATCGACTTTGTTGACCTGTGCGGTCGTCGTCTGCAGCATGCAACCTATAGTAAAGGTGAAAATAAGTCGAATAATAGTAGATGTCATTGGTGTATTAATGAATGTGCGAAGATACGTTTTCAATACGGTTAAAAAAACCGTTTTGTAGAATGGATAAGTTGTTGCATCTTTGCTTCTTGAAATAATTCGTGTAAATCGACGGTTATGCAACGTCAACAATTATACCGCACGTCAAGTTTGACGGCAGATTGATTGGGTTGCATCCGCTAATTTGCAAAGTTAGTTAACCGGGTTTAGGACCCTTGTAAAACAATTAACGTATGCCATTACGTATTCGTCTGCAAAGACACGGTCGCAAAAGCTATGCATTTTTCCACATTGTAGCTGCCGACAGCCGCGCGCCAAGAGATGGCCGCTTCATCGAAAAAATCGGTGTTTACAACCCCAACACCAATCCCGCAACCATCGACTTAGATTTCGACGCTGCATTAAGCTGGATTCAGAAAGGTGCTCAGCCTTCCGATACCTGCCGCAACATCTTGTCGTACAAAGGTGTGCTTCACAAGCATCACTTGCTCCGCGGTGTTGATAAAGGTGCGTTAACCGAAGAACAAGCCGAGGAAAAATTCCAAGCTTGGATGGAAAGTAAGCACGGCGCCATTGAGGGCAAGAAAATGAGCTTGGCGGAAAAAGCGGCCAAAGACCAATCAGAGCGTTTGGAAGCAGAGCGCAAGCGCAATGAAGAACGCGCTGCTGCCCTTGCAGCCAAAGAAGCAGAAGCAAAAGCTGCTGAAGAGGCCGCAAATGCACCTGCTGAAGAGGAGTCTGCTGAAGAAGCACCCGCTGCTGAAGGAGAAACAAAGAGCGAAGAGTAAAGCAAATGCGCCGAGAAGACTGTTTTGTTCTGGGTAAAATAATCAGAAAACACAGTTTTAAAGGCGAGGTTGTCGCAAAATTCGACACCGATCATTTGACTTCGTATCAACATTTGGAATCAATTTTCCTCGATATAAGAGGAGAGTTGGTTCCTTTTTTTATTGATAAACTCACCATACTTCCCAAAGGCGTAAGACTGAAGTTTGAGGACATAGATACCGAACAAGATGCTCAACGTTTAGTGGGTTCCGCCATTTATCTTCACGATTCTATGTTGCCGACTCCGGGTGAAGGGGAGTTGTTTATTCACGAAATCATTGGTTATGACGTTGTGGATGAAACCCTCGGGGCATTAGGGCAATTGCAGTCTGTGGTGGAAGGTGTTCAAGATTTGTTTCTCGTGGAGCACCCCACCGGAGAAATCATCTATATACCATGGGTTAAAGACGCTATTGTTAAGGAAATCAATCAAGAAACCAAAACCATTTCGGTACGTACACCGGAAGGATTGGTAGATTTGTACTTGAAACAGTGAGTGTATATGCTGATTCATAACCATCAATAAAACACTGCTGTTAAGTCCGATCGTTGCGTTATGTACTATAGAACATCCAGTAAAGACGTATCATGATACGTCTCTACTGGATGTTATGTATAGCCATTCTATGACATCCGTTTTACGTAGTTGGGGTAAAACTTGGCAATGGTTTCTATGCCGATGAAATAATTGAATAATCCGTAGTGTTCATTGGGCGAGTGAATGGCGTCGGAGTTGAGACCAAAGCCCATAAGGATGGACTTGGCGCCTAATTTCTCTTCAAATAAGGCCACAATGGGAATGCTGCCTCCTGAACGAACGGGAACCGGCTTCTTGCCGTAGGCAGATTCCATGGCGTCACTGGCGGCTTGGTAGGCCGGGGTGTCGGTGGGGGCTACGTATGGCACACCACCGTGGTGGGGCGTGACTTTAACGGTAACACCTTCCGGTGCGATGCTCTCAAAGTGCTTGACGAATAATTCGGTGATTTTATCCGGGTCTTGAAAGGGGACAAGGCGCATGGAAATCTTGGCGTAGGCCTTAGAAGGAATAACCGTTTTTGCCCCTTCGCCGGTATACCCACCCCACATACCGTTGACGTCGAGGGTAGGGCGTATGGACATGCGTTCAGGTACGCTGTAATCTTTCTCACCTATAACGCCATTGATGCCAATAGACTTTTTGAATGCTTCTTCGTCGAATGGTGCACGGCCAAGCTCTTCGCGCATTTCTGTAGATAGGACTTCCACATCGTCGTAAAATCCTTTGACGGTAATTCGGCCTTTTTCATCTTGCAGCGAGGCCACCATTTTTGATAATAAGTTGAGTGGGTTGGGCGCAGCACCGCCATATAAGCCGGAATGTAAGTCGCGGTTAGGTCCGGTGACTTCCACTTCCACATAGCTCAAGCCGCGAAGGCCAACGCAAATGGAAGGCGTTTCATTGTCGATGATGCCTGTATCGGAAATTAGAATGATGTCGCAGTCGAGCTTTTCGCGATGGTTATCGAGAAACCAATCTAGGTTTGCTGACCCGACTTCTTCTTCCCCTTCGATCATGAGTTTTACGTTGCAGGGGAGCTCGTCGTTATTGTTGAGCAACTCAAGTGCCTTGACGTGCATGTACATTTGTCCCTTGTCATCACATGCGCCACGGGCGAAAATGGCGCCATCGGGGTGGATGTCGGTTTTTTTAATGACGGGTTCAAACGGAGGAGAGTCCCAAAGTTCCACCGGATCGGGTGGTTGTACGTCGTAGTGGCCATAGACCATAACCGTTGGTAAGTTGGGATCGATGATTTTTTCGCCGTATACGACCGGGTGACCGGGAGTTTCCACTACTTCTACGATAGGGATTCCCGCTTCTTTTAAACGCAAAGCCACCATGTCGGCCGCTCGCTTTACGTCACCGGCATAAGCTGAGTCGGCACTAATGGAAGGTATTTTGAGGAGTTCAATGAGTTCGTTGAGAAAGCGATCTTTGTTTGCTTTGATGTATGGATGCATGTCTTATTATTTCTGTTTGCACAAAGATACGTTGGGTTTAAGGCAAAAAAAAACCGGCCATTTGGCCGGTTTAGAAGTTTCTAAAAGACTTATTTTTCTTCACAGTCGAAAACGAGTCTTGCTGCTTCTTCGTCAAATTCATCACCATCACCTTGAGCTTGAGAATTTAAAAGTTCTGCAAGTCCTAAGTAGCAGTTATCCTCCTCTGTTTCAAAGTCATAATCTTGAGAAGGAATATCTATACCTTCGACTTCTTTTGTCTCACAAACACACTCTGTCTCACTGCTGCATGAGGTTGCAGCAAAAAAACCTAAAAAAGCAAACGAAAAAATAACTTTTTTCATGGTAAAAAAATTAAAGGGTTATTGTAATGGAGCGCAAGTTAGTAAATAAAAAATAAGTATTGCCTTTTTCTGAAAAATAAATCTTAAATTAATGATATGTTATTACCTGCGACTATTCCCGCTGCCCATGCCGCTTGAAAATTAAACCCTCCGGTGATTCCATCGATGTTGGCCAGTTCCCCTACAATGTATAAGCCGGGGATGTGTTTTGCTTCTATGGTTTTGAGATTGATGGCTTCGAGAGCAATGCCTCCGGCGGTGACAAACTCCTCTTTATACGTGCTTTTTCCGTTAGCATTGTAGGTGTCGTTGATGATGATTTCCGCCATGCGGTTTTGTTCTTTTTTGGACAATGCTTTAAAGGGGATATCAGGTCGCACCTCAGCTCGTTCCATTAAATAATGCCACAAGCGTTTGGGAATACTCTCCGGTCGATTGTTGGTCGTTGTTCTATTTGGATTAAACGATCGAAGCACTTCCTCATGGGTGACGTCTTTTATCCACTGTACACGCACGTTGTATTGGTATTGGCGTTCGGCCAATTCGCGCGCGGCAAAGGCCGATAGCTTTAACACGGCCGGACCACTAAGTCCCCAGTGGGTAATTAATACCGGCCCGGAGAATTGCTGCTTGATTTCCGGTAAGTAAACCGTAGCGTCTTGCACACTCAGTCCCATCAGGTCGTTTAATGGGGCGTGTTTGATGTTAAAGGTAAACAGTGAGGGAACGGGCTCTACTACGGGCAGACCGAGTTTCTCCCACAACTGAAACCCACTGCGTTTTGGACTGCCACCGGCTGCAGCAATCACTCGTCG
>SKIJ01000010.1 GCA_007116495.1 Cryomorphaceae bacterium | reverse complement strand
TGGATTGGTGGTTACGAAAAGTTGGATGCGGTACATTACAGTGAGGATATGCACAGTCCGTTTCTTCGGGATGTAAGAGGTGTGAGTTTGGAGCGCATAAATCCCAATCAATCTTCCGAGGTGTTCTCCAATTGGACATCGTCTTCCGAACGCGTTGGTTGGGGAACTCCCGGCGTAGGAAACAGTAATGTAGCTAAGCAATCTTCGGGAGGAACATTTTCTGTTTCTCCGGAGGTATTGCGCCCAAATGCAAACGGTTACGACGATCTGTTGATGGTCAACTACAGTTTAGATGAGGTTGGTGCATTGGGTACATTATATATCTACACCGTTTCCGGTCGTTTGGTTGCAACCCCTTACAGCAATGTTTTATTGCAAAATGAGGGTGTTTTGAGCTGGGATGGTACGGCCGAAAATCAATCAATTTTACCATCGGGCTTGTACGTTGTTGTTCTAGAGACCGTCACACCGTTGGGAAAGCGCCTTCTGTTTAAAGATGCTTTTGCGCTGGCGTATTGAGCTGCGTTGTAGTTTTGTGAAAATTTGCAAAATGACCCGCGAAGAAAAAATAAATGCATTTGACATCAACGGTTTATCCGTTCACGATCAATTATTTGGTTTGCCATTCTCCGAAGATGAAAGCGAAATTATTGTCGTTCCCGTGCCGTGGGAAGTTACGGTGTCTTTTGGCAGCGGCACTGTAGACGGACCGCAGTTTGTGTTTGAAGCGTCGAAACAAGTGGATTTGTTTTTACCCGATCACCCCGAACTGTGGAAGCGAGGTATAGCAATGATTGAAGAGCCTCGTCACTTGCGTGCCCTCAGTAATGACCTCCGTCCATTGGTAGAAGCGCGCATTCATGCGATGGAAAGCAAGAAGGAACCATCCAAGGTTGACTTAGAAAAAATTGAGGCTGGTTGTAGGGAAATGAATGAATGGGTACAATCAACGGTTGCGTTTTACCTTCAAAAAGGAAAGCGTGTGGTGTTAATAGGCGGTGACCACAGTACACCATTGGGTTATATCAAAGCCTTATCAAACATATATCCCGAAATGGGTGTATTGCAAATCGACGCGCACGCAGACTTGCGCGTTGCGTATGAGGGGCTAACGTACTCACACGCATCAATAATGCACAACGTACTTAGCGAAACCGGCATTACGTCTCTCACACAAGTGGGTATTCGCGATTTTTGTCATCAAGAGTATGATGTGATGAAAAACGACGAACGCGTGACCACTTTTTTCGATCGCGATATGCAAAAAGTGCGTTTTGAAGGTGGAAATTGGCAAAATGTGGTAGAAAAAATTGTGGAAAGCTTGCCTCGACAAATATATCTATCAGTGGATGTAGATGGTTTACAACCTGTTTTTTGTCCCAATACCGGCACACCTGTGCACGGTGGATTGACACCTGAAGAGCTTTTGTATTTAGTAAGAAAAATATATAGTAAAAAAATAGAAATTATTGGTTTTGATATTAATGAAGTTGGTGCATCTGAATGGGATGCAAATGTTGCTTCACGCTTACTTTGGCATATTTGCGCATATTTGAAGTAGTGCTTTCATAATCAGGTTGTTGTTATTAACTCTGTGTTGTTAGAAACAAATAGTCGGTTTTCTGATTTTTTTTTAAAAAAAAATGTTGTGTATCAATATCCTTTTTACTTTTGCAGTGATTTAAATAAACACGTACCTCATGAAAAAATTTAACTTAGCGTTTCTTTTTATGTTTTCTGCTCTTTTCGTTTTCGCACAAGAAAATGTTGAAAATGATGATAATAGTACAGATGAAAACGATAAGAAAAAAGAGAAAATACAAAAGTATCAGGATGATTATTCAAACTGGTCATTAAGCCTAAATTTTGGTAACACGGTCATGTCAGGTGATTTGAAATCATTTGATGGAAACCCGCTTCAATCTTCGGACTTTGACTATGATATAAACGGAGGTATTGCCCTCGCAGGAGGAGCATCATTAACGTACATGGTAAATTCTTGGTGGGGTGCTCGTGTGAGTTCGGTATACGGAAGAACATCCAGTTTGGGTTCTTTTGGTGATAACGAAAACTACAGTTCCGAAACTTGGATATTGAATACCGACTTCTCAATTGTGCTCAACCCCATTACGGCATTCCGCATTTGGGACGACGGGGAACCTAAAAAGTGGGGACTTCTGATAATGGCTGGTATGGGGTTCAATTTGTCTCAGCCCACATTATATAAAAACAATGAGCTTCTAATTGAAGCAGCTATCCTGAGAGACAAAACCTATCATACTCCTGGGTATATTCATGTTAATCCCGAAATCAAATACAATTTAACCGAATCATTTGATATAGATGCTGGTGTTAAAGTTACTTATCACTATAACAGCGATTGGATAGATGGTTTTGATCACGAATACATTGGTTCACCTGGAGATAGAAATGATATATTATCTTACTTTTATTTAGGTGCTACTTATAATTTTGGTAAGAAAGGAAAGCGTCAATCTTTGGCATTCACGTCTCCGCTTTCGCACATCTACAGCATTGTTAAAGACGTTGAGTCTAAAATGGATCAGTTGACCACCGATTCAGATAATGATGGTGTACCTGACTATTTTGATAAAGACCCAGAAACACCAGAAGGTGTCGCTGTAGACGGTGCGGGTCGTCCACTAGATGTTGATATGGATGGTATTCCAGATTACATGGATGCAGATCCTTTCACAAATCCTGGTGCAAAAGTTGACAAAGACGGACGTGAGTTAGATTCAGATGGAGATGGAGTTCCCGATAGCCAAGACCTCGAACCCAATACACCTAAAGGTGCGCTAGTAGATGTTCGTGGTCGTGAGATTAAATTATCTGAAGGAAATGTAGGTGATGCATTCTTACCACAAATCTACTTTGCATTCAACAGTGCCACGGTAACCGCTGCTAACCGTGAACGTATCGCGACGATTGCCCGTGTACTTCAGAATAATGAAAACCTAACCATGGATCTTATTGGTCATACCGATAAGGTCGGTTCTGAAGAGTACAATAAAAAACTAGGTGAGCGTCGTGCGCAGTCTGTGAAGGATTACTTAGTTAAAAACTTCGATATTGATGCTTCTCGCTTAAATGTAATCTCTAAAGGAAAAAGCAAACCGATGTCGAGTTACAACAATATCAACCGTCGTGTAGAATTCTTCATCAAAGAATAAGAAACCCGATTTAACTGATTTTTTAAAAAGCCCGTAGCTTATTGCTGCGGGCTTTTTATCTTTACGCATACAGATTAAAAAAAACCACTATGCGACTTTTTCTTTTCTTCTGCTTTTTCTTCACCTCCTATTTGTTGGCCGCACAGATTCCTTTGAAGCACGATGTATATAAAGATTGGCAAACCATATCAAACGAGATTGTTTCTGATTCAGGTATTTGGGTGTCCTGGCAAACCAATCCTCAAAAAGGTGATGGAATGCTGCACGTAACATCTAATGCGCATCGTCGTGCCTATCTGAGAGGCGTAAAACAAACGTTTTCACCATCAGAACGATACCTGTTTTTTGAAGTAAAACCAAAAGATGCCGATCGCAGGCAAGCCATTAAAGACAATATCCCCAAGAAAGAACGACCCAAAAATCATCTCGTAATTGCGCGTATGGTTCGCAATACCAATGACACCATTGAGAACATCAAAGATTGGCAATCTTCATCTGTAGAAAATGATGCACTTGCTTGGCGTGTTAACCCAACATCCTTACCAAGTGATGAAGATATAGACAATTCCGAAGAAGAAGAGGATTCTGATAATGAAAAGGTAACACCAAAGAAAGAATCACTACCCAAAGATGTCCATCCTTTGTATGTGCGTTCGTTTTTTCCGACCACAATCAATGAGTTGGGTAACGCCAAATACTATGCGCTTTCACGAAATGGTGATGCCGTTGTCTACGCATTGTATGTAGACAGTACAGAATCATATTCGCTAACCTACTTTGAATTATCATCCAAAACGACTGTTGAATTACTTACCGGTATTCACGACATCCGTAAAGTAGCCATATCCACTAAAGGCTTTCGCGTGGCTGCCGTTTTCACAAACGATACCGTAGATGCAGAATACGCCGATTATCAATTGGCTTATTTTGAAGTAAACCCCAAGTCCCGGCGCACAATTCATAAAGAGATATTCATTGAAGACGTAAACGGTTTCTCTATTCATCGGTCTTCCAAATTGTCATTTACGCACAATGCAAACTACTTGTTTTTCGGGGTACTACCGGACAGACCCGTTGTACAACAGGATACAAGTATCATCGACGAAGATAAAGCCCATGTAGATGTTTGGACACCTTTTGACCCGGAGCTACAAACAAGGCAGAAAGTACGGAAATCCAGTTGGAAAGACGCTCAACAAACAGTGGTTTTTCGCACAAAAAATCGTTCCGTATTATTATTAACGGGCGATGCGTTTTCGACGTTTAATTACAATGAAAAACAAACTCATTCCCGTGTTATTCATTCGCATAATAAGGAATACAAAATAGGTAATATATGGACGTTTGGGCGTTTTAAATCCTATTCGGTGATTGATATTGACAGCGAAAAAGAGGTTGTTGTGCACGACTCCACTGCTTACAGCATCACCTTATCGCCTTCGGGTGAATGGGCGTACGGTTTTGATGTAGAAAAAAAGCATTGGTATTCATACCATATTGACTCTCAATTACGTTACGAATTGGGGGCGGATATTCCCAATGAGGTGTTCGATGCAGAGGTAGATATTCCCAATCAGTTTCCACCGTTTGGTATAGCAGGTCTGGAACAAGATGAAGCATTTATTTGGATATACGATAAACACGACATCTGGCGTGTGGATATTCGCGGACAGCAGCCGTCCGAAAGACTCACCAACGGCAGAAGTAGCAACGTTCGTTATCGTTACTTAACAATGCATGACGATGATCGTTACGTCAATAAACGAACATTCATTCACGGATTTGATTTACACGATCGCGCTAATGTACTTTGTCGCTACAATCCCAACAGGTCATTAGACACCTTACACCATTTTCCCGAAGCTAGTTTTTTTGGGTTTAAAGGCGCTAAGCACCGAAATCGATTTGTGTACCGTTCAGGTGATTTTAACCGTTATCCGGAGCTCTATAAATACCAAGGCAACCGCTTCGAATGTATAAGTGAAACCAATGTGCAAAAGGATAGTTACAATTGGGGATCTGTAGATTTTATTGATTACGTTGTAGATGGCGATTCGCTTCGTGGATTGCTTTACACCCCCGACCAATACGAGGGCGACAAGGCTCCAATGATTGTCTACTTTTACGAACGAAATGCGGATAACATCCACCGTCACATCATTCCAACACCGAGCCGCAGTATCATTAATTTTCCGTATTATGTAAGTAACGGCTACGCGGTATTGGTGCCCGATATCACCTACCAAGAAGGTGAGCCGGGTCCTAGTGCCCTTCGTTGTATTATGGCTGCTGTAGACACTGCTTTATCTCAACATGAATGGATTGACGGTTCTAAAATGGCTCTGAATGGACAGAGTTGGGGAGGGTATCAGTCGGCATGGCTTATTACCAAGACCAACCGCTTCGTGGCTGCGTTTTCCGGTGCGCCCGTGAGCAATATGACGAGTGCATACGGAGGCATTCGGTGGAAATCAGGTCATAGCCGCATTATGCAATACGAGGAAGGACAAAGTCGACTGGGTGAGCCTATGCACCAAAATTTGAATGCATACATTGAAAATAGTCCGGTATTCCACACCAAAAATATTCAAACGCCACTACTGATCATGCACAACGACAACGATGGCGCCGTACCGTGGTATCAAGGCATTGAAATGTATATGTCAATGATTAGGCAAAATAAGGATGTATGGATGTTGGTATACAACAATGAGGAACACAACCTCACACGCTGGGCCAACAGGATGGACCTATCAGAACGCGTATCGCAATTTTACGACCACTATCTGAAAGGAGCACCAATGCCACGTTGGATGAAAGAAGGAGTGCCGGTGTGGGAAAAGGGAAAACAACGCCAGTAAGGATTAGCCTTGTGCTAACCCATAAAAATAATTTTAAACCGTTTCCTCTTTTTTACATTTCTCTTCAGGTGAGGCGCCACAAAATCCGCAGGCTTCCCCTTCTTTGTTGAGAAATGGACTGTTGGACGCACAAGTTCCGGAGAATTCTCCATCTTTCTTCGCCCATATTTTAATGGCAATACCGGCAAATGCCAATCCTAAAAAAGCTGCTGCTAAAATAAATAATTCCATAGTGCAAAATTACAACACATTTACCTCTTCTTCGAGATCAATCCCAAACGTTTCAGTCACGGATTGTTTTACGCGCTGTGCGTGCTCATAAAGTTCGTTTCCTGTAGCGTTTCCTAAGTTAACCAAAACCAACGCTTGGTGTTTATGCATGCTTACATTTCCTATAGGTTTTCCTTTCCAGCCTGCATTTTCAATCAGCCAACCTGCTGGTATTTTAACCATCCCTTCACGTTGCGTTTGGTAGCTGGGCATGGTCGTGTGTTCGCGTTGTAATCGTTCAGCTACTGAGGCATTAATAATTGGGTTTTTGAAAAAGCTCCCGCAATTACCCAACATAGCAGGATCGGGTAGTTTTGACATGCGAATGCGAATTACCGCACGTGCAACATCGTGGATGTCTGGTTGCACAATGCCCATACTGCTTAGCTCAGATTGTATAGCACCGTATGATGTATTAACTGTGGGTGATTTAGAAAGCCGCAACACCACCTTGGTTATGATGTACCGTCCTTTCTCGCTGCCTTTGAATATGGAGTTGCGATATGAAAATCGGCACTCAGCACAAGAAAAGCATTTAACGTCTTGAGTAATCAGGTCAAACGCTTCTACACGTTCTAGGACATCTTTAATTTCTACACCGTACGCACCAATGTTTTGCACGGGAGCTGTGCCTAAGTTTCCCGGGATAAGCGCGAGGTTTTCGATGCCGCCCAAACTGAGCTGTAGGGTGTAGCGAACGAATTCGTGCCAGTTTTCACCTGCCATTCCGTATACCAGAGCGTCGTTTTTGTTCTCCCCTTCAATTCCCCGCCCACGAATATCGACGTGAATGACAGTACCGGGAAAGTCTTTAGTAAATAAAATGTTGCTTCCACCTCCCAATATAAACCACGGTTTGGGCAGCTCTTCAACGTGCTTAAGGTCTTCGATGGATGATATGCGAACATAACTGTTAGCGCGCACATCCAAGCCAAAGGTGTTGAGGCTTTTTAACGATGCGTTGTGCTGAACGATCATTGCGCTAATCTTCCGGGATAGGCTTCTAGAGCATTCTCTAGAATGTTCAAACACTTTTCAAGTACAGGAACTTCAAGTACATAAGCCAAACGTACTTCTTGTTTACCGTGATTTGGCGTTGCGTAGAAACCTTCGGCGGGGGCAACCATGAGCGTCGCACCTTCATACTCGAATTCAGCCAACATCCAACGGGCAAAAGCATCGGCATTGTCGACCGGTAATTTTGCAACGCAGTAAAAGGCACCTTTGGGCATCGGACACTCTACACCTGAAATGATGTTAAGTCCATTTACCAAAACATTTCTTCGCTTGGTGTACTCCTCAGCAACTTCTTTGAAGTACGATGCTGGCGTATCCATAGCTGCTTGTGCGGCAATTTGCTCAATGGTGGGTGGGCTCAAACGTGCCTGAGCAAATTTCATTGCCGTATGTATGACTTCTTTATTGCGCGATATCAAACACCCGATGCGTGCACCGCACATGCTGTAACGCTTACTCACAGAGTCAACAACGATAGCATGCTCTTCCAGTCCTTCCATTTCCAGTATGGAAATATGCTTGCGATTGTCGTACGTGAACTCTCTGTAAACCTCATCTACAATCAGATAAAGATTGTGCTTGATGACCAAGTCGCGAAGCTTTTCCAGCTCCTCACGTGTATACAAATAACCCGTGGGATTTCCGGGGTTACAGATGATGATGGCTTTTGTTTTCTCCGAAATTTTTTCTTCAAACGATTCGATGGGAGGAAGGGCAAAATTGGTATCAATGGTAGAGGTAACCGGAACAACGGTTACGCCATACGCGGTAGAAAAGCCGTTGTAGTTTGCGTAAAATGGCTCGGGAATGATGACTTCGTCGCCCTCATCAGCAATGGTGCCCATGGTAAAACTAAGTGCTTCAGACCCCCCGGTAGTAACGATTAAATCGGTGGTGGCAACCTCAATGCCGTTGTTGCGGTAGTATCGAGCAAGCGCTTGGCGATACTCAAGAAACCCGGCCGAATGGCTGTATTCTAAAATCTCAAGATCAATGTTTCTAACGGCATCTAGTACCACGTTTGGTGTCGGAAGATCGGGTTGTCCGATGTTTAATTGGTAGACCTTCACGCCGTTTTCAACGGCTTGTTCTGCATAGGGAACCAATTTACGAATGGGCGACTCCGGCATGCGAAGTCCTTTCTTTGAAATGGCTAACATGGCACTCAATTTTATACGTGATACTTGCTGTTACCTCAAACGAAGGGTATAAAAAAGCCCACCGTAAAATTACGATGGGCAAGTGATAAAGGCTATGCCTTATTTGTTTCTAATGCTGCTTTGACCGCCTGAATTGTTCAAAGGTACGGTTGATGCTTCTTCTACTTTTTCAACTTTTCCTTTGATGCGAAGTGTGGTTACACCTTGAGCGTCGGTATTTGAGGCGTTGGAATATATGCGAACAGACTTACTGATTGCGCCGATTCGACGTGT